>JAGCLX010000098.1 GCA_017646785.1 Alistipes sp.
ATCGCACCCGACCTGGTCTTATCCTCGGGCTGAACAAGCACCAGACGACCCAACGCATCCTCAGCCATGAGAATCATACCGCGCGACTCGATACCCTTAATCTCGCGGGGCGCGAGGTTGGCCAATACGAGCACCTGACGACCCACAAGCTGCTCGGGAGTGTAGTACTCTGCAATACCCGAAACGATAGTACGCTTGTCGATACCAGTGTCGATAGTCAGTTTGAGGAGCTTCTTTGTCTTAGCCACCTTCTCGGCCTCAAGAATAGTCGATACGCGGATATCCATCTTCTGGAAGTCATCGAACGTAACCTCCGCCTTCTGCTCTGTGACGTTCTGAGCAGCCTCAGCAGCAAGCTTAGCCTTGCGCGATGCATCGAGCTTGTCGAGCTGCGCCTGGATTACATCATCCTCGATCTTCTCGAAGAGGAGCTGCGCCTCACCAATGGTATGGCCAGCAGCGAGGAGCTCCATAGAGCCGAGCTGCTCCCAGCTGAACTTATCCACAGCGAGCATCTTGAGCATCTTCTCAGCCGAGAATGGCATGAAGGGCTCAATAGCGATAGCCGTATTTGCAGTAATCTGAAGCGCTATGTTAAGGATGGTCTTAACGCGCTCGGGGTCGGTCTTAACAACCTTCCAAGGCTCTGTGTCGGCGAGATACTTATTACCGATACGCGAGTATGCCATAGCATCCTTCAACGCCTCACGGAAGTGGTAGTGCTCAATGTTACGCTCCAAAGAGGCCTTGATCTTCTGCAACTCATCGATTGTAGCCTCGTCATACTCCGTAAGCTCACCACGCTCAGGGATTACGCCATCGTAGTACTTCTTTGTAAGTACCAGGGCACGGTTAACGAAGTTACCCAATACGGCAACAAGCTCAGAGTTGTTACGCGCCTGGAAGTCCTTCCAAGTAAAGTCATTATCCTTGGTCTCAGGGGCGTTAGCACATAACACATAGCGCAATACATCCTCCTTGCCAGGGAACTCATCGAGATACTCATGGAGCCACACAGCCCAGTTCTGCGATGTAGATATCTTGTCACCCTCAAGGTTCAAGAACTCGTTAGCAGGAACATTCTCAGGGAGGATGTAGTCGCCATGAGCCTTAAGCATAGAAGGGAATACGATACAGTGGAATACGATGTTATCCTTACCGATGAAGTGCACCATCTTAGTATCCTCGCTCTTCCAGTACTTCTCCCAGTCAGGAGTAAGGTCCTTAGTAGCCGAGATGTAGCCAATAGGGGCATCAAACCACACGTAGAGCACCTTGCCATCTGCACCCTCCACGGGTACGGGAATACCCCAGTCGAGGTCGCGGCTTACAGCACGTGGCTGAAGGCCGAGGTCGAGCCAGCTCTTACACTGACCATAGACGTTAGACTTCCACTCCTTGTGACCCTCCAATATCCACTCGCGCAAGAAGCCCTCATACTTATCCAAAGGCAAGTACCAGTGCTTTGTCTCGCGCTTCACGGGCACAGCACCCGATACGGCACTCTTGGGGTTGATCAACTCGTCGGGAGAGAGCGTAGAGCCACACTTCTCACACTGGTCACCATAGGCCTTCTCGTTCTGGCAACGAGGGCATGTACCCACGATGTAGCGGTCGGCGAGGAATGTCTTAGCCTCCTCGTCGTAGAACTGCTCCGATGTCTGCTCGATGAACTTACCCTCGTCGTAGAGCTTGCGGAAGAACTCCGAAGCCGTTACGCGGTGTGTGGGTGAAGATGTGCGCGAGTAGATGTCGAACGACATGCCAAGGCGGCGGAACGACTTCTCGATAATCTCGTGGTAGCGGTCTACAACCTGCTGAGGAGTAATACCCTCCTTCTTAGCCTTGATTGTGATGGGCACGCCGTGCTCATCGCTACCGCACACTGAGATTACGTCGTGACCCTTCAGGCGAAGGTAACGTGTATAGATATCCGAGGGCACATATACACCTGCCAAATGGCCGATATGCACAGGGCCATTAGCATAGGGAAGTGCCGAGGTAATAAGATAACGCTTGTACTCTTTGCTCATATTGTAGCTCTATTTCTTAATCTAATTAGCTGATGCTTGGGCACTAAGCACGCTACATGCTACGCCCCAGCGCATAATATGAAGCAAAGGTAATAAAAATTGTCTAAAGATAGACTCTTTTATGGGGGTTTTTATAGATAAATTTATCTATTACTCGGCAAATGGCACACCATTAATATCGACAACCAGCAACTCGCTGTGTGTACCTATACGAAATGGTGGACCCCAAAGCGATAGACCCGTCATGACATAGGCATGCATATCGCCCCATTTACGGTAGCCATGACTCTGCTCAAAAATATGGTCAGTGAGCATGTTTAGGGGAAACACCTGACCTCGATGCGTATGACCCGAAATGTGGAGGTCTACGCTATTATCTCTACTCTCGCGGATGGAGTTTGGCTGGTGGTCGAGAACAATCATGAAGTGCTCCTTATCACTCTTCGCGAGCAGCGATTGAAGCCCTGCACGACGCATATTATATCTATCATCGCGACAGACAATATTAACTCCAGAAACAGGAGATACAACACCATCGGATATTAGTTGTACAGGAGTGGTTTTAAGGTAGTTACGACACTCCTCTATGCCGCTTATATACTCATGATTTCCCGCCGTCATATATATGCCGTAGCGAGCATCAACACGCTCGAATTCGCGACACATATCTGCACTCTTAACAGGTCTTATAGAGTTATCAATGAGGTCACCAACAACGACCACTACATCAGGATTTTCACAATTTATAAGGTCGACATAACGCGCCAAATCCACTCGTGTAGTTCCGCGGCCGAGGTGTACATCGCTTATCGCAACAAGGCGCACACTGCCACCTTCAATGCGCTTATCCGTATCTATCGTGATATGCTCAACACGAGGGCATCGGTAATTGATATATCCCGCAACAAGCACTACCAGCGTGACACCCAGAGCACACCACACACCGTGGTGGAACGATGGCCATATCCAGTGTATAACATCAACGACAAGGAGTGCAGCAGCCATATAGAGGGTGAAGAGCAACCACGAGGTGCCGGCGATGTGTAACACTCGGTGTAGAGGCTCAGGCATAGCGACATTGCGCATACCAAACGATAGGAACATGCCACAAGCCGCCAGCCAATACAATACTCCAAACACCACGCGCAAAGCTATGGGCAGAGTGCTCATCGCCTGAATAAGTCGCCAGAATATATAAGCATTGGCACCCATATAGAGTGCCAATGTACCTATCATCATTATCTTCATATATCTACACGTATTACGCCTCGTAAACTACTATAGTGATGGCTTTGCTATGCCACGTTTTGCCGCCTCCTGCTCCATGAGTTGGTAAGCAGCATCGTAGTCGTTAGGGATGACACCATCGAGGATAGCATTCTTAATAACCTCCTTTATCTCACCCACAACACTGCATGGAGATAGGTCGTAGGTCTTCATGATGATATCTCCAGTGATGGGTGGCTGGAAGTTACGCACCCTATCTCTCTCCTCCAAATCGCGCATCTTAGCACGTACAAGCTCAAAATTCTTGAGGTATTGACGCACCTTACTATCTATGCCCGAAGTGATGTCTGCCTCGCAGAGGAGCATCAAACTCTCCACGTCGTCACCGGCCTCGAAGAGCAAGCGGCGCACAGCCGAGTCGGTGACCAAATCCTCCGAAAGAACAATAGGTCGCATGTGGAGAAACACCATCTTCTGCACAAAGCGCATAGGCTCATTGAGCGGTAGTCGCAAACGACGGAAGAGCGAAGGTATCATCTTCGAGCCTACAGCCTCATGCTGGTGGAAGGTCCAACCCATGCGGGGATCGTAGGCCTTTGTTGTAGGCTTGCCAATATCGTGCAAAAGCGCTGCCCAGCGCAACCATATATCATCGCTGCGCTTAGCAACATTGTCGAGCACCTTCATCGTATGCTCGAAGTTATCCTTGTGAGCATGCTTGCCTCGGCGCTCCACACCCGCCATGCGGTCAAGCTCGGGCAACACATACTTTAACAATCCCGAAGTGCGCATCAGCGTAAGGCCGATAGAGGGGACAGGTGAGGCAAGTATCTTGTTTAGCTCTACAGCGATACGCTCCTTAGTTATGATGTTTATACGCTCAGCTTGACGACATATACCGTCGAAGGTGTCTTCATCAATATCGAAGCCCAACTGCGAAGCAAATCTCACAGCACGCATCATGCGCAAGGGGTCATCTGAGAATGTCTTGTCGGGCTCACATGGAGTGCGAATGATGCAGTCATCAAGGTCATCCATGCCACCAAAGGGGTCTACCAACTCTCCAAACCTATCACCATTGAGGCACCATGCCATAGCGTTGATGGTAAAATCTGAACGACGCTGGTCGTCCTCCAAGGTACCTGGCTCGACGATGGGGTTACGCGACTCACGACGGTAGCTCTCCTTGCGGGCACCCACGAACTCCACCTCCGTATCTCGCCAACGCACCATGGCCGTACCATATGTCTTGTATACCGCCACTTTAGCACCACCAAGCTCCTTTGCCAATGCCTCAGCCACATCGACACCGCTACCCACAACCACCACATCGATATCCGACGAGGGGCGATGCAGGTAATAGTCACGGACATAACCACCCACAGCATAGGCCTCCAAGCCCATACTATCAACAATACGCGATATGTGCTTAAATATAGGGTTTCGTAATGGCATAACTACCTCCATATTACTCCTGCTCACACTGCTTGGCACGGCTAATGCATCGCTGATAGATACCAACCGTATTCTCCAAGCCCCAGTAGAGAGCATCGCTAATCAAGGCATGACCGATAGATACCTCATCGACCCATGGAATACGCTCGATGAAGTATTGCAAATTCTCGGTGTTGAGGTCATGTCCGGCATTCAATCCAAGGCCCACGCGTCGTGCCTCCTCGGCAGCTGCAACATATGGTGCAATGGCAGCCTCACGGTCCTCGGCATAGCCCGAAGCATAGGCCTCGGTGTATAGCTCAACGCGGTCAGCGCCACACTCCTTAGCCGCTGTAACCATCTCTACCACAGGGTCAACAAAAATCGATACGCGGATACCCTTGCGGTGGAAGCGCTCAGCCATCTCGCGCAAGAAGTCGCGGTGACGAATGGTGTCCCAACCTGCCGATGAGGTTATAGCATCCTCTGCATCGGGAACAAGCGTCACCTGTGCAGGACACACCTCCTCGACAAGCTCACAGAAGCTCTCAATGGGGTTACCCTCGACGTTTAGCTCTGTGGCGATGTTAGCCTTCAACTCGCGCACATCCGAGTAGCGGATATGTCGTGCATCGGGTCGAGGATGAACGGTGATACCATCGGCGCCAAAACGCTCGATGTCGAGTGCTGCCTTCAACAAATTGGGCACATTACCGCCACGCGAGTTACGCACAACGGCAATCTTATTGATATTTACGCTTAACTTTGTCATAAATTCCTGTTTTTATTGCAAGAATTTGAGGCACGAGTGTTGAAACCTCAATTCTTATATATATCTTTGTGAAAGCAAAGTTACGATTTTTTTCATTTCCGAGCAATGAACATTATACTTTTTTCTCGCAAGCAGGTAAATCATAACCCCGAACAGTTGCGAACCATACTCCGCGAAATCGAGCGATACAACATGGATTTTGTTGTGAATGAGGATTTTGCAAATGCCGTGGAGGCACTCACTAACATCCATATCGACACCCAACATCTTTTTAGCGGAAAGCCCATTGCAACGGGTAACGACATCATGATAACCTATGGTGGCGACGGCACCCTACTGAAGGCTGTGGCACTGTTGCCATCAAACAACATACCAGTCGTCGGTATCAACTGCGGACGCCTCGGCTACCTCACTGCCGATGACGGCAAAGGTATCGAGGAGTTGTTCAAGGCGATATCCGAGGGAAACCTTCGATTTGAGGAGCGCCTAATGCTCACAACCGTGGGCCTGGGCGACGAGGAGTGCATTGCCCTAAATGAGATTACAATTCACCGTAATGGCGCCTCTATGATTGCGGTGGAGACGCTAATCAACGACAACTATGTAGCGACATATCATGGTGATGGACTTGTCGTTGCAACACCCACAGGCTCAACAGCATACTCACTAAGTGCAGGTGGTCCCATCGTCGACCCTATGTGTCGCTGTTTTGTGCTCTCTCCACTTGCGCCACACAACCTCACGATGCGCCCTGTTGTCATCCCCGACAGCAGCGTCGTAACCCTGCGCGTTCACTCTCGTGGTGGCGAGGCTCTCATCTCTGCCGATAACCGCACCTACACACTCCGCGACGGCAGCGAAGTGAAAGTCTTATTGGCAGAAAGAAAGGTCATTCTGGCAATGCCACACAATAACACGTTCTACGATACGTTAAGAGAAAAGATGATGTGGGGTGTTGACAAGCGCTAAAATAGACGCCCTAACTCGTCGTTGTTCACAATTACGCAACCATCTATAAACCTGATGGTTAGCAACATTTACGCGCTCGTGCGTGAAATAATTGTTGTGAATGTGTTGCTAATTGTGAATTTTATTGCTTAAATTTGCCAGATATTATGAGCGAAAAGAGAACTATACCAAAGCACGTTGCCATTATCATGGACGGTAATGGCCGTTGGGCAACACAGCGTGGCAAGGAGCGCCACGAGGGACATATTGCTGGTGCCAAGGCTTTAACTGAGGTTATTCGCACAGCAGGCAACATAGGTGTCGAGTACGTAACGCTTTACGCATTCTCAACCGAGAACTGGGGACGCCCCGAGGCGGAGATTAACGCCATCATGGAGCTCTTCTGCTACATGGTCGTAAGTCGTGCCGAGGAGCTCGTAGCCGAGGGTGTAAAGGTGATAATCATGGGTGAGCGCTCACGCTTCTCACAGAAGGTACTCTCTATGATTGAGAACATCGAGAGCACTACGGCTGGGGGTAAGAAGCTCACACTCGTCATCGCCTTCAACTACTCGTCGCGCCGCGAGATGCTCCTCGCAGCACAGGAGATAGCACGTCGTGCTGTGGCTGGCGAAATCAAGGTTGAGGATATAGACGAGGAGATGTTCTCCAACTCACTCATGACAGCAGGTATTCCCGACCCCGACCTTATCATCCGCACCAGTGGTGAGTATCGCTTGAGCAACTTCCTTCTATGGCAGGCATCATACGCCGAGCTCTACTTCCCTGAGACTTTGTGGCCCGATTTCGGCGAGAAGGATTTTATCCATGCACTTGACATCTACGCTGGCCGCGAGCGCCGCTACGGTCTGGTAATCGAAGACAAAGAAGAGAAATAATCAATGAGATTTATCAAAATAATACTTATCGCCGCAGTGGCACTGCTCTCGACACCATTTATTGCCGAGGCGCAGCAGTACACTACGCGCTATGCGCTCGGCGATGTCTCTAACAACGAAATAGCAGACTCGGTGGGCTTCGACCTCAACACCCCCGTGCTTACGGAGGGTGATGGCAAGCTATACCACATTCGCAAGATTAACCTCCACGGTGTTAAGTACCTCAACCACGACATCCTTAAGTCGTCGGCAGGATTGCAGGAGGGCGACTCGGTATATCTACCCAGCAAGTTTATCTCCAACGCTATGCACCGCTTGTGGGCACCCCGCTACTTCTCCGACATTCAAATAGGAGCAACCATCGAGGGTGACTCGCTCGACCTTGAAGTATTCCTCAAGGAGCGTGCCCGCATCCTCTCATGGAAAATCGAGGGCGTGACGAAGTCAAAGGCAAAAGACCTTACCGAGGAGGTGCTTAAGCTACGCCGCAACACCGAGCTGTCGGACTACGTCATAGACAAAAACGTTAAGCTCATCAAGGAGCACTACGCAGAAAAGGGCTTTCTTACATGTAACGTCGATGTGCGAATAACTAATGACAGCATCTACGAGCAGTGCGTTAACGTAACCTTCGACGTGGACCGCGGTCCTAAGGTGCGTGTTGGCGTCATTAACTTCGAGGGTAACGACAACTTCGAGGATAAGCGCCTACGTCGCACGTTTAAGAAGACTCACCAAAAGAGCGTTCTTTTCTTCCTTAACCGCAAGCTCATTGAAGAGGATTACGAGGCAGACAAGGAGCTACTGCTCGACTTCTACAACTCACAGGGCTACCGCAATGCCACCATCCTTAGCGACTCTATCTACTACATCGACGACGCTACATTGGGTGTAGACATCAAGGTGTCGGAGGGTAACAAGTACTACATCCGCAATGTGAACTGGGTGGGTAACTCGGTATACACCACCGAGCAGCTCGAGGCTATGTTTGGCGTGCAGCCTGGCGATGTATACGACAAGAAGTCTATGCATAAGCGTCTTGGTATCGGCAAGGAGATGAACCCCGAGGAGATGTCCATATCGTCACTCTACAACAACAACGGCTACCTCATGTCGCAAATCGAGCCCGCGGAGATCATCGTGGGTCCCGACTCTCTCGATCTCGAGGTTAGAATCTTCGAGGGTAAGCCATTTACGGTAAATGAGGTTGGCATCTCGGGTAATATGCGTGTTGACGACGAGGTTATCCGTCGTGAGCTCTATGTTCGTCCTGGCGACCTCTATAATCGCGCTCTGTTGATGCAGACAATGCGTACCCTCATGGGTATGGGTCACTTCGACGAGCAGGCCATCATCCCCGATATTCAGCCCGTGAGCGACGAGTTGGTGAATGTCAACTGGGCACTCCAGGAGAAGGCTTCAGACCAGTTTAACATTGCAGGTGGTTGGGGCTCTGGTACATTCGTGGGTAGCGTGGGTATCACGCTCAACAACCTCTCTATGCGCAACTTCTTCAAGAAGGGTGCATGGCGACCCTACCCCTCGGGACAGAATCAGCGCCTCTCGATTTCGGGACAGACCAACGGTACATACTACAAGGCATTGTCGTTGAGCTTCACCGATCCCTGGTTGGGTGGTCGTCGCCCCAACTCATTCTCAATATCGGGATATATCTCTGAGCAGAACAACGCCTACTACGTATGGCAGAATGCTTCGATGTACTACCGCTCTATGGGTCTTGCTATGGGTCTTGGTAAGCGTCTTCAGTGGCCCGATCCATACTTCACCTTCTACGGGGAGTTGGGCTATCAGCGCTACGGTCTTAAGGGCTGGAACTCATTTATCATGAGCGATGGTATCTCCAACACCCTATCATTGAAGTTGGTGTTGCAGCGCTCGTCTGTCGACTCACCCTTCTTCTCACGTACAGGTTCGGAGTTTACACTCTCGGTGCAGGCAACACCCCCATTCTCGCTTTGGGATGGCAAGGACTACGCCGACAAGAGCATGTCTGACCAGGAGCGCTACCGCTGGATAGAGTTCCACAAGTGGTTGCTCAAGGCTCGCTGGTACTACCCCTTGACACCAGACCAGAAGCTTATCCTTATGCTTGGTGCCGAGATGGGTTACTTGGGTAACTATAATAAGAATAAGGTGTCGCCATTTGAGCGTTTCGAGATTGGTGGTGACGGTATGACAGGATACAATATCTATGGTGTGGACATCATCTCATTGCGTGGTTATGAGGATGGAGCTCTCGACCCATCGAACTACTACTCGGTGGCATACAACAAGTACACCATGGAGATTCGCTATCCCATCATCATGAAGCCACAGTCGTCAATCTACGTTCTCGGCTTCTTGGAGGGAGGTAATGGTTTTAACTCATGGAGTGAGTTTTCGCCATTTAAAATTAAGCGCTCGGCAGGTGTTGGTGTGCGCCTCTATCTCCCCATCGTGGGTATGATTGGTGTAGACTGGGGTTACGGTTTCGACCCAGCATACGGCAAGACAGAGCGCAGTGGCTCACAATTCCACTTCGTTATGGGTCAGCAATTCTAATGCATGGCAATATATTTGAAATTATTTCGTATATATAAGTATACAAACCTTAAAAAACGAAAGAGTATGAAACGATTGATTTTAGCCCTTATGGCAATGGTTATGACAGTTGGTGTGGCATCGGCACAAAACTATATGGTGGTTAACAGCGAAAAGGTCTTCAAATCAATATCGGAGTACAACAAAGCACTTGAGGATATTGAGGCTCTTGCTACGGAGTATCAGAAGGCTGTAGATGCAAAGTTCGCAGATGTAGAAAAGCTATACAACAGCTATATGCAGCAGCGAGCATCGCTCTCTCAGAGCTCACAGCAGCAGTATGAGCAGCTTATCCTGCAGCGCGAGGCCGAGGCTACAGAGTATCAGGAGTCACTCTTCGGCACAGATGGCGAGCTTATGAAGAAGCGTCTTAGTACAATTGAGCCCATACAGCAGAGGGTGTTCAGTACCATTGAGAGCTTCTCCAAGCAGTATGGCTACGACCTTGTCATCGACATCTCGGCTAACCCCACTATCCTCTACTACTCAACAAAGGTGGACTTCACCGACCGCATAATCGAGGCTCTCAAGTAGAGAGTAAGCATAGCATAAAAATTATTTAGAAACATAACGTAATATTAAAGATGAAGAAATTAGTAAAAGTTGCAATGGTTGTGCTCCTCACACTCTCTGCGAGCACAGTATTTGGTCAGAAATTTGGTCGTGTAGACTTGGCTGCTATCGTGCCTGCTATGCCCGAGTATCAGGAGGCTATCACCAACCTCGAGGCCTATGGTAAGGATTTGCAGAACCAGCTCGAGCAGATTCAGGTTGAGTTCAACACCCTTCTTGCAAACTACGAGAAGAACCTCGCTACATACACCGACTCTATCCGCCAGCTTAAGGAGCAGGAGCTCTCACAGCTTCAGCAGCGCTACAGCGACTTCCAGCAGATTGCTCAGCAGGATATGCAGCGTAAGGAGGCTGAGGTTATGAACCCCATCTACGATAAGGCTAACGAGGCCGTTACTAAGGTTGCTGCAGCAGGTGGCTACACCGCTATCTTCAACACTGCAGGCGATCAGGCAGCCTCTGCAGGCTTAGCGTACTTCGATCCCGCCCTGCTCACCGACATCACAGCAGAGGTAAAGAGCGAGCTCGGTATCTAAAGTTTTATACGGTATAGGCGTAACAGCGCCCCATACCTTAAGAGTAACCCACCCATGGATTTGTACATCGTACAGCCATGGGTGGGTTCTTTTGTGGAGATATAATGCCATTGCGAAGAGTGGCTTAGCAGGAGTCTACAAGTGGATATAAAAAAGGCTACGCAGAGCTAAATCCTCTCACGTGGGGGAAAGAGCTGTGCGTAGCACCGGACACATTAAAATATTCATTAACCAATCATATATCTACACTACCGCATTAGCGGTATTTGCATCGAAAATAAGAACGCAGCTAAGAGTATTGAGCTTTTAAGTTCAGTTCATAACGTCTCTTATTAAAAGACCATATTATTAAACTGTATCAAAGCTGACAAATCTCGATATATGAATGCAAGATGTTGTCTACTCTCACCAATGCAAAGGTATCTATTTAGGTGTGAGTAAACAAATTTTATGCAAAAAAAGATTTCGCAATACGGTTTTTACTATACTGAAAATCAATGAGTTACAAAAATAATTTTTATAAAATTTTCGCAAGCCTGATAATCAATAAGTTACACGGATTGGTTGTGTAAATTATTAAAAAAGATATATATTGCTGATTTTCAGCAACTAACGGTCATTGATGTGATTAATTAGGAGATCAGCATCTTTAGCGCCAGACTCCTTAATTTTAAGTTTAATGCGATATTTTACCTTTGACAAAGCCACAGGATTGGTGTCCATAAAGGTGCAAATTGCTCGCGATGAAAAACCAGCATAGCTATATAACACTACTCGCTGCTCCTTGGTATTGAGCTTTGGACACTGCTCTCGAAGTTTTACCATAAGGTTACCGCGACACTGATTTACGAGGCTCTCCAGCTCCTCAAGACGCGCCTCGTCACACTTTATAGACTCGATGGTTTCACGCACCTGCTCGAATACTTTTACTGCATGACGCGAGGTATCACTATGCTCATAGTATGTTTCACACAGGCGGTTTAGGTCATCCAAACGGTCGTTATATAGATGGTCCACAGCTTCGGAAAGAGAGTCTGACGTGCTATTGGTCGTAATCTGCAACTCACGTATAGTCTCTATGTAACGCTGTATATCGCGATTCTTCTTCGACGCATAACCTCGTATAAAACCCAACAAGAGCGACAAGAGCACAGCAATCATCACATATATTGATACGTTGCGCTGTCGCGTAATTATGAGTTCGTGCTCCTCTTTGTCTATGGTGCTTTGCAACAGATCTATCTGGTAGTTCAACACGGGCTGATTGGCAGCAGCGAGCAACGAGGCACCAAGACGCTCATTTACGCGCCCAAGCCAGTATATTGCACTATCGACATCTCCCATATTGGAGTATATACGATACTTAGCCTCCTCGATAATCGCCTCATCACAGTTATCGACACCCTCCGCCATGGCCACCAACCTCAAAGCCTCGTCGTTATCACCATACTCCGTGCTTACTATAGCCTTAACAGCATAGTAGCGTGAGAGGAACCATAACACACAGTCATACTTCTCGAATAGTTCTACTGTTTCACGACACTTTGCATAGTCGCCCAGCTTGATGTATATCTCACACAGCTCGTGCAACACGGCGCACAAGAAGTCGCTATCGTGGGTCGCTATAGCATAATCTCTCGCCTGAATAAATAGGTCCTCAGCCTCGGCGTAGTTATGCATCTTCACGGCAGCCTGACCCACATTATACTTGGTGTAGTAGCAGTGGTAAGGCAGACCCAACTTCTCAAAGCACTCGTACGCCTTATTGTATGCAGCCAGACTGTTTGAATAGCAGTAACGAGCACGATATATATCACCCATAGTACGATGTACAACGCCCATAAGGTGTGTATCTTCAGATATGGATAACGACTTCTGCGCCTCCATGAGTGCAAGCATAGCCTCGGGAAGTTGATTATTGAGCTGCAAGACCATGCCATGTTGGAAATAGGCACGGGCACGACGTGCATGATCATTACTATTGTCGTAGTGACGAACCGATATACTTGTCAGAGAGTCGCTATCCACAAGAAGACGGTTATAATAGCACGCCTCACTATATACCAAGGCATAGTATGCCAAATCTCTATCCTCAGTTATTATTGTGCGATCTACCTGCTCGATGATGCGAAGGGCCTCCTCTGGATGTGTGCTGACTATTTTATCAGCCTCCACAACACTACTCATAGGGTCGACATGCGTAGTACAGCCAACGAACATGGTCACAACAATAGAGCCAACTAAAAATTTTAGTTGACTTGTGGCTTGGAATAAGTTGACTAATGACATACGTTTCATGACACAAATATACATAAAAGTTTATTGACGTACCAAATAAAACTCTAAATATAGGCACCGTTATAGGCTGTATATACAGCTATACTATTGGTAACAGTGAAAATTGTTATTAAATTTGTGGTACAATATGACAATTATCAACTAAAATTTATACACATGAAATCTATCAAACAACTTTTAACTGGTGTTTTTATGGTGACTATGGCAACACTGGTAGGATGTAAGGATGAGTCTACGATGGAGAAAAGTGACATTCCCTCAACACGCATCGAAGAGATGTGCTACACCCCCGAGAAGACATCATTTGAGGTGTGGGCACCAACGGCAGAGAGCGCTGTCGTTCGCCTATATAATGGTGATACACTCGCTGAGGAGGTGGCTATGTGCAAGGGTGACAACGGACTTTGGAATGTAGAGGTTGAGGGTGACAAAAAGGGTATGTACTACGCTTTCCAGGTCACTGTTGAGGGTAATACACTTAAGGAGACTGCCGGTATCTTCGCACGCGCCCTCGATGTTAACGGCAACCGAGGTGCTATCATCGACATGCGCGACACCGACCCCAAAGGTTGGAGCGAGGATAAGCGACCCGAAGTTAAGCCATCAGAGATTGTTATCTACGAGATGCACTACCGCGACATGACAGCACATGAGAGTGCTGGTAGTAGCAACCCTGGTAAGTATATCGCAATGGCGGAGCACGGCACACGCTCACACGAGGGCCTTGCAACAGGTATTGACCACCTATGCGAAATGGGTGTTACACACGTACACCTACTCCCAACTGCCGACTTTGGCTCTATTGATGAATCTAAGCCTACCAACCAGTATAACTGGGGTTATGAGCCTAAGAACTACAACGCACCTGAGGGTACATACTCTACAGATCCTGCCAATCCCGTGGCACGCATCCTCGAGCTTAAGACTCTCGTCAAGGCTATGCACGATGCAGGTTTGTGTGTAGTTCTCGACGTGGTATACAACCACACTACACTCACCGAGAATTGTGGTTTTGAACTTACCGTGCCAGGTTATTTCTATCGTATGCGCGAGGATGGCTCATTTGCTGATGGCTCAGGCTGCGGCAACGAGACAGCTAGCGACAAGCCTATGATGCGTAAGTATATGGTTGAGTCACTCGAGTACTGGGTTAAGGAGTACCACATTGACGGCTTCCGCTTCGACCTTATGGCAATCCACGACATCGAGACCATGAACCTCATTCGCAAGCGCCTCGAGGCACTTAATCCCGACATTCTACTCTATGGTGAGGGCTGGGCAGCAAGTGCTCCCCTCTACGATGAGTCTAAGCTCGCATTTAAGCGCTACACATACCAGATGCCAGGTGTTGCAGCCTTCTCTGACGACATTCGCAACGCACTACGTGGCACTCTCGACCTATCACAGGGTGGCTTCATCCACGGCGTAGAGGGTAACAAGGAGGCTTTGAAGTTTGGCCTTGTAGGTGGTGTTGAGCACCCCGAAGTTAACCACTCCGAGGCTGCATGGTGTGCCGAGCCACGCCAACATATCAGCTATGTTACATGCCACGATGACCACAACCTACGTGACCGCCTTGAGCACCTATCTCCAGATGCTACTGAGGAGGAGCTCCTCAAGATGGCTAAGCTCGCTCACATGGGTGTATTCACTTCACAGGGTGTTCCATTTATCTTCTGTGGCGAGGAGATGTATCGCTCGAAGCGCGGTGAGAAGAATACCTACAATATGCCCGATGAGTATAACGCTATCGACTGGGCACTAAAGAGCCAGTATAGCGACTTGGTGGAGTTCTGCAAGGGACTTATTGCAATGCGCAAGGAGCACCCAGCATTCTCATTGGGCACAGCCGAGGCAGTACGCAACCACCTCTCATTCATTGAGAGTGATAATGAGGCTGCTGTAGGCTTCGTTATCGATAACTTGGAGGGTATCGACACAGCTAAACGCATCGTAGTATTGATGAATGGCTCACGCGAGGGTGTGGAGTTCGACATCCCAGCAGGTACATATAAGTGGATCTCGGATGGAGACTCTGTTCACGCTAAGGGCATGGGCATATTTAACTGCGAATCGGGCAAGGTTAATGTCGCACCCATATCAGGTATCATCTTAGCAGAGTACTAATTGATACTCTATTATAAATAAAAGTGCTACTCCATGCTGAGTAGCACTTTTTTATTGGCGGCAGTATACCACACTGCCCTATTTTAGAAAACTAAGAAAAGCTCTGCATCTCTATAAGGTGTGCATAGATGCCACCCTTTTCGAGGAGCTCATGATGTGTACCCTCCTCAGCTACACGACCCTGGTCTATAACGTAGATGCGGTCGGCATTGTAGATGGTACTGAGGCGGTGTGCAATAACTATGGATGTACGACCCTTAAGAAGGTTTGTAAGAGCATCCTGAACCAGTTTCTCACTCTCGGTATCAAGAGCTGATGTTGCCTCATCAAGAATAAGAATCTCGGGGTTCTTAAGCACAGCGCGCGCGATGCTTAGACGCTGGCGCTGACCACCAGAGAGCTTAGTACCACGATCACCAATATTTGTGTTGTAGCCGTCTGTAGCCTCAGTAATAAAGCCATGAGCATTGGCAACCTTACAAGCCTCTACAACCTCGTCATGGTTGGCTGTGGGACGACCCATAAGGATATTACCCTCTATAGAGTCGTTAAAGAGAACTGTCTCCTGAGATACTATACTCATCTTACGACGTAGAGACTCCTGTGTATAATCCTTGATAGACTTTCCATCAAAGAGTATATCACCACTCTTTACATCATAGAAGCGAGGTATAAGCTCACTAAGAGTAGACTTACCACCTCCTGATGGACCTACAAGGGCAATGGTTTGACCCTTCTTAATTTTGATGTTTACATCGTTAATAACCTCGCGCTCGCCATCATACGAGAAGTGTACGTTACGAAGTTCTATAGACTCCTTCAAGCCATCAAACTCCACAGCATCCTCTCTATCCTGCACCTCAGACTCGGCATCTATAATTGTGAAGATACGCTCTCCAGCAGCAACACCCTGGTTGATATTAGCAAACTGATCGATGAAGGAGCGCAGAGGACGTGTGATCTGTGAGAAGGCAGCAATAAAGGCGATGAAGCCTGCACCATTTATCAACCCCTTAGCCTCGAGAGTACCGCCAAAGACAAGGATGACAGCCACAGCTGTGATACCCAAAAACTCACTCATGGGTGATGCCAACTGCTGACGCTTAGCCATGCTTATAACAAGCTCCGAGAAGTGCTTATTGATACCCTTAAACTTATCAATAATAAAGTTGGTGGCGTTATAACCCTTAACAATTTTTATACCCGACAACGACTCATCAAGCATCGATACCATATCTGCCATGCGCTCCTGACTACGCTTAGCTGGGTGACGCAACTTTTTGACGATGCGACCAATAATAAGACCTACAACAGGTAAGAATAGGATGGCAAAGAGTGACAACTCCCATGATATACCGATCATAAGAGCGAGATAACCAACAATAAGGAAGGGGTCACGGAAGGCTACCTGTAAGGTGTTGGTGATGCAGAACTGCACAACCATAACATCCTGCGTAATTTTCGACATGATATCACCCTTACGCTGATCACTAAAAAAGCCTACATTCATCTCCAACACGCGCGAATACATCTCATCACGCATGCGCTGAATGGTATTTACTCTCAAACGCTCGACAGTCATAGCTGAGGCGTAACGGAAGAGGTTGCTAAAGAGGTTCATACACACCGTCACAACACCCAACAATACCATGAAGAGTACCTTATCAACCTCTCCTACTCCAAACACTACACCATACAAATAGCATAGAAGGTTAGAGAAACCATCCTCTGTAAACTCTATACCAGGGAAGGTGGTTATGGCTACCAAGGTCTTATCCACACTATCAAACATGGTAGTAAGGATGGGGATGATCATTGCGTAGTTGAAGGTGTTAAACACAGCATGCAACGCCGCAAAAATGAAATAAGGTATAGTATATCGACTCAATGGCTTGGCGAAATTCAAGAGTCGTAGATATGTCTTAAACATTACGTTTTATATTACTTTTTACCTATACAAAAGTCATAAAGTGGTGGATTTATTAACACACCACATTAATAAAATAGGTTAGATATCAGATTATTACAAAAGTCCCTCCTTGGCATACTCCTTAATAGACTTCTCGAAGTGCTTTATAGTCTCGGGCATAGTCATAAATGACTTACCACCAGCAGCATTCTTATGGCCACCACCATTAAAGTAGCGCTGTGCGAATACATTTACATCAATATCACCTCGTGAGCGCAACGACACACGAATAAAATCAGTGTGCTCGGTGAACATAGCCGACACCTTCATCTTCTTAATCTGCAATGGGTAGTTCACGAAACCCTCTGAGTCACCCTGCTGGAACCAGAAGCGACGCATCTCATCTGCCGTGAGCGACATATGTGACACGGTGCCATTATGGAATATCTTCATCTTGCGATTTATGACATAACCAAATAGACGGGCACGTCCCTCGGTGAATGAGTTATAGACATAGTTATGTATATCGGGAATTGATATGCCCTTAGCAGCAAGGACTGATACCATGCGGAACACATCAGGGGTAACACTCGAAAAGGCGAAATTTCCCGTATCGGTCATCATACCAACGAAGATATTTATAGCCATCTCTTTTGATATACTCTCGACACCAAACATAGCCTCAACAAGCAGAGCCACCAGGTAGCAAGTGCTCGAAGCCTCAGGGTATGATATCATAAGGTCGAAATCCTCTACGGGATTTAGATGGTGGTCTATTAATATACGCTTTGCTCGCTGGTTCTCATCAATAAGGTCGCTAAGACCATCGAGGCGCGACATGGTATGGAAATCCAAGCAGAAGATAAGATCGGCACTGCGCACAGCCTCCATAACACGGCCCTCACTATCATTTTTATATATCGCCATATCTTCACACCCCGGCATAAAGTCGAGGTAGTATGGGAATTTATTGGGTAGCACACATGTTACATCATGGCCATGACGCTTCAACACCTCAGCCCACGCAAGCGAAGAACCTATAGCATCACCATCGGGGTTTGTATGTGAGAGGATAACCACACGCTGTGGTTTCTCTATGTAGTCACGAAGCTGCTCTATCTTATTTCTTGCTATTTGCATAACCTTCACAGTTATATGTTAATTTTGCAAATATACAAAAAAATGGTGTAATATACTAATAGTGAGTAAAAAATTAGTTATATATAACACTTATGTGTACCTACGGTATAATTACACGTTTTAGATATCCCTTCTCTTTCATTGTAGTTGATTTTAGTTTTTTAGACCTGAATATAGAAAATGATTTCGAGATTTGGGATGGCAGGTTTTCAACAATTGTTTTATATTTTTTTATACTTATATATATAAATAATTAAAAACAAATAATAATAAAGGGTGTTGATTATGTCGATAACTTTTAGATTAAGTTTTTATCAACATTTTTATTTATGTGTTGTTATTATTTTTTGACTTTTATATTTTTAAAAATTATTGTAAATTAATAAAATAATAAAAATAAATTTCTAAAATAAACACTATGAACAATCATCTATTAACATCTTGACATTAATAAAGTATTAACATTAGTGTTTTATAATCGTGAATAAGTCAGTTGAAAAGATGGGGTATAATTTTTAGTCTTTTTATTTGCAAATAGAGAGCGGCCGTATATACAACGACCGCCCTCAATACTCCAAATTTTTTTATTATAATTTTGCCAACAATTATCCACACCGTTGTTAACACTCTGTGGGTAGCTTTTCAACAACCTTAGCGGCAATTTTAGCATAGTATTCCTCAACACGTGGATCGAAGCCTCCAGCAGGACGACCCTCATCACTACCCTCCATAATAGATTGAATGATAGGTATTTGACCCAAGAGGTCCACACCAGCGCCCTCAGCATACTGCTTAGCGCCACCCTTACCAAAGAGGTAGTACTTATTATTAGGCAATTCCTCGGGTGTAAACCATGCCATATTCTCAACAACACCCAACACTGGAACATTCACCTGTGGGTGGCGGAACATCTCAACACCACGCACAACATCAGCAACAGCTACCTGCTGAGGTGTAGAGACGATAACAGCACCCGATATCTTAAGCTCGTTGATAATCGATAGGTGTATATCGCCAGTTCCTGGAGGAAGATCTATAAGTAGATAGTCCAGCTTACCCCAACGTGTTTGATGAATAAGCTGGTGAAGAGCATTTACTGCCATGCCACCTCTCCACATCAAAGCGTCTGTGGGCTTAATAAAGAAGCCAATACTCATAATTTTAATACCCAACGACTGTGCTGGAATGATAAAGTCGTTACCATTCTCATCACGCTCTGCATCGGGGATATAACCCTCAACGCCGAACATCTTATTCTGCGAAGGACCATAGATATCTGCATCGAGAATACCTACATTACAACCACGCTGGCGCAGAGCAACAGCAAGATTAGCAGTAACCGTAGACTTACCTACACCACCCTTACCCGAAGCAACAGCTACGATGCGACATATATCTGTTGTTGTGGTTATGTTCTCCTTACGGCGAGGTTTGGGTGCTGCCTCGCGAATAATAACCATTATGTTATTTTCAGGGAAGGTAGCCTTCATAAGCTCCTCCACCTGTCGCTTAATTTTCTGTGCAAAGGGATCTCGCGCCTTTTGGAAGCGTAGTGTGATAGCCACAGAGCCATCCTCACCCATATCTGCTCTATCCACAAAACCACTATCAACAATATTGTCGTTGGTTTCGGGGTGTATGATACTTCTGAGTAGTTTTTCTAACTGTTCGTTCATATTGTTGTGTAATTAAAATTCAAGACTGGGTTCACCAGGTATAATAGCCTGAATACCACCATTAGTGATAAGTAATGGGTTATCAAACAAGAAGTTGCTTATATCCTCAAAAAGGAAATTATCTCTTTCAATACCCATGTTTATGGTTGCTGTAGCACTCATACTCTCCAACCACATCTCAAATGGTGTGAGTGGTGCGTTGAACTCATAGAGTGTGTAACCCTCTGTAAGGCCAGCGAGTTGTGTAGCCTTAGCTACAGCCTGGGTGAAGCCACCTATCTCATCCACCAAACCTATCTTAACGGCGTCGCTACCACTCCACACTCTACCCTCAGCAATTTCCAATACCTTGTCGATTGATAGGTTACGACCCTCGGCAACATGTGAGGTAAAGGTTGTGTATATATTATCTACAGAATTAGAGATGCTCTTTCGTTGTTCGGGTGTCAGAGCTGTGAGTATGCTTATACCACCTGCTGAGGGTGCTGTAGATGCGCTATCAATGGTGACGCCCAACTTATTTTTGAGCATATCCTCGAGGTTGTATATTACAGCAAACACACCAATAGAGCCTGTTAGTGTGAATTTATCTGCATAGATGTAGTCGGCGGGAGCTGAGATATAGTAACCACCACTTGCAGCCATTTCACCCATAGATATAACCACAGGCTTAGTCTGCTGCAGGAGTGTCATCTCGCGCCATGCTATCTCCGAGGCAAGTGCCGAGCCACCGGGAGAGTTAACACGCACAACAACGGCCTTGGTATCATCATCAAGGCGCGCCTGGCGCAACTCATCAGCGAGGCGTGAGCCAAAGACATAACCATCTTCATACATGTTACCATCCACAATTTGTCCATCTGCATAGATGATAGCCACGAGAGGTTTATCCGCATACTCAATGGTAGAACCTACAGATACGCGCTTGGGTGACATACTTATGCTTGCTACATAGTCACCAAGAGAGATTTGGTTGTGTAGCTTGAACTCATTGAGCTTAACACCATATTCGCTAAATAGGTCGTAGAGTTCATCCTCGTATGCTATTCTATCCACCATGCCACGCGATAGAGCATCCTCGGGAGAGTTAATCTCAAGGTTAGCTGCGTAGCGCTTAAGTTTATTAGCATCCAAATTACGGCTTACGGCTACCTCGTTGACAATATCATTCCACATAGAGTTTACTAAGGCCTCATTCTGCAGACGGTTCTCCTTAGACATATTTGTGCGGAAGTATGGCTCAACAGCGCTCTTAAACTTACAATCTGTGGGGCGGAAGATATCAACCTTTATGTCAAGTTTGTCCATTAGACCCTTATAGAAGAGTGTCGAGAAGTTCATACCTCTCCAGTCGAGTGAACCCTCTGGGTTGATAAGTATCTTATCGGCTGCAGTGGCAAGGTAATACTCGCTCTGGGTGTAAGCATCGTCGTATGCAACAACAAATTTACCAGAGCTCTTGAAGCGCATCAATGCCGAGCGTAGCTCCTCGATGTTGGCAGACGATATTGTACCCATGCCATTGCAGTAGATACATATACCCTCTATGCAACTATCCACTGCCGCATTCTCAATAGCGGTTAGTGCTTGGATAATGGTTATAGGTGTCGAGAGAGTCATAGCAGTTGGGTTGATACTACCCAACACAGATGCTGGGGGTGCGTCGGTTATGTTATCTGCAATATTTATAAACAACACACTTTCACTTTGTACACCCTCTGTCTCGAGGTTAACGGTGAAGAGTATACTAAAAATGAGTGATATAACACCCACAACAACCATTGTAGAAGCCACCACCAATGCAAGGAGAGATGCTCCGAATGTTTTCCAGAAGTTCATAGGTAAATTGTTTTGTAATGCACAAAGATAACATTTTTTTATTATTAATTACATATAAATATAGGTTATCTAACCAATGAGTCAGACAACCTATATTATTGTGATGTGAAATTTAGTATCTCTTACTGCATTATAGACTCCAGTTTTCGCGGTCAAGCGAGCGATAACCTATAGCCTCTGCTATGTGTTGTGGGGTTATGTTTTCAGCACCCTCAAGGTCGGCGATGGTACGGGCAACCTTAATGATGCGGTCATAGGCACGCGATGAGAGGTTTAGACGTGTCATAGCACGCTCCAATAGTTCTGAGCAGGTCTTATCCAGTGGTGCAAACTTACGCAACATTGCACTATTCATCATGGCATTGGAGTGTATATCAAGACCCTCAAAACGACGTCGTTGTATGTCGCGGGCTACAATTACTCGCTTGCGTATCTCAGCACTCGACTCTGCTGGTTTCGAGTCAGTCATCTCGCTAATGGCCACAGGCTCAACCTCTATGTGTATGTCAATGCGGTCCATAAGTGGACCCGAGATGTGTGCTCTATAGCGATGTACGGCTGACACAGAGCATTTACACTCCTTGGTGGGGTGGCTGAAATATCCACATGGGCAAGGGTTCATCGATGCCACAAGTGTAAAGTTTGCGGGGTAGTCCACCGAGTACTTGGCGCGCGATATGGTTATGTGTCTATCTTCGAGTGGCTGGCGTAGCACCTCGAGCACATTGCGACCAAACTCGGGCATCTCATCGAGAAACAAGACACCATTGTTTGCCAACGACACCTCTCCAGGTTGGGGTGATTGACCACCACCTATGAGTGCCACTTGCGAGGTTAGGTGGTGAGGGGCGCGGAAGGGACGAGTGTAGATAAGACCACTCTGTCTACCTATCTTACCCGCTACCGAGTGTATCTTTGTTGTCTCGAGCGCCTCCTCCATTGTCATGGGTGGCATGATTGTGGGCATGCGACGCGCGAGCATTGTTTTACCAGAACCCGGCGAGCCCACCATGATGACGTTGTGTCCTCCCGCCGCTGCAATCTCCAAAGCACGCTTAGCGTACATCTGACCCTTTACATCGGAGAAATCCTCGGCATACTCACTTGTAGTGGCTACCTTATCATCGCTAATGCTAAATTGAGTGGGAGTATATGTTCTGCAACCCATAAGTATTTCACACATCTCCAGGAGTGACCCTACACCCACAGACTCAATACCCTCAACTACAGCTCCCTCCATCACATTATCTATGGGCATAAACACTCGCTTCAATCCATGTTCGCGTGCCATAGCCACAAGGGGTAACACACCCTTTACGGGGCGTAGCATGCCGTTGAGTGATAGCTCACCGATAAACATAGAGTCGGCAAGCATGTCGGTTGATATCTGCTCCGTTGCTGCGAGTATACCCACAGCTATGGGAAGGTCATACTGTGAACCTTCCTTACGCAAGTCGGCAGGGGCGAGGTTGACAACCGTTTTCTTCGCCTGCAACTTGTAGCCAGAGTTCTCAAAGGCTGACTGTATGCGTTCGTGGCTCTCCTTGATGGTGTTGTCCGGTAGGCCGACAATGAACAGGCCAAGACCACCCAACGAAACATTAACTTCGGCAGTCACCGCCACAGCCTCGATACCCGATATGGTTCCAGTATGTACTCTTACAAACATTGCGACAATTTTGGTGTTGCTATTCTAATATATAACGCTGTAACCCCGCACATTAAAATGGAGCGTCGTCACTACTCTTGGGTAGTCCCATAGATGGAGCTCCGAGGTCAAACTCATTGGGTATTCCTCCCGCCATGCCCATAGGTGATATACCCATAGGTGGGAAGTTGTTGTTGCCACTTGATGAGAAGTCGTCATAGCTCTCCTCACGACCATAGTGAGGAGCTTGAGATACCACAGCAGCTGTAACCGAAGCATCTGCATCGACAAACTTAGCCTGATCCTTGATGAAGCGCAAGGGCACATCGGTAACCTCACCATTACGGTGCTTAGCGATGATAATCTCGGCCATACCCGCTGTAGGCATGTTGTTCTCATCGGTGGTAAGTCCGTAGTATTCAGGACGGTGGATGAAGGCTACAACGTCGGCATCCTGCTCAATAGCTCCTGACTCACGAAGGTCGGAGAGCTGAGGACGCTTCGATCCACCACGGTTCTCAACATTACGGCTCAACTGTGACAGTGCGATGATTGGCACATCAAGCTCCTTGGCGATAGCCTTCAGCGTACGCGAGATGAGCGACACCTCCTGCTCACGGTTGCCTCGCGTCTCGGGTGTAGCAGCGGTCATAAGCTGCAAGTAGTCGATAATGATGAGTTTGATATCGTACTGCGTCTTCAGGCGGCGCGCCTTAGAGCGAAACTCATATACCGAGAGTGCTGGCGTATCATCGATGTAAAGGGGCGAGCGACCCAGTTCCACAGTCTGTGACTCGAGGTGAGTCCACTGTGCGGGAGTTAGATTACCGGTACGCAAATCTTTAGGGTTGAGTTGTGTCTCGGCAACGATAAGTCGGTTCATAAGCTGCACCGACGACATCTCCAAAGAGAAGAAGGCAACGGGGGTCTTAAGCTCGACCGCCATGTTGCGTGCCATGGTAAGCACGAAGGCTGTTTTACCCATTGAGGGTCGTGCTGCAATGATGATGAGGTCGGAGGGCTGCCAACCGAGTGTTACCGCATCGATGTCGGTAAATCCCGAGCGCACACCATTATACTCACCCGCAGTTTTTGATGCCTCCTCAATCTGTGCCAACGCCTTGCGCAAGATGTCGGATGCCGTCTGCACGGAGCGCTTAACATTACCCTCCGATACGCGGAATATCTCCTGCTCAGCAAAGCCAATAAGCTCGGTAACGTCCACCTCATCATCGTAGGAGCGACGCTCGATTTCGGTTGCCGAACGTATAAGCTCACGCTGCACATACTTCTGTGCTATGATCTTAGCGTGAAATTCGATGTGTGCTGCCGAGGCAACCTTCTGTGTAAGCTCGGCGAGGTAGGCGGCACCACCAACCTTCTGCAGCTCCTTCTGTGACTTAAGGCGCTCAGTGACGGTGTAGAGGTCGATAGCCTTCATCTCAAACGATAGCGCTTGAATAGCCTTGAAGATTGTTCTGTGCTCCTCGAGGTAGAAGGTCTCGGCTTTGACATACTCTTGAACATCGATGATAGCGTCACGCTCAAGCATTAACGCGCCCAATACGGCCTGCTCAAGTTCTATTGCTTGTGGTGGTATAGTGCCCTCAATACCAGTGAGTTTCTCGAATGCCTCCTGATTATTTTTCGAATACTTGTTATACTGCTTTGCCATAGCGAATGATTTATCGAAGCACAAATTTATGTATTTTTAACTTAACAGCAATGAATTTATATACATAAGTTATTATAAGTTGTTACCGCTTATTAACATTGGAGTGTTGATAATTTATTCAAGATGCTTGCAGTGTTGGGTGGGAGCATAGCTACTAAACCCCTCATTACCGCCCAAGATAATAGCTCTAAGTATAAACCCAATCCTCGGCATCTCTATTTGTGTTTTTCTATTTTTTTGTTATATTTGCAAGTTGATAAATAGTGTAAAATTGTTTATACAGCGAACTATGAGGACAGAGTTTTACATAGCACGACGATTGTCGAGTCGCAAAGATGGTGGCAAAGCTGGCATCATGGAGCGTGTAGCCACCGTCGCTACTGCTGTGAGCCTTATGGTCGTTGTCATAACTCTCTCGGTCGTCATAGGGTTCAAGGAGGAGCTTAATGCTATGATCTCTGGCTCGGTGAGTGATATCGTTATCACGGCACCCGAGAGCCGAGGAATGGTGTCGAGTGCATCTATCGAGCGAGGAGGATCTATCGAGCGACTGCTGCAGGATGAGCGCGTGGAGCGCTACTCGGTATATCGTGCCAAGGAGGGTGTCGTAAAGAGCGATAACAATATCGTGGGTGTTCTTCTCAAGGGTGTCGACTCGCTCTACAACGCAGACTTCTTTGCCGAGAGCCTTATCTCTGGAGAGCTACCACGACTCACGGGTGAGCCACGCTCGAAGGATATCATTCTCAGCGAGGGTGTAGCCCGCAAGATGGATGTTGTTGTTGGAGATCGTGTTGAGATGGTCTTCATTGATACGGACGGCATGTTGTTGCGAGATAGGTTTGCCGTGTCGGGAATCTATCGCACGGGCTTTGATGCGTTGGATAATGCCTTCGCGCTGACCGATATACGCAATGTAGCACGCCTCTACGATGGAGTCAACGAGCATATCACGGGCTATGAGGTGTGGTTGCATGAGGGTGCAGACCGCCGAACCATGGCGGATGAACTTAACTACAGCTTTATGGACCTCTACTTTGACGAGGGTATTATTGCCGAGGCCTTTGCCGTGGATAACATCTATGGAGATATCTTTGGTTGGTTGGCTACACACGATGTCAATGCGGTGGTCATCGTCGTGATAATGATTATCGTGGCGCTACTAAACATGTCTACGGCGCTGTTGATTATAGTCTTTGAACGTAAGCGCATGATTGGAGAGTTGCGCGCTTTGGGCATGCGTCGCAACTCCATTGTCGGAGTCTTTGTCTATCGCGCACTATTTATCGTATTAAGAGGTGTGGCTTGGGGTGTGTCAATAGGTGTTGTGTTGTCTGTTGTTGAGCACCTATACCATGTTGTCCCCCTCTCTACCGAAGGATATATGCTCGATGCTGTTCCTGCAGCCCTGTGTTGGGGTTGGTGGGTGTTGGCCATCGTAGCCACCATTATAATTACACTTATTGTCATGTTGTTACCCGCAGCGCTCTCTGCACGCATATCGCCTGCAGAGACCATGAGGTACGAGTAAATATTTGCGAATATGAAACCATATAACGAGGAGCAAACCAAGAAGGAGCAAGTTGAGGAGATGTTCGATAACATCGCCCCCAGCTACGACAAGCTAAACCACATCATATCGTTCAACCTCGACCGCATTTGGCGTCGTAGGGTTATGCGCATTGTGCGTCGTGCTAAGGCTGTCAAAATCATGGATATGGCCACAGGTACGGGCGATCTTGCCATAGCTATTGCAAAGTGCATAGACAGCGCTCATATCCTCGGTGTTGACCTCTCGGAGGAGATGCTTGCTGTGGCACGCCGCAAGGTGCAAAAGCTGGGTCTTGAGGAGCGCATTAAGCTTGAAAAGGGCGACGCTGAAAACCTCGCTATGGTTGAGGATGGCTCTATTGATGCTGTTACAGTGGCGTTCGGAGTGCGCAACTTCGAGAATTTGGAGCGCGGTTTAAGCGAGATACACCGCACGTTGCGTGTGGGAGGAAAGTTTGTGGTGTTGGAACTCTCGGTGCCTAAGAACAGACTCATTCGCTGGTTCTATGCCCAGTATTCGCATCGCATCCTGCCCAGCATCGGAGCTATGATATCAAAGGATAAGCAGGCATATGTCTACCTACCAGAGTCTATTGATGAGTTTCCCGAGCCTGAGCGCTTTGCTGAGATGCTGAAGGGTGTTGGATTTAAGGGTGTTAAACGCCATAAGCAGAGCTTTGGCGTAGCGCATATATACGAGGCGGTAAAGTAGTTGCGTTATAGGTCTATGAGGGGGTTGGTTAGAGTGCTATTCATGGCTGTCGTTGCGTTTGTTGTGGGGCAGACCCCTGCTTGGGCGTGCAAGCCTCTTGCGCAGCGCATAAGCGATGGTGTGCGGATAGTTGGCGTGAGCGATGTCACACACCTCTCCACCTCGGGAATGAACCTATACCTCGACGTTGATAACGCTACGGGTCATCGCTTGGTGATACAAGAGGCCGAGGTGGATATAATCGCTGGCGGCGAGGTGCTTGCTACTGTGTTGTTGCGTGACAAGGTCGTCATCAAGCGCAAGCAGTGTTCCACGGTCCTTGTTCCGTTACGTTTCAGAGCGCGCAGCTCGTTTGTCTTGGGTAGGCTGCTGGCGCGTATGCTTGAGCGGGAGAGCGAGATGGCGGTGAGTTATAGAGTGAGGGGTGGCGTAGGCTGTTTCATGCGTAGAGTTGAGGCCGAGGAGGTTGCTGTGAGTAGTCTCTTTGAGGGAGGCGGTGTGTCGGGATTGCTGATACGTGACATAAAAAATCTTGTGGAAAATTTATAGATTACATATTTATAAGCATTTGATTATGAGTAGATTGATTAAGCTGCTGTTTTTAAGTCTTGTTGCTGTTGTCGCACTATCTGTGGAGGCTGAGGCACAGAGTATTCAGGATAAATGTGGTGAGCTTGCTGTGCGTACTATGGATGGAGCAGTGGTGCACGTCGTTGAGTCACACTCGGTCGAGAGTGCTGTTTACGATGTGGAGAGCAAGGTGCGCCGCAGGGATGTGGATGGCTATCGCGTGGTCATCTTCTCGGATAATGGCCAGTATGCAGGAGATAATGCACGCAAGGTCTTGGAGAACTTCCAGCAGACGCATCCCCATATCAATGCATATATGGTCTACGAGAGTCCCTACTTTAAGGTTTCAGTGGGTGATTGCTTGACTCTGGAGGAGGCGAGCCACCTTATGTCGCAACTTGATAGTGAGTATCCCGACCTGTTCCCTAAGCGTGAGTCTATATCGTTCGAGGCGCTTGCCAGTGTACGACCTCATGTTCGAGAATTACCCGATTCTCTCCCAGCTTTGGAGTAGATATTCAACCCAAGCAAGCGGCCAAAAAGCATAAAAACACAATTTTTAGACAAAAAAGTTGTAGAATTAAAAAGAGTTGTCTATATTTGTGGTACAGAATAGATAACTTAACACTTAAAAAATAGTAAAATTATGAAGAAGTTTTTTGCATTGGCAGCTATGTTTGCTGCAGTTGTAATGGTTTCATGCTGTGGTCAGCAGAAGGCAGCAGATCAGAATGAGGAGGCAGCACAGCAGGAGTGTTGCGCAGAGTGCGAGCAGGCATGTGAGCAGGAGTGCGAGGAGGCTTGCTGCGTAGATTGCGAGAAGAAGGAGTGCTGCACAGAGGAGTGCCCTAAGGCTGAGTGCTGCGAGAAGTGCGACAAGGCTGCTGATTGCTGCAAGAAGGAGTGTGACAAGGCTTGTGAGAAGCAGGAGTGCTGCGAGAAGGAGTGCGACAAGGCTTGCGAGAAGAAGGAGTGCTGCGAGAAGGCTGAGTGCCCCAAGGCTGAGTAACATACTCTGTTATCATATTTTAATGCCCACCACAAGGTGGGCTTTTTTTGTTATATGTGGTTATACTTCGATAATTGTTTGTTCATTTTATGGTGTAACATAGGTTTTTTAATCAGTATTTAAGCGTATTTATATGCTAAAAAGCTCATATTTTATGTCATTATGAAATAATTATCTAACTTTGGCGAACTACTAACAAGAAAAATATATTTATGAAAAGAACACCTCGTGACCATTCATTATTCCTAAAAGCTTTCCGTGTCTATTTGCAATATGTGAATTCTGGACTCTATTTTCGCAAGGAGCATATCATTGGTTTGGAGAATGTGCCTGTCGACGGCACGCCTACAGTTGTGGTGTCGAACCACCAGAATTGCCTCAATGACCCCTTGTGCGTATGTCTTAAATTGACAGATAGACGCATGAACTTCATTGCTCGTGCTAACGTGTTCAAAAACCCAATTTTCAATAAGGCACTACGAGCTATGGGTCTTCTTCCTGCATACCGTATGAGCCACGAGGGTTTTGGTGCTATCAACAAGAATCGCTCGACGATGGATGCAGCAGGCCAGGCACTCACCGATGGCGAGACACTCATGCTCTACCCCGAGGCTGACCACCAGGATAAGCGTTGGCTTGGTACATTTAAGTTGGGTTACTTGCGTATTGCCTTTGAGGCGGCAGAGAAGATGAATTTCGAGCAGGATGTGATGATATTGCCATCGTGCAACCACTACTCTAACTACTTCCATGCCCGCACCGATATGCTTATCAAGTTCGATAAGCCCATCTCGTTGAAGCCATACTATGAGCGATATAAGGAGTCGCCCCGTGAGGTTATGGTGGAACTCAACAACCTTGTGCGTAGCCGTATTCAGGATATGATGCTCCACGTGAGCGACCTTGAGCACTACGACCAGATAGACTTTTTGCGCGAGACGGGCTATGGCTTCAAGTATGCCAAGGAGCATGGCTTTAAGCCTAACTACTTGCCATCACGTTTGCTTGCCGATCAGCAGCTTGTCGATGGCTTGCAGAATGCTACTAAGGAGCACCCCGATGAGATGGAGCGTATATATGCCGACACAAAGGAGTATGCTTTGGGTATTAAGAAGTTAGTTGTTCGTGATTGGCTTTTCAGACGCAATCCAGGAGCTGGTGCTGCGATTCTTCGAGGTTTGGGTCTTTTGTTGCTGTTGCCCCTCTTTATCATCTCGATTATCCCTACATGTCTGTTGTTCTTGATCCCAAAGATCTTTATCAAGAAGCTTATCAAGGATCAGATGTTTGTAAGTTCGTTTAACGTAGGTGCAAGTGCCTTTATCTCAGTGCCTATATGTATGATTGTGCCATTTGTGTTGTTGTGGGTATTCCTTAACTTCTGGTGGGCACTAGGCTATCTTGTAGCCTTCCCATTCATGTTTATCTTGGCATGGAACTACATACGCTTGTTCCATAAGTTTATTGGCTCATGTAACTTCATTCGCCGCAAGAACCGAGCAAAGATTAACGAGTTGCGCAACCTACGCACCAGCATCTATAATCGCCTCGATGCTATATTGGATTAATAGTAGAGTGGCTTAATACCAAATAAATATCCGTTGTGGCTGTATGCTGCAACGGATTTTTTATTAGTGTGTGGCTACGTTTTGGGCAGATATTCCTGGCTTTTATCCCCATTTTCACAATAATCACGCAATTTATTGTGCTATTATTCCTAAAATTGTAATTTTGCAAAAATTGTGGCAGCCATGGTCGATATAGAGCTACTTGAGAATGAGGAGATACTTCGGGACATCCGTTTCCCGCACAAGATTGAGAGGGTCACGCAGATAGTAATCACTGCGGGCAGCATCTCCTGTATTGTCGACTTCCGCCACTACTCACTCCATGCCCCCGCCATGGCGATATTCCTCCCCGATCAGGTTGTCGAGTCGATAGATGTGGATGCGGAGTTCCAGGGCTTCGGCATGGTTATAAGTGAGGAGTTCACCAACTCTATAAACCTCCCCGTGAGCCTACAGGAGCGTTTGTTTCTTAAGAACACTCAGTTTCACTCCATCTCAAATGAGGAGCTTAAGGCATACCAATCGTGCTTCGATCAGGTGTCGAGCGTGATGAAACAGGAGGATAACCCTTATCGCGAGGAGATAATAAAACACCTCTTCTCGGCATACTACTATGGGCTGGGATACTATGTCCACAGCCAGCAGGCGGAGCATGAGGCGATGACACCACAGCAGGAGCTCTGCGAAAGGTTTATTGTCATGGTCTCGGAGAACTTCAAAAGAGAACGAGATATTGGCTTCTATGCTGATAGACTGTGTGTTACAAACAAATATCTCTCTACGCTTCTGAAGCAACACACGGGCATGACAGCGCTGGAGTGGATAGAGCGCTATGTGGTTCTCTATGCCAAGAGCTGCCTCTCCTCTACTACGATGTCTGTGCAGCAGATTAGCGACGAGCTCGACTTCCCGTCGCAGTCGGTCTTTGGCAAGTACTTCAAGCGCGTCGAGGGTCTCTCACCAAAAGCATATCGCCAGTCACTAAAGTAGCGACTGACGATATTGCTAATCTATCGTTGCTATGATCTCCCCTTCGTGCTCGCTTACAACCTTATTGCCCTCTATGCGCACCTTGGTATAGGGGTGGCGATAACTCATGTAATCCACGATTAGCGCGATAATAAAGGTGTGAACCTCCTCTTTGGTGCACGCCTCATCGTTATAAGCTATGGCGAGCGACTCCCTCCAGTAGGACACGTTGACTATGTTTCTGCACCTAGTGTTCCATCCACTTCGGCTCATCAGTGGCGGTGGGGCAACGATATTGTCTATAAGGGAGCTTTTGCCTCGTAGCTTGATGACCCGTCTATTAAGGTGTGGCATCGCATAAAACGTCTGCTTCAGACCATACGTCAGGCATATGTGGTGCAGCGGCTCGGCAAATGTAGCAACTATCTTACCCATTGCTACTTATCCTCGTTGTTCTCTTTCTCCTCGAGGAATGTCTCCACGAACTTATCCTCTATCTTCTGATAGGTGCCAACCACCGTATCCTCAATCTTCTGGTATGTACCAACTACGCTATTCTCAACCTTCTTGTACGCGCCTACCACGCCCTTCTCAATTTTTGATGTCTTTGGTTTTAGCTCTGTCATAGTTCTATATAGTTTAATATGCTTGATTTCGACGGCAAAGGTAGAGCAAATATCTTAGGCATATTATTCCGATAAACTGACGTTTTGGGCAGATGTTCCGAAACGTTGTGTGAGAGGTAAAATCGCTACATATTGAAGATGTTTGTGTAATCATAATACTATTTCTTGCACCTTTAACCTAAATTTTGTACATTCGTGAACTATATACTTATGCAAGAGTCTTTAAATATTAAACTTATATAGATATGAAGAGAATTTTAACCATCGTGGCGGCCATTGCAATGTTGGTGAGCTGCGGCAGTATGAGCGAGGAGAATGGCATGGTGACATCTCCCGATGGACGCACTGTACTCACATTTGATGTTAACAGTGAAGGTGAAGCTCGCTATTCGTTGGCGTTTGCTGGCGAGGAGATTATCCGACCTTCGGCATTGAATATCGAGACATCGTGTGGTGAGTTTGACGACGATATGCACATTGTGAACATCGCGCGTAACACATTCCGCGAGGTGTGGGAGCCTGTGTGGGGTCAGTATGCCGAGATTGAGAACCACTTCAACGAGATGGTCGTGACGCTCAAGAATGGCAACGGGGAATGTGTCGATATCACCTTCCGCCTCTTTAACGACGGCATGGCGTTGCGCTACACACTTAATGGCGAGGGCGTGTGCGACATCCTCGACGAGGAGACCGAGTTCCGCATGGCGGCAGATTTCGATGCCCACTGGATGGCGGGTAGCGACGACGATGCAGAGTTTAACTATGTGCATACAAAGCTGTCGGAGATTAATCCCGCAACCATGCAGCAGTCGGCAGGCCGCGTGAAGGATATTATGGAGTGTGGCGTGTCAACACCCGTAGCTATGAAGAGCCCCGCGGGTAACTATGTTGCTATCCACGAGGCGGCATTGTGGGAGTACCCAGGCATGGCGCTCGAGTTCGATGCCGAGGAGCTTAAGTTTACCACTGAACTCTCTGGTGATAAGGATGTTAAGAGCCATGTTGAGCTTCCATTCTCAACGCCATGGCGCATGGTTATCGTGGGTGACAGAGTGGGCACATTGGTGGAGTCGTCTATGGTTCTCAACCTCAATGAGCCCTGCAAGTTGGAGGATACATCGTGGATCAAGCCTATGAAGTATGTTGGTGTATGGTGGGAGATGCACCTCAAGGTATCAATCTGGGATATGGATGGCAAATACCCCCACTGCGCTACAACGGAGAACGTCAAAAAGTATATCGATTTTGCAGCGGAGAATGGCTTTGGCGGCGTCTTGGTTGAGGGCTGGAACGAATGCTGGGGCTGGGGTGAGCGCTTCGATTACTCGCGCCCATATCCCGATTTCGACATTGAGGAGCTTTGTCGCTATGCTGAGGAGCGTGGTGTGGAGCTTATAGGCCACCACGAGACATACGCCAATGTTGTGAACTACGATGCTCAGATGGAGGATGCCTACACCTTCTACGAGGGCCTCGGAGTGAACAATGTCAAAACAGGCTATGTTGGTAGCATCCAGGATTGCAACCACTACGATCGTGAGATGGTTGACCACTACAACCGTACCGTGGTGGAGGGCGCTAAGCATAAGCTTTGTATCGACATCCACGAGCCTATACACTCAACAGGTATCTGCCGTACCTACCCCAACCTTATGTCGGCGGAGGGTATGCGCGGTCAGGAGTGGCAGGCATGGAATGCGGGCAACTGCATAGACCACAACCCCACATTGCCCTTTACACGCAATGTAGCAGGTCCTATGGACTTCACACCTGGCATCTTCGATGTGCGCTACCACAATACGATAAACAAGGCTGCGGCAACGGCTGATGGCTCAGTGAACGAGGGCTACGAATATGTATTCTTCGTGAACTCAACACTTGCTCACCAGCTTGCACAGTATGTGGTCTTCTATAGCCCTATACAGATGGCTGCTGACCTACCAAGCAACTACCGTGAGCGCGATGATGCACTGCAATTCATCCGCGACGTCCCCGTTGATTGGGCTACAACAAAGTGTTTGGATGGCGAGATTGGCGACTATGTAGTTACTGCACGTAAGGATAAGCATAGCGACGATTGGTATGTGGGTGGTATTACCGATGGTGAGCGTCGTGAGGTTGAGGTATCGCTCGATTTCCTCGATGCTAATCGCACCTACGTAGCTACTCTGTATCGTGATGGTGACAATGCTGGTTGGAACACCAATCCTACAGACTACATCATTGAGCAGAAGGATGTTACGAAGACTGACATGCTTAATATCGCGATGGCTCCTGGTGGCGGTTTCGCTATAAGTATCAAGGCGCTCTAACAGAGTTCGCACAAGCAACTAACATTGAACTTTTTTGTGTGCATCACCCCGGCATGGCGGTGATGCACCTATTTTTGTGTGCGTAGATGATAATAATTTGTTGAAAATTTTTTGCACTTCTTGTTTTTTTTCTATACTTTTGCATCAATTGGAAAAAAGTGAACTTAAAAATGCCGAAGGTTCGTGAAAAATACGAGCATCTGCGTAAGCCCGAATGGCTAAAAATTAGCCTGAGAAGTACGGCGGATAGTGCGGAGGTCGAGCAAATCGTCGAGGGACGTTGTCTGCATACGATATGTAGCAGCGGAATGTGTCCCAACAAGGCGGAGTGCTGGAGCCGTCGTACCGCTACCTTCATGATTTTGGGCGATATATGCACACGCAACTGCCGCTTCTGCGCTACGCAGACGGGACGTCCTTTGCCTCCCGACGAGGCGGAGCCCGACAAGGTGGCAGAGAGCGTGAAGCTCATGGGCCTGAAGCATGTTGTGGTAACATCAGTAACACGTGACGACCTCGAAGATCATGGAGCACGCATCTGGGCGCGCACCGTCGAGGCCATTCGTCGTGATAACCCTAACGCAACTATAGAGCTCCTTATTTCCGATATGGATGCCCGCCCCGAGCTACTCGACGTGGTGTTGGCATCGCGTCCCGACATCGTGGGACACAATATCGAGACCGTTGAGCGACTAACTCCCGAGGTGCGTTCGCGTGCTAAGTATCGCACATCGTTGGCGACACTCAAGCACATCGCCGATAGCGGAGCAGTGGCAAAAAGCGGTATTATGGTCGGATTGGGCGAGAGCGAAGAGGAGGTGTTGACAACCCTCAAAGACCTACGTGATGTGGGCGTGAGCATTGTCACCCTCGGACAGTATCTTCGACCAACAAAGGAGCACTACCCCGTTAAGGCGTATATCACTCCCGAGAAGTTCGAAGAGTACCGACTTGCAGCTCTCGACATGGGCTTCAGCTATTGTGCCAGCGCACCCCTTGTGCGCTCGTCATACTTGGCTGACGCTGCACTTGATGCTGTGAAGAAGGTATGCAGAACGAAGTAGAAATCAGAGATTTACAAACTATGTCGTATGGCGAGTGCTGGGATTTGCAGCGTTCGCTCTTCGACGCGTTGTGCGCTAAGAAGCTCAACAAGGAGTTCCAGGAGGGTGAGCCTCGTGGCACTGTCCTTATTGTTGAGCACCCCGCAGTATACACCCTTGGAAAGAGTGGACATGCCGAGAATATGCTCTGCAGCACGGAGTATTTGCAGAGTCTTGGTGCGGAGTTCTTCCACATCGATCGTGGTGGCGATATTACCTTCCATGGCCCAGGACAGCTTGTGTGCTATCCCATCGTCGACCTTGACGCAATAGGTTTGGGCGTAAGACGTTACATTGAGGCTCTTGAGCAGACAATCATCGACCTCGCAGCCGAGTATGGCATCGAGGCACATCGCTCGGAGGGCGCATCGGGAGTGTGGATTACTCGTCCCGGCAACCGCTTGGAGAAGCTCTGCGCAATAGGTGTGCGAGCTTCGCATGGCGTGACTATGCACGGTTTGGCAATGAACGTGTCTACGGACCTCAACTGGTTCCATCTCATCAACCCATGCGGTTTTACCGATCGTGGCGTATGTTCGCTCACGACGCTCACAGGCCGTGAGGTTACGATGGAGGAGGTCAAGCCCAAGTTTATTAATCACCTAATGAAAAATTTAAATGTTAAATATAAAAAATAGAAGTTATGCCCATAGAGAAAAGATGGGTTGTCAAGCCGCAGGGCGACCGCGCTATAGTGGAGGCTCTCTCCGCCGAGCTCGGAATCTCAACGGTGTTGACCAACCTACTGGTTCAGAGGGGCATAGACACCAAGGAGAAGGCAAAGAAGTTCTTCTCGCCATCGTTACGCGACTTGCACGATCCATTCCTAATGAAGGATATGGAGAAGGCTGTGGAGCGCATCGAGCGAGCTGTGAAGGCTGGCGAAAAGGTAATGATTTACGGAGACTACGATGTCGACGGAACCACTGCCGTGGCGCTGGTTTACAAGTTCTTAAGCCAGATAGGACACAAGAATTTGTTGTTCTACATTCCTGACCGATATGTCGACGGTTACGGCATATCAATTCGAAGCATTGAGCATGCTTTGCGCAAGGGCGTAACGCTGGTCATTGCTTTGGACTGCGGCATCAAAGCCGTTGAGAAGGTGGCCTATGCCAAGGAGCGTGGCGTGGATTTCATCATCTGCGACCACCATTTACCTGCCGAGGAGATCCCTCAGGCAGTGGCTGTATTGGATCCCAAGCGCACCGACTGCAACTATCCTTTTGATGAGTTGTCTGGTTGTGGCGTTGGTTTTAAACTCGTCGAGGCCTATGCACGACGCAACAACATTCCATTCTCGGATATCGAGCACTTGTTGGACTTGTTAGTCGTGAGTATCGCTTCAGACATCGTGCCTCTTGTGGATGAAAACCGCATTTTGGCATACTACGGATTGCGTAGACTCAACTCTACGCCGTCGAAGGGTTTGCTCTCCATCATCAAGATATGTGGTTTGGAGGGACACAACATTACTATCGACGATATAGTATTTAAGATTGGTCCTCGTATCAATGCTGCAGGACGTATGCGCATGGATGAGGATGATGAGAACGCAGCACCCTCGGGTGGTCATGCTGCTGTGAGCCTTCTTATCGAGGGTAACGAGCAGGAGGCAGCGAAGTTCGGTGAGGTTATCGACTCGTTCAATCAGGATCGCAAGTCTATCGACCGCAACGTTACGCAGGAGGCCCATGACTATGTGGAGTCACACCCTGAGCTCAAGGCACTCAAGAGCACCGTTATCTACAATCCTAAGTGGATGAAGGGTATCGTTGGTATCGTGGCATCGCGCCTTATCGAGACCTACTACCGCCCTACGGTAGTGCTCACGCAGTCTAATGGCTTTGTTACGGGCTCGGCGCGCTCTGTTGCTGGCTTCGACTTGTATCAGGCCGTGGAGTCATGTTCCGACTTGTTGGAGAACTTTGGTGGCCACATGTACGCTGCGGGTCTTACGATGAAGGAGGAGAATGTTGAGGCCTTCACCAAGCGCTTCAACGACTATGTGGAGAAGAACATCGACCCCAACATCTTGGTGCCTCAGGTTGACATCGATAGCGAGTTGTTGTTCTCGGATATTACGGATCAGTTCCAGAGTCAGCTCAACAACTTCCAGCCCTTTGGTCCTGGCAACACTGCTCCTGTCTTCATGACACGCGGTGCGAGCAACCGAGGTGATGCGAAGCTTGTAGGTGTTGAGTGTGACCATCTGCGCATGGACTTGATGCAGCGTCAGAAGCCACATACGACAATCCCTGCTATCGCTTTCCAGCAGCCTACACACTATGAGTGGGTGCGTGGTGGTAAGCCTATCTCGGTGTGTTACCAGATTGTCGAGAACCACTATCGTGGCACTGTGAGCAAACAGCTTCGCGTTAAGGATATTAAGCCTGAGAGATAAGAATAGGTATTGGTATAAATAGTAGAGTCCCACCTTTTTGGCGGGACTCTACTATTATTATATATAGGTGTATAGGCTACTTGTCAAACTCTATGACTGTACCTGTTGCACGCACTGTACGCTTGCACCATACATATATAGTCTGTACATCCTCCTTTACAGAGATGTTAATCAAGGCCTGTGAGCCAGTTAGGTTTGCATTCTCTGTAAGCTCTGCTACGGCGTTACCCTGCAGTGCTTTGGGGCTAAGACCGCCAATACCGAAGATATATGTCTGTGACACCTCGGCGCTTACGTGTTTAACGATATGGAAGTTGCTGTCCTGCAACACTACATTTGTTGTATTGTTGTTGACGTTGGTTGTGAGGTAGGCTGAAGCACCACATCCTGTAAGCATGGTTGCAAAAAGCACAACTGCTATAAATGCAAAAAATCTCTTCATAGTATCTTTATTTAAAGTTTTAGATTCGTGTTACTTACACAAAAGTAATAAAACTTTTTTTAACGTCCAAGCGTTTGATGTTCTTTTTCATGGGGGGGGGTAAATCGCTGTAAATCAACAATATAGAAAAGCCCCTCTATTTGGAGGGGCTACGTCATTGTATGTGATTTCATTAGCGATGGAAGAGCATTTCGCGCTCCATACGCTTGAGCTTGCGTATCTGGATAAACAGAAGTGTCGCAGCGACAAGTACCGATGCGGAGTCGGCAATGGGCATCGACATCCATGCGCCCACAGCACCAAATTGGGGTGTTAGCGTGAGTAGCAATGGGAGTAGGAATAGGAGCTGGCGTGTGGCCGATAGTAGCATCGCCATAGGTGCACGACCGATATACTGGAAGAAACCTCCCGCTACAATCTGGAAGCCCACCAAGGGGAACATAATCATCGCGATGCTCAAGCCCTGCTCCACGACCTTAATCATAGCCTGGTCGGCTGCGCTATTGCCACCCTCAACGAAGAGCGCTGCGACATACTGTGGGAAGAGCATGCCGATGGCAAAGGCGAATGTTGTGACACACGTTGCGCAGATGATGGTGTACTTCAGAGTCTTAAGTACGCGACCATACTGTTTAGCACCATAGTTGTAGCCAACAATGGGCTGCATACCCTGGTTGAAGCCATTAGCCACCATGATAAAGAGTAGGATGACGCGGTTCATGATACCGTATGCTCCGACGTAAATATCACCCACACCGTCACCGAATGTCGATACTTGAATGATGTCGTTAGCACCCGTACCGCCATACTGAATCAACGCCGTATTCATAAAACGTGTAACGAGTGATGCGCACACGTTGAGGATGAATGGCGCCATGCCGATAGAGATGATGTTGATGATGATGCTACGCTTGAAGCGGAAGCTCTCGCGCTTAAAGCGTAGGAAGCTCTTTTTCGAGGTGTAGTGGTGCACCTGTATGAGCAAGCAGATAGTCTGCGATATGACAGTAGCTATAGCCGATCCCTGCACACCCCAGCCGAAGCCAAAGATGAACAAGGGATTCAAAATCGTGCATATCACCATCGAGAGTATCATGATGAACATCGCCTTGCGGGGGTATCCCGAGGCGCGTAACTGCTCGTTGAGGCCGAGGTATAGGTGGGTGATGATGTTACCAAACATAATCACGCGCATAAACTCGCGCGCATAGTGCAGCGTCTCCTCTCCAGCCTCGCCACCCGAGAAGAAGACGAGGATGGGGTCGAGGAAGAGGAGGAAGATGAGCATAATGGAGATACCGAGCACCATGTTGAGCATCACGGCATTTCCGAGGATATGCTCTGCTGCGCGCTTGTTACCCTCACCCAGACGTATAGATATGCGGGCTGCGGCACCCACACCCACCATTGCACCAAAGGCTGCCGAGATGTTCATGATGGGGAGTGTGATAGCCATACCTGAGATGGCGTAGCCACCCACGCCATGACCTATAAATATACTATCGATGATGTGGTATAGCGACGATGAAGCCATGGCTATGATTGCCGGGATGGCATATCGCGCCAAGAGCTTACCGAGCGAGTCGGTACCGAGAGATACGGTGTTATTCTGTACTGCTGACATCTATTCTCTATTTGAAAGTGGCCGTAGCGACGACCACGCTGTCCTCTATAATCTGTGTACTAACCACGATATGACTTGTTGAACGCACTGTGGCTGTTAGTTGCAACGTATCGGTGTCGTATGAGGTGATAGTAATGTCACCTGTTAGCTCCACCTCGCGCTTGCCATATAGCTTGTATATTGCCTCCTTTGCTGCCCACACCACTGCTGGCCAGTGGTCGCTATCCGATAGAGCAACCTCCTCGGCTGTCATATATCGCTCCTTGATGCGCTCGAAATTGCGGTCAAGGGCCTCTATATCCACGCCCACGGGAGCCTCAGAGATAGCTACAGCAACCATGCCGCCACCATGCGCTACGCTGATATGTGTGTTGGGACAATCAACCACGGGTGCACCAACCTCGTTGTAGTCGATGACCACCTTGCGTCCCAACTCGTTGCGCACGATGCGTCGCCATGCAAGATGCTCCCTACGGCGGTTGTCGTTCTGAAAGCGTGATGCCGAGGCTATGTCGGCAGCCGTGATAAGAGCATCACAGCAGAGATATACTGGAGGTATCGCCTCAACAACAAGTTTAACCATTGATGTCTACCTTGATCTTATCCACACGGCGGCCATCCATCGTTGCGATGAAGAACTTTACACCATGTGCTTCGAGCTCGTCACCTCGGCGTGGAAGATCGCGCTTAAGCTCCATCATCAAGCCTGCCAAGGTCTCGGCATGACCCTCAACGTCCTGGAAGCTATCCTCGTCGAAGCCTATCACGCGTAGGAATTCGCCGATATGTATCTTTGCATCGAAGATGTAGCTTCGCTCGCCTATCTTCTCGTATAGCTCGTTTTCATCTTCGTCGCTCTCGTCGGTAATCTCGCCCACTACCTCCTCAAGGATATCCTCCAGCGAGATAAGTCCCTGTGTAGCGCCATACTCATTTACCACGATGGCGATGTGTATCTTATTCTTCTGAAACTCCTTCAAGAGGTCGTCAATCATCATGTGCTCGGGCACGAAGTAGGGCTTGCGCAAGAGTTTCTGCCACTCGAATGTCGCCGACTCGGCAATATAGGGAAGTAGGTCCTTGACGTAGAGAATGCCTCGTACGTCATCGAGGTCGTCACCATATACTGGGATGCGTGAGTAGCCAGTTTCAACAATAACTTTGCGCACCTCGTCGTAGCCTGCATCGAACTCTAAGCCTGTGATATCCACGCGCGAGTGCATAATCTCCACCACCTCCGTCTGTCCGAAGTTGACAATACCCGAGAGCATCTTCTGCTGCTCTGCCGAGCCTGTCTCGGTGAGGTCGACAGCGTCGGCAAGCTCCTCGATAGATATCTCGGCATTCTTCGATGCGAAGCGGCTCACGCGGCTCGATGTGCGAATAAGGATGAATGCCAAGGGGTACACTGCCCAACGCACAAACTTAAGGGGTGCCGAGAGTATCTGTGAGAACTTCACGGGGTTGGTCTGCGAGAACACCTTGGGCATAATCTCGCCGAAGAGCAAGAGCATGAAGGTTATGACGATGGTGTTAAACACAAACTCCCATGCGCCACTAAACGTGAATATCTCGTTAACAAGGTGTGTGGCGATGATAACGAGGCAGATGTTGACCATGTTGTTGGCAACGAGTATTGTCGCCAACAATCTATCGGGGTTCGACAGTAGCTCAAGCACACGACGTGAGGAGACACTATTACTGCTCTCCAGCTCGTCGATATCGTTGTGGGTGAGAGAGAAGAATGCCACTTCCGACCCCGATGCCATAGCCGAGCAGATGATAAGCACAACGGTCATTATGGAGTATAACACCACATTGCCGAAGTCCATATTACCGTTGAGGGCTATAGCTGCAAACTCCGTAACACGCTCCGCAGCTGGGGTAACACCATCTGGTGCTACAGCCATGGAGAGTGAGTCTATGGAGTTTTTCAGGCTATCTGCCGTAGTCAGGATATTAATCATTGATATGCTCTATATTAGTTATTGAACAGCTCACCGTTGCCACCATCCATCGACGACTCCACCTCACGAGATGTGGTCTGCTGCTGATAGGTGGTGCGTGTCTGTGAGTCGCTCTCAACCTCAAACTGCGCACGCATGCGTACGTAGGCGGGCTCACGCTTCTGCGCTGACACCGCGCGATACTTGTCCTGCTGAGGTGTGATGGTCACATTCTCGCGTGGCTGAGGCATGGGCTTAACAACGGGCTTCTCCTCAATGGGCTTGATCTCCTCCTGAACGGGGGCTGCGAATGGGTCAGCGGGGGAGTTGAACTTCTCCTCAATGTTGAGCTTAGTGCCGTCGGTGAAGCGTGTAGCTACGACTACCAACTCCAGTTCGTCGTCACCCAACGACTGCTTCTGGCTTGCACCCCAGATGATGTCGGCAGCGTGGATGTTACCATTCTCGTCGGTGTAGCTCGCATGCTTCTGTATGTAGTCCATGGCTGTGGTGATGTCATCCTGAGTAAGCAGGTTGAGGTCCGACACGGCAAAGCTTAGTAGGATCTCCTTAGCACCTGTGATATGGTTGTCGTCAAGGAGTGATGATGTGAGTGCACCCTCAGCAACCTCCAAGGCGCGATTCTCGCCCGATGCCTTGACCACAGACATGTGTGCGCGACCGCTGCCTCGCATAACCTTCTCCACGTCGGCGAAGTCGACACGCACCAAAGCCACCTCAACGGTAATAAGCTCGGCAATACCCTTTGTTGCCATGCCCAATACGTCGTCGGCCTTACCGAATGCCTCCAAGAGTGGCAGCTTGCCATAGAGCGAGCGCAAACGCTCATTGTCGATGATGAGGAGTGAGTCAACCCACTGGTTAAGCTCGCCAACACCCTCCACGGCGCTTGCATATCGTGTGGGACCCTCCATGCGGAAGGGCATGGTAACAACAGCCACGGTGAGGATGCCGAGGTCGTGCGCCAACTTTGCGATAATGGGAGAGGCGCCAGTACCTGTACCACCACCCATACCTGCGGCGATGAAGAGCATCTTCACGCCCGAGGTCTCGAGCAGGCTGCGCAACTGCTCCTCGCTCTCGATGGCGAGTTCACGACCACGCTTGGGGTCGTTACCCGCACCAAGACCGGGACCCATCTGCACCTTGTTCTTAACCTCACAGTTGTTGAGGGCCTTGGCATCGGTGTTACATACAACGAAGTTGACGCCCGTAATGCCCATCTTGTGCATGTGGTTTACGGCATTACCTCCCGCGCCACCAACACCAATAACCATGATCTTAGACTCCGAGTCGAGCTCTATGTTCGATATGTTATCACCAGCGATGGCCTGAACCAAGTCATCGTTAAAGTTTGTCATGTTATCCATCTTTGAATTTTCTGCAATATAATTGTCACAAATAACTAAAAGTCATCCTCGTCGCTGCCCATGAATGAGTTGCCCAACTGCGCAACCTTCTTCTTGAACTTATCCTTCCATGAGCTCTTAGGCTCGGGCTCATCCCATGGCTCCTCCTCCTCGGTCGTTGTGGGCTCTGCAGGCACAGGTGTGGGGTGTATGGGTGCCGCTGGGGTAACGGGAATTTTTGGTGCCTCTTCCTCGTGCTTAGGTGCTACGGGAGTTTTGAACACGGGCTTCGCGGGCTGCTCCTCGATGGGCATTGTGGGACGGTTAGGGCCTAATGCCACGGCGCATGTGCCACGCTGCGAGCCGAAGATGAGTAGCGACGCCACGGTTGCATATGCCGATGTAGTGATGAAGTCGGTCATGCTCTCGGTGAAGCCATACTCGGGATATACCGAGCGCACCTCGTCGATGCCGAGCTCACGTGAAAAGAGCGTTTCGATGTTCTGCATCTCGGCGCCACCACCAGTGATGAGTAGCACGGGCGAGAACTTAGGTCCGCAGCCAGCCTCCTTTATCTCGCGACGCACCCACTCGGCAATCTCCTTAAGACGTGCCTCGATGATGGTTGCGAGGTTGCGGCGCAGGATGCTCTTGGGAACACCGCGACGTGCCGACTGGAAGACAATCTTATCGTCTGTAGCCATGTCGGTGACAGCTGAGCCATAGCGACGCTTGAGGTTCTCGATGTAGTTGGCGGGAATGCCATAGTTGCGAATGTCGTAGTTTATGGTATCCGCACCGATAGGAATAGAGGCGATATGACGTACCTTGCCACGCATGAGCACCGACACGTCGGTTACGCCGCCACCCAAGTCGATTATCACAACACCCTCCTCGATATCCTCGTCAGTAGCCACCGAGAGGTGTGAGATAAGGGCATTGGGCACAAACTCCTTAACCTTTATGCCCTGCTTCATGAGGCACTGGTTGAGGCGGTCGCGCATAGAGCGGTCCGAGAGAATGAAGTTGTAGGTAGCCTTGAGCACGTGGCCGTATGCGCCGAGGGGCTCATCCACAACCTTATCGTCGATGGTGTAGCGCATAGCCTCCATTGAGAGTATCTCCTCGCGGTCGTCGGGAAGTTTCACGCTACGCATGCGGCGATCGAGTTCGTCGAGGTCGCGCTCAGTAATCTGGTTGCTACCATTTCCCAACTCATCCTGCACATACACATAGTCGGTAACCTGTACGCAGCGCACAAAGTCGCCTGATAGACCTGCATACGCCTCGGTAATTTTGATGTTGAGTTCGCTCTCAATACGCTCTTTAGCCATCTTAATGGCACGTCCTGCGGTCTCGCCATTGTCCACGCGTCCTGCGTCGACACCCGAGATGGGTTCCGACACGATGCCCTGGATGTTTACGCGGCCGTCATCCTCAATCGTTCCTACGGCGATAGCTACGTTTGATGAACCAACATCAATAGCTACAATCTGTCTCTCTTTCATCTTCTTATATTGTTTTTATTCTATATTTCCATTGTGTTATTAGCGACACACTACCTGCCCGTTGTAGCGCAGGCTGATGCTCTTGTACTTGCTCCATCCCAGTTTATCCAACCCCTTGTGGTAGAAGCGGTACAGATTAGCAAGCTTGTCGTCAAGCTGTGTCGCTGTGCCCATGTCGACAACAAAGCTGCCTGAGCGGGGCACGAAACTAAGCTCCATGTGCTCTGTGCCTCCGCCATTGAGCATGATTTGCACAACCTCTGCTCTCCAGAAGTCATTTCTGTCTATGCCCTTCAGGAAGTCGAGTAGCGCCGAGAAGTCGTCACCCACATTCTGCACATAGCGTTGCGTGAGGCGAGTTTCCTGCTGCTCGCGGCTGAGGGCTGCAATGGCAGCCTCAATCTCTCGTTTCTTGGCATTGTGCTGCTCACGTGCCGCCACCTTACGCCTTGTGAGCTCTCCTGCAAGAATTTTGAAGTCGCTCTGCGACATGAAGATGCCCTTACGCACACTCTCACTGAGGGCCTCGCGCAGCTCTCTGTCGTTGGCCTCAAGCTGATGGTAGTAAGGCAGCTTAGCATCCTCCAGCCTCTCGATATATCGCTCCAGCGAGGCTATGGAGTCTTGAACCAACTGCTCAGCATATCCCGTATAGTCGGGACGGAAGAGGGCCTTGTAGCGGCCAGTAATCACCGGCACGGCTGCTGTGCGGTCCTCAACTGAGGGCAGCAGGAAGCCATCCTCGGTGATGTACATGTCGTAGCCATCTATGCGTAGGCGCGCGATGGGCGTACGTAGCACAACGTCAACGATGGCGTGACCGTCGTAGTTGACATAGGTGTTAGCACTTGCTACAGCACTGTGTGATAGAGCCACTCGCTCAACAGCTCCAACATCGAGGCGCTCGACCTTCATGTTGTCGCTATATTGGCCATGCTCCCTAATCCACCTATCTATGCTCTCCACATCTGCTAAGGGGTAGGCGCCACCACCCGAGATATTGATGTCAAGGCTCTCGACAAGCAGTGTTGTGTGGTGCTTATGATTCAGCACGGCAGACCATATGATGATGCCGGCAACGACTACGAACAATATGCCGTAGCCTGCAGCCTTAGTAACTCTATGCACCATCTTATTTGCCATATCCTACATCTTTGTATTTAGCACCTGATAAACCTCCTCACACACGGCGTCGATATTACCCGCGCCAAATGTCACCACCACGTCTGTATCCATCGTGCCAAGGGTCTTGGCGAGCTCCTCGCGCTCCACAAGCTGCCACTTGACGGTGAGGTTGCGGCCTATCATCTCCGAGCAGATACCCTCGATGGGCAACTCACGCGCTGGATAGATGGGCACCATGATGACCTCGTCACACAGCGACAACACCTCCGAGAACTCCGCTGCGAAATCGCGAGTGCGGGTGTAGAGGTGTGGCTGGAATATAGCCATGAGCCTACGACCGGGGAAGATGCCGCGCAACGACTCTATCGTAGCACGCAACTCCTCGGGGTGGTGAGCATAGTCGTCGATATATACCTGCTGTGGGGTGTTGATATATACCTCCATGCGGCGCTTAACGCCCTCGAAGCTTCGGAGAGCCTCGCGCACCGCATCGCCATCAAACTTTTTACCCTCAATCTTTGCGGCACACCACAGCATAGCCACGGCAGCGATTGAGTTCTCGATGTGCACCTTGCCCAATATGCCGAGTGTGCAGCCCTCGATGCGGCCATCTGGCAAGACAATGTCATAGCTGTAATGACCTCCCTCAATCAATGAGATGTTCTCGGCGTGGAAGTCGCCACCGCAGTCACACGAGTAGCGGTATAGCGTACGCTCCGAGGTGTCAAACTTGAGCTCCACACCCTGCTTGAGGATGAGTGCGCCGCCCTGCTTTATCTGTGATGCAAACTCCGCGAATGCTTCTGCCATAGCCTCTGCCGTACCATAGATGTCGAGGTGGTCGGCATCGGTAGCTGTGATTACGGCAACATCGGGGTGTAGGCGCAAGAATGAGCGGTCATACTCGTCAGCCTCAACGACCAAGCGTCGGCCCTCGCCGAGCGATAGGTTGGAGTTGAAGTTACGCGATATGCCTCCCAAAATAGCATTGCCCTCCTTTGCTGCTGCGTGGTTGAGCCATGCGGCAAGTGTCGAGGTGGTAGTCTTACCATGTGTACCCGCCACAGCCATGCAGAGCTTACCCTCAGCAAGGTGGCCGAGCATTTGCGAGCGCTTCTCGATGTGGAAGCCCTGCTCGCGTAGCCATGCCCACTCCTTGTGGTCACCAGGTATTGCGGGGGTGAGCACAACAAGGGTATCCTCCGCAGAGCGCATATCTTCGGGGATGAGCTCCACGTCATCCTCATAGTGTATCTCTGCTCCCTCAGCCTCCAAGGCGCGTGTCAGTGGTGTAGCGGTGCGGTCGTAGCCCGCCACGCGACAACCCTCGTGCATATAGTAGCGGGCAAGGGCGCTCATGCCGATGCCGCCAATACCAAGGAAGTATATCTTCTTGTAGTTGCGCTCCATCTCCTTATTTCTCTAAAATTTTCTCCATCTCCGCCACCACGCGGTCTGCAGAGTCCACGATGGCGAGTTGTGCGATGTTTGCCGAGAGGCTCTCAAGGCGGGCGCTATCCATGGCGAGTGCCACAGCCTCCTTCATGCCACGCTCCACAGCCTCGCTGTCACGTACTATCTCCGCAGCACCCTTCTCCACGAGTGCCATAGCATTCTTTGTCTGGTGGTCCTCCGACACATTGGGCGAGGGTACAAAGATTGTAGGCTTTGCCACGAGGCACAGCTCTGACACTGTGCAAGCACCACTTCGCGAGAGCACCACATCTGCTGCTGCGTAGGCGTAGTCCATGCGGTCGATAAAGGCGCCCTGCCAGATGTTCTTTGTGGGGTACGCCGCGAGGAACTCCTGCATCTCGCGCTCGTAGAACTTACCTGTCTGCCATATCACCTGAACGGGAGCCTCGCCACCAAGAGTCATTATCCATGCCTTCATCATCTCGTTGAGTGTGCGTGTGCCGAGTGAGCCACCCACAACCAGCACCACGGGCATAGAGTCGTTGAAGCCGTAGTATGCAAGTGCCTCTGTGCGGTTTGCGCCATTGGCTGAGAAGCGACCACGCAGTGGGTTACCCGTCATGACTATGCGGTCAGCGGGGAAGAAACGCTCCATCTTGTCGTACGACACGCAGATGCGCTTTGCGCGCTTCGAGAGTATCTTGTTGGTTAGTCCCGCGTAGGAGTTCTGCTCCTGGATAAGCGTCGGAACACCGAGGCGCTGTGCTGCCCAGAGCACGGGTGCTGAGGCGTAGCCACCAAAGCCTACGACAACATCTGCACCGAACTCGCGAATGATGCGCTTAGCACGACGTACGCTTGCTGCCACCTTGAATGGCAGTGTGAGGTTCTTCAACGATAGCTTGCGCTGCAAACCTGCCACAGGAAGACCCTTGATGTTGTAGCCCAAAGCGGGTACTTTTTCCATCTCCATCTTACCCTCGGCGCCTACAAATAGTAGCTCTACCTCCTCGCCAAACTTGCGCTTTAGGGCCTCTGCCACAGCGACGGCGGGATATATGTGTCCACCGGTACCTCCACCGGATAGTATTATACGTTTCATTTTCTCTCTGGTTGAGTAATCTTTACTGCCTCAAATCACCCGAAGTAAAGCCATTATTTTGGCTGAGTAAAACAACACAATGACTTGATACTCAATATCTTACTATTCAATGCGTTAAGAATGGGCGACATTGACGCAATTTCACCCTACAAAGGTATGCAAGATACTCTAATTTTACAAATGTAAAAAGCAGTAATTTTTCAAAAAAAATACTTACTTTTGTGAACGATTATGACCATGAAAACGATTTACTAATTTACTGAATATCCCCATTACAATGAAGAGATTTAAGTTGGTGTGTTTGGCTGCGATGGTTGCAGCTGTGATGTTGGCTGTTGGTTGCGCTCCAAAGGGTGCTGTTGAGCCTGCAAATAAGTTTATCACCGTGGAGAATGGTCAGTTCCTGCGCAATGGAGAGCCCTACTACTTTGTTGGTACAAACTTCTGGTATGGAGCTATTCTCGGCTCGGAGGGCGAGGGTGGTAACCGAGAGCGTCTATGTAAGGAACTTGACTTCATGAAGGCTAACGGCATTGACAACCTCCGTATCCTTGTGGGTGGTGAGGGTGAAAATGGCCTACTCGGAAAAATTGAGCCTAACCTCCAGCCCGAGCCTGGCGTGTACAACGATGATGTGTTGGCGGGTCTCGACTACTTGATGATGGAGCTTGGCAAGCGCGAGATGACAGCGGTGCTCTACTTCAACAACGCCTGGGAGTGGAGTGGTGGTTACACTCAGTATGTGGCATGGGCCAACAACGAGCCAGTACTCGTACCCCGCGTAGATGGCTGGTTCTCATACAATAAGTTCGCGGGTGAGTTCGTGCGTAACGAGCGCGCAAAGCAGATTTTCTACGACCACGTACGCTTCATCGTGTCGCGCACAAACCGCTACACTGGCATCAAGTATATTGATGACCCCGCAATCTTCTCATGGCAGATATCTAACGAGCCACGTGCCTTTAGCAGTAAGACCGAGAACAACCAGGAGGCCTTTGCCGAGTGGATTGAGACAAATGCAAAACTTATCCGTGAGCTCGACCCCAACCATATGATTTCGACCGGCTCGGAGGGCTTCTATGGTTGCGAGTGGGATATGGATTTGTGCGAGCGTATCCATGCCATCGATGAGATCTCCTATGTCAACTGCCATGTTTGGCCCTACAACTGGAAGTGGATGCGTGGCGACGCTATGCGCGAGGATTTGAAGCAGTCGTGCGAGAATACCGAAGAGTATATCAACATGCACCTTGAGCTTGGCCGCAAGATTGGTAAACCCGTTGTTGTTGAGGAGTTTGGCATGCCTCGCGACAATATGGATTTCCATAAGGGTAGCCCCGTAACTTGCCGCGATATGTACTACACATTTGTCTTTGACCTTATCGTGAAGGCGCGTGAGAATAACGATGTATTTGCAGGTTGCAACTTCTGGAGCTGGGGTGGCTACGCGGTGACAAATGTCGAGGACCACGAGTACTGGGCAAAGGGCGATGATTACACTGGCGACCCCGCACAGGAGCAGCAGGGCCTCAACTCAATCTTCGTGGAGGATGAGTCGACAATAATGATTATCAAGTCTACTAATGAGCGTCTTGGTAATCTGTAATTTCTTGTGATAGCGGCACATCTGCAGCCCCTATTACACAACAAAAAAGAGATGACTCCAACTCGGAGTCATCTCTTTTCTATTTAGTTAAGCCTCAATTACTTAAGCATTGCCTTAACCTCCTCGGCTACGGTCTTGCCATTGTAACCAAACTTCTCGTCAAGTACCTTGAAAGGTGCTGAGTAACCGAAGTGGTCGAAGCCGTGGATGAAGCCACCCTCGCCAACCAAAGCTGCAAGGTTTACTGACAAACCAGAGGTCATACCGTAGCGTGGTAAGTTGCCCAAAACCTCTGCCTGGTACTCCTTGCTCTGGTCGCGGAACAAGCCCTCTGATGGGATAGATACAACGCGTGTTGCGATGCCCTCCTCGGCCAAAAGCTCTGCACCATCAACCAATGTAGATACCTCAGAACCAGTAGCTACGAGGGTAACCTTTGCGTTAGGTGCCTCCATAACCACGTAGCCACCCTTCTCGGCCTTCATAGCCTCCTCGCGGCGTGAAAGACCGTTCAATGCGGGCAATGACTTGATGTTCTGGCGTGAGAGGATAAGAGCTACAGGGCGCTTCTCCTCCAAAGCCATCTTCCATGCTGCAACAGTCTCCTCAGCATCTGCGGGGCGAAGTACGAGCATTGAGCGCTCGCCAGAGTGGTTGCGCATGTGCTCCATAAGGCGGATCTGCATCTCGTGCTCAACGGGCTCGTGGGTAGGACCATCCTCACCTACGCGGAATGAGTCGTGTGTCCAGATGTAGATAACCTTCTTCTCCATAAGAGCTGAGAGGCGTACTGCGGGCTTCATGTAGTCAGAGAATACTAAGAAGGTACCGCATGCGGGGATGATACCGCCGTGGAGTGCCATACCGTTCATTACGCAAG
>JAGCLX010000099.1 GCA_017646785.1 Alistipes sp.
CCTTGACGCAATCAAGGGTAAGCTACCCCTCTTGGGTGTATGCTATGGTGCGCAGTACCTCGCCCACTTCTTCGGAGGTAAGGTCGAGGCATCGCCCAGCCGCGAGTACGGTCGCGCGCGCATGATAGTAAAGAATGGTGATGATCCCCTCATGGCGAAGCTAAGTCCTTCGTCACAGGTGTGGATGTCACACGGCGATACCATCACCACAATCCCCGAGGGCTATAGCATCATCGCATCGACTGAGGATGTTCCCGTAGCTGCCTACCGCATCGAGGGTGAGCAGACTTGGGGTATTCAGTTCCACCCCGAGGTATACCACTCGGAGGAGGGCTTCACCATGATCGAGAACTTCGTGAAGGGCATCTGCGGATGCTCAGGCTCGTGGACTCCCGCAGGATTTGTTGAGAGCACCGTGCAGGAGCTCAAGGAGAAGCTCGGCGACGACAAGGTTGTTCTCGGCCTTTCGGGCGGCGTTGACTCATCTGTTGCTGCGCTTTTGTTGCACAAGGCTATCGGTCCCAACCTCTACTGTATCTTCGTAGACTCAGGCCTCTTGCGTAAGGATGAGTTTGCCGAGGTTATCGAGTCATACCGCGGCATGGGCCTCAACGTTAAGGGTGTGGATGCTTCGGAGAAGTTCCTTGGCGACTTGGCAGGTGTTACAGACCCCGAGGCTAAGCGTAAGATTATCGGCCGCGACTTCGTTGAGGTATTCGAGGCTGAGGCTAAGCAGTTGCAGGGTGTTAAGTGGCTCGGCCAGGGTACTATCTACCCCGATGTTGTTGAGTCGGCACAGGTGAACGGCACAGCTGTGGTCATCAAGTCGCACCACAACGTGGGCGGTCTTCCCGAGAAGATGGGCTTGAAGGTTGTTGAGCCTTTGCGCCTACTCTTCAAGGATGAGGTACGTCGCGTAGGTCGCTCTATGGGTATGCCCGAGCGTCTTATCAGCCGTCACCCCTTCCCCGGTCCAGGCTTGGCTATACGTATCCTTGGTGAGATCACACGCGAGAAGGTGGAGATCTTGCAGAATGTGGATAAGATATATATCGACACATTGCGCGAGACAGGCTGGTACGATAAGATCTGGCAGGCAGGTGCTATCTTGTTGCCCGTGCAGTCAGTAGGCGTTATGGGCGATGAGCGTACCTATGAGCGTTGTGTGGCATTGCGCGCTGTGCAGTCTACCGACGGCATGACAGCCGATTGGGTACACATCCCCTATGAGATCTTGGCACGCTTGTCAAACGAGATTATAAATAAGGTACGTGGCGTAAACCGCGTAGTCTACGACATCTCGTCGAAGCCACCAGCAACAATTGAGTGGGAGTAAAAATTTATTGTGATAGTGGCGCGTTAGCGGCACATCCCTAAAAGTAAATCACCCAGGGCTGTACGTCTTGTACTATCCCTTGGGTGATTTCTTTTGTGATGCACCACTACCACACCACTCTAACAATAAAAGAGATCACGCTATCCAGCTCAATTTCATGTTGAAGCTAAGTCTAACGAGCACTGTGTGGTTACCTACGCATATAGTTGGACTTGATGTAGTCCTTAACCTTGAAGTTGGTGGGTTGCTTTTCGACACCGAGCGACTCAACCGCAGTAAGTATGCGCAGGCGTTCACCACGCAACACAAAGTCGCGGATAAACTGCATGATGATATCGCAATTATAGATTAATGGCGTTGCTGCCATCCTATGATCTACATACTCCGCCGAGTAAAACCAATAGGGAGAATCAAGCTTATCGAGCTGCTTGGTGATATACTCCGAGCCGTAGAAGCCTACGCCAAACATCGAGGCGTGGTCGTAGGGGACATTGCTATCCGACGTGCCGTGGAAGAGTAGCATGGGGGCAGGAGCACTATGGAACTTAGGCTTTCCCTTGACCGAGAAGATAGCTCCCGCACACGACACAACACCAGCATAACGGAAGTCAGCAGGGAGCACCTCGGCACGCTCAGCACCATTACACCTCATCCACTCGGCCTGCACGGCTGTGATAGCACCAGCACTCGAGCCGCTAATCATAATCTTCGAGGTATCGACCATCCACGCCTCGGCATTGTCAATAACATAGTTAGTCGCCGCGTACATATCCTCAACGGCGATGTTTACAGCGTTATCAAATATCGATATCATAGCTATCATACCGCCATCGGGCTGCAGATTTCGCAGTCCCAAGCGATAGTCTATCGACACCACAACGATACCCTCACGCGCCAGCCTATCAAAGTAGATAGAGTAGTACTCATGGTCACGCTCACCACGCACAAAGCCACCGCCAAAGGCGAAAATCATGCAAGGACGTGGCGCATCGGCCTCCACATCAAGCATATATCTATCCAGGTATAGCTCCTCGCCATCATTGGTGGCATAGTGGAACGTATCGCATACGACACTCTGTGCCGAGAGCGTAACGCAGCCAGCAACAACAGCTACAATAAAAAGAACTATCTTTTTCATAATCAACTATTTGAATTACACATCCTACTTACTCCACTCACCTATCTCCATATTCTTAATCTCACCCGCCTCAATGTCAAACCTCACGGCCGTACGCACACGATGAATACCATAGATGCCCGCAGCACCAGGGTTTATGTGCAATAGGTCATAGACAGGGTCATAGATGATTTTCAATATGTGGGAGTGGCCCGCAACAAATATCTTTGGGCGTGCGCCATGTATAAGCTGTAACGCCTTGGGGGAGTAGTTACGCGGGTAGCCACCAATATGCATCATAAGCACCTTGCAGCCATCCACCTCAAAGTAGTTGCTCTCGTGGTAGATGCGACGCATAACACCACCATCGATATTTCCATACACGGCACGCAGAGGCTTGAATGCCGCTATAGCATCCGCCGTCTCCAGCGAACCGAAATCTCCAGCATGCCACACCTCGTCACAAGGGGCAAGAAACTCCTTGAGCACATCGTCAAAATGGCCATGTGTATCTGATATAACTCCAATCTTCATGCCAAAACATCCGTATTATAGTCAATAACCCAACTGTAACAGCTGATACAAAGATAGCGAAAAAACTCTTTCGTAGAGCAACGCTCATAGAATAAAGGGCTAAACGGGGCTATTTTGACAAAAATTTACTACCTTTGTTTCGTTTTATGCGATAGCTGATTATGACCAACTTAAGTAAACGTATTGGATACATTGATGCACTCAGAGGATTCACCATGATATTGGTGGTATTCAACCATATCTATATTCCCAATACGACGGTCATAAACGAATTCCTCATCAACTTCCGCATGCCGCTATTCTTCTTTATTAGCGGTTTTATATCGTTCCGCGCCGAGCAGTCATGGAGTGGCCGCGAGACACTATCTCGTCTTGGTAGTAAGGTGCGCACAATGATTATCCCCGCGCTAACCATTGGCCTGATATTCACTCTCGTGTATGGCAGCGTGCCCATTACCGACTTCTTCACACGCCCAACCAAGATGGGCTATTGGTTTACGTTCGCGCTATTTAACATGCTTATAGTCTACTATACAGCACGTTACCTGCATGCACGTCGTGACCGTCAAACACTCGAAGTATTCACCAAACGGTTCTATGTCATAGGGGTTGTCGTTCTATTTGCACTTTCAGACCTCTCTGCCATTAAACATTATGACTCAGTTCTCACACTGGGTATGACAGCAAAATATCTACACTACTTTGCCTTTGGCGCGCTATGCAGCTGCCACCGCGAGTGGTTCGAGGGCATACTCGACAATGGCAAGAAGATGGCTATCGTTATTGTGGGTCTATTTATGTTGTCGTGGTGGCTCGTAACCATAGATGCTAATAGCGAGTTGCTGTCGGCATACGTTGCTCACAGATATATCGCCACAGCTAAGATACTGATTAAGGTCATCGTAGGCTACTTTGGCATACTCACAGTCTTTGGTCTTTTCCGCCGATATAGCACACTCTTCTCCGAGAATAAGTTTATCGGCAAGCCTCTACAATTCGTGGGCCGCAACACGTTGGATGTCTACCTACTACACTACTTCGTACTGCTCGGCATGCCAGCCATGCTTCGCCCATACATCGTAGACACGACAAACATGCTCATACCCCTTATCGTTGGCGGTGCTGTAGCCATAGCCACCGTCGCGATGTCGCTGCTGATATCGCGCATCATACGCCTCAGCGATCCGTTGGCATACTACCTGCTTGGCGCCCGCGATGTAACATTGAAGAACACAAACGACAAATAACACTCATACTATGACATCACGCATATCTGCAATACTCATTGCACTGCTTGCAAGCGTAGCGTCGCTGCAGGCACAACAGAACCTATGGCAAAAGGATGCCAACATCTCACCAGAGATAAATGCCGACAATAGCGTTACGGTGCGCCTATACGCCCCTAATGCTGAAAGCGTAATGCTCGTGGGCGACTGCGTGGATGGAGGCGCGCCAATGACACGCCGTGAGGATGGCGTGTGGGAGTACACATCGACACCCCTTGCCTCGGAGCTATACTGCTACTGGTTCAACGTCGACGGCATGGACCGCGTCAACGACCCCATGAATAGCTACGTTATGCGCGATGTAGGTTCACAGATGAACTATTTTATCATCCCCGGTGAGCGTGGCGACCTATATGCCGCACAGAATGTACCCCACGGCACAATGGCTAAGGTGTGGGCCGAGGTCGAGGATGGCCGAGAGCGCCGCATGACCATCTACACCCCCGCAGGTTATGAGGGCAGCAAGCAGCGCTACCCCGTTCTCTATCTGTTGCACGGCATGGGTGGTGACGAGGATGCGTGGGCAGCAACGGGTCGCGTGGCAGAAATCATGGACAACCTCATCGCCGCGGGCAAGGCCGAGCCTATGATAATCGTTATGACCAATGGCTGCAGCGAGCATGTTGCAGCACCAGGCTACTCGCACGAGGGTATGTGGCGACCATATATGAGTGGCTCGATGGATGGATCGTTCGAGGCTATGTTCCCCTCGATTGTTGGGTGGGTAGATGGCCACTACCGCACCAAGTCTAAGAAGTCTGCACGCGCCATTGCAGGCCTCTCGATGGGTGGCTTCCACGCCATGCATATATCCAAGGAGTATCCCAAGATGTTCGACTATGTGGGTCTGTACTCAGCCACCATCTTCAGGGGCAAGGAGGGTGTTGACGCCTATGCCAACCTCGAGTCGAAGCTTGCTCGTCAGTTTGAGGAGGGCATGCAGCTCTACTGGATAGCTATCGGCAGCGACGACTTCCTCTATGAGGAGAACGTGCGCTACCGCGAGCTCCTCGACAGCGAGGGCTACCCCTACACCTACCGCGAGAGCGAGGGTGGACACATCTGGCGCAACTGGCGCATATACCTGAGCGAGTTCTCTCAAGTGCTCTTCAAATAGAGTGCAATCACCTATAAGCCATACAAGTACAGCTATAGCGAGGCAAGAAAACTGAGGACACAAGATATTGACTACACAAGCTATTTCTAATTTATGATGATGATTAAACGAGCCATTTCGGCACTCCTATTTATAGCGACAACACTATCTTTTGAGGCGTGCAGCAATGGAGTTATTGAGAATCCGAATAACGGTCAAACGCCACAAGATGACACGGTGTCGATGACTATCGTTGCGGAGTGCCACTCACGCACAGGACTCGCCATTAACGACAGCGACGCTAATTGGCAAGAGGGCGATAAAATAGTGGTCATCGAGAACGGCACTCGCCACGCTACAAGCACCGGCGCCATAATTGACAACTCTGAGCGCGCACACTTCAATGTATCGTTCGCGAGGGTCGACCAGGGCAACACATTTACCTACAACGCTATCTACCCCGCTGAGAGTACCTCATTCGACAAAGACGTAGACATCGAGGCTGTGAGGGTTGCTCTAAGTGCGAAGCAGCACCCCACTACCTCATCGTTCGACCCTAAGGCGGATATCCTCGTGGCGAGCTACTCTACGTCAGACACACAGCCCACGGAGCTGAACGTACGCTTTGAGAGGCTTGTTGCCATAGGCGCTCTAACGCTGGAGAACATGCCATCAAATAGCAAAATCGACTCACTTACCATATCGTTGGATGACAACTTTACGCTTGCTGGCGAGAACCTTGTAAACTGCCGCGAGAGCGAGGTGGCTGAGTATGGCTATGCACACCCATCATCGCTCATTCAGCTCATCTACGACACGCCCCACGATGCCTCTATGCCCGTGTACTTCACATGTAACCCCGTAACACTGAGCGAGGACGAGGAGTTCACCATCACTGCCACAACCACCAACGATGTCACCTACAAGCAGACGGTGGTCATCCAGAAGGATGAGAGTCTCGTGCTTAAGGCTGGCAAGCTCACCTCAATCACCGTAGACATGAACCCTAAGACCGAAGAGGGTGAGGATGATAATACAAAGGATGACGGCACTGAGGATGGTGACGGCAACGAGGATGACACTGAGGATGGCACTGAGGATGGTGATAGCAACGATGACAACACCGAGGAGGGTGGAAATGAAGGAAGTGGAAACGAAGGCGAGGAGGAGGATGACCAGCCCGCAGACACCTACGACAAGTGCATCTTCCGACGTGTATCATCTGTAACGAGTGGCAAGGCATATCTCCTTGCTGCCGATGGCTACATAGCCACCCCCATCATCAACAAGGAATACGGCTACCTGCAGGTGGCAACAGGTGATCAGGATGACGATGGCGTTATCGAGCTCGACAACTGCAACGACGCCTTTGTCATCGAGGCTACGAATGGAGGCTACACACTTCGTCAGGTGGCTGACAGCCGTTACCTCTACCAGTATAGCAACTACAACAGTTTCAACGTAAGCACCTCACTCAGTGAGGGTTATGTATGGAGCATTAGCACATATAGCTATGATGACACCTTCACCATCACCAACAACTCGAGGGGCAAATTCATACAGTATAACGGCACCTACACCTCGTTTGGTAGCTACGCAAATCTACAAAATGAGGGCGTGCGACCCATGCTCTATGAGCTTGATGGAGATATTGTCATAGATGACAACAAGCTACCTGGCGAGGATGACGACAACGACGATAACACCCCCTCTGTTACGCCCGATGACAGCTGGCTGGAGCTCCCCGCGACACCCAGCCAGAGCGATTACCCCAATGCTGTTACCGTGACCGTCATGAGCGGCGATGAGCGTAACTACACCCACTTCTACGACAAGAGCACCTACACAACCATGTGGGTGGCATACCCTCTCGAGCGTAAGCATATGGGCTCATACTCACGACCCGACAGTTGGGACTGGAACCCATATATTGACCAAGCATATCAGGTGAACCTCTGCAACCGCAGCTACTCCGGCACCTACTCGCGCGGCCACCTCATCCCCAACGCTTCGCGCAATGGCATTAGGAATATGCAGCTACAGACCTTCTATGTTACCAACTCCGTGCCCCAGGTACAGAATGGCTTTAATGGAGGTATCTGGCAGAATCTCGAGTCTGCCTTGCAGAGTGTTGGCAAGTCTGAGCTAATCTACATTGTTACGGGCGTTGCGTTTAATAAGGAGGGCGAGAGCAGGACTATCGAATATACTACTGCTAAGGATGACACCAAGCGCGTGCCCATCCCCAACTACTTCTATAAGGTTGTACTGAAGGTTAATACCAATAGTTCCGGTGAGGTCACTGGAGCCTCTACCGTAGGCTTCTGGTTTGAGAACAAAGCCTACTCGGGTAGCGCCTACGACAGCTACACCACCACAGTAGACCAGATTGAGGCGTGGACAGGCTTTGACTTCTTCGTTGGCCTACCCGACACTATCGAGTCCACCGCCGAGCAGAATAGCTCGTGGAGCACGTTCAAGAACTGGTAGCGATGTATTAATGAGATTAGGGAATTTAGGGAGTCTTGTGTTGTACTTTCGCGCATCACTAAATTCCCTAAATTCATTAATTTCCTTAACTACAGCACCCATCAGCGCCACTGCTAGATTTGGAGTCAGAAGGCTGCAGGCATTAATCAGCGCGTGCATTTCAAGTCAGAAGAGCGCCGAGTGCAACATAGTACTAATTAGCACCACGACCCGATTTGGAGTCAGAAGGCTGCAGGCATTAATCAGCGCGTGCATTTCAAGTCAGAAGAGGCCGAGTGCAACACTCGGCAAAAATGGCAGCGATGGATAGTACTAAAACGTACATTCCATTGCTGCCATTTTTTGTTAGGGGCCGCAATCGACCTCTTATCACTTGAAATGGGGGGTTATGGAGAGGAATATCTCAAAGTTTATTCCTGGCATGGGGCGCGAAAGAACTGATAGATACTCCTCGTTAAAGAGGTTGTTCACAGCGCCCTTGACAGAGAGGTCCGCCCACTTAAAGGTAAACTGCTTCTCGAGAGAGATATTAGACATAAAGTACGGCGGCAGCTTACCAGTGAGGGATATATCGTTAGAGGACATGGTGTATCGCTCGGAGTAGTAGCACCACTTATAGAGAAAAGACCATGTGCGCCATGTGAGGCGGCCAGTGACGGTTGATGACAGCTCGGGGACGTATGGCAGCTGCTTGCCCACCGACTTGTCTGCGGGTGTGCGGGGCTCGCCAACATTGATAGAGGGTGTCCACGAGTATGTACCATTAAGGCCGAGTTGCCACTCCTTAGCGAGGGCTACATTGAGGTCGCTCTTAAGCTCGACACCGTAGGCATGCACATCCTTGATGTTCTCGGGCGAAAAGAAACCCTTGGGTGTGGGCAGCCATATAATCCAGTCCTTGATGAATGACTCGAACCAGTTTGCCGAGCCGGTGAGTGAGTATACACCCTCTGTACCCACGGCAAACGATAGTCCTGTGTCGTAGGTCCAGCCACTCTCCTTCCTCAAATCGGGATTACCACCAGGGAGGAAGTAGAGGTCGTTAAGCGAGGGGAAGCGGTAGTTGCGCGACACGGAGGCCTTAGCGATGATGTTACCAGCC
>JAGCLX010000100.1 GCA_017646785.1 Alistipes sp.
ACCTGCACCCTTAGTGAGTGTAGGCACAATCTTCGACTGACCCTTAGAGGTGATAGAGGGAAGAGCAATGAAGCACTTACCACCCTCCGAGAGAGCACCACCATACATAAAGTCGTGCTGACCACCCACGCCTGAGAAGATGCGCTCGCCGAAAGAGTCTGCACAAATCTGACCTGTGAGGTCAATCTCGATAGCTGAGTTCACGGCCATAACCTTGGGGTTCTGGCGTATGTTCTGGGGGTCGTTTGTCCACGCCACGTCGCGGATGACAACGTCGCGGTTACCATCGAGGTAGTCGTAAAGGCGCTGGCTACCAAGGCAGAGGCATGCTACAGACTTACCGGGGTAGATCTTCTTCAAAGAGTTATCGATGATACCCTTCTGGATGAGGGGCACAACGCCGTCGGTCATCGCCTCGGTGTGAAGACCAAGGTGCTTGTGGCCCTGAAGTGCATCGAGCACAGCGTTAGGAATACCACCTACACCAATCTGGAGTGTTGCACCGTCAGGAATCTCACCAGCAATGTAGTTACCGATGGCACGCTCCACATCGTTGGGCACAACAGTAGGCACCTCAACGAGGGGCTCGTCGCCGCGCACCATAGCGTCAATCTTTGACACGTGGATTACGGGGTCACCAAAGGTGCGAGGCATATACTTATTCACCTGCGCAATGATTACCTTTGAGCACTCCGCAGCCGAGAATGCAAGGTCTGCAGATACACCATATGAGCAGTAGCCCTCCTCATCGGGCTCCGACACGTTGAGAAATGTCACGTCGAGGGGTACCTGACCCGAACGGAAGAGGAATGGAATCTCACCCAAGAATGCGGGTATTGTCTGCGCTACGCCCGAGTTGATGGCATTACGGAGGTTGTTAGCCACGAAGAAGCTTAGTGGCTCGAAGGAGTCGCGTAGCTCCGCCTTAGCATAGGGAGCATCGAAGCGACCGATAGCAAATGCTGTGTATACCTTAACACCACGAAGCTCGGGTGCACGGTCTGTCATCGCCTGCACCAATACCTCGGGGATAGATGTCGAGCCCTGGATATATACCGAGTCACCCGACTTGATAAGCTTGACGGCCTCAGCCGCACTTACTAAATTCATACGCACTATTCTTTGAAAAGGGCTGTCCTTTGACTTCGGGCAGCCCTTAATTAATACCTATTAGTAATCTTGACTAAATAATCTCAATCTCTTGTCAAGTTCATCGTACTGATAGTCCGAAATCATCGACACGCAACCACGCAAGCCCTGACGTGAGCTACCCGTAGGCGCGAGGGTGATAGCTGAGATACCATAGTAGATGAGCTTGTTGATGAGCTGCTCGCCAGTCATATCCTTATAACCAAAGGTGAAGAAGAAGCCATCAGATACCTCCTGGTCACAGTCCTTGTCGTAGACGATGTGGAAGCCGTTCTTAATCATAATCTCCTTGACCTTCTGCGCACGACGTGCATACTCGCGTGTGTGCTCCACATAGTTGAGGCGACCATCCGACGCTGCACGGAACATTGCTGCCAAAGCGTACTGCGTAGAGTGAGGAACACCCGATGATAGAGCATAAAGGATGTTGAAGATGAAGCTGCGGCGGAACTGTCCATCGCCACCAAAGAGCTTAGCAAAGCCCTCGAAGCAACGATCTGCCAACACAGGGTTGATAGCCACGATAGCAACACGCTGACCCGCGTATGAGAACATCTTAGATGCCGAGAGCAGATGAACGCAGTTGTCTGTATAGCGAGCTACAGAGGGCTGGTATGGTGCCTCGAATGGCTTAGAGCGATCCTCGCGGAAGTCCATATTGAGGTATGCCAAGTCCTCGATGACAACGACGTCATACTTCGTAGCCATGCGACCGATAATCTCCAACTCCTCCTCGTTAAGACACATCCATGTGGGGTTGTTGGGGTTAGAGTAGATCATACCACTGATGCGTCCCGATGAGAGCACCTCCTCCAACTTAGCCTCCAATGCCTTACCGCGGTAATCGATAACGTCAAACGACTCAACGCGGATGCCCTGCACCTTACACTGAAGCTTCTGAACAGGGAAACCGGGATCGATGAAGAGGATGGTATCGCGGTCGTCACGCATCTTCGAAAGTGCAGTAAACGTTGCGAAAGCACCCTGCATAGAGCCCACCGTGGGCACGATGCACACGGGAGGGATATCGAGGTTGATAAACGCCTTGATGAAGCGCGATGCCTCCTTGGTCAATGGCTCGATACCTGTGATAAGAGGGTACTTAGAGCCTACACCAGCGAGCAATGCCTCGTGCTCCGCCTCGATGCCTATCTGCTCTGCGGGGAGGCCTGGCTCACCAATCTCCATGCGGATGTACTCCACACCCATCTTAGCCTCGATGTCCTTAACGACGCTCACGAACTGACGGATAGATGCTGCGCCAAGCTCCTTGGCGTTGCGGAGACCGTTGGCGATACAGATGTTGTCGACGGTCTGCTTATCTAATGGTCTATCCATGCTATTACTTCTTAATTGAGTTTTCATAACCGGCACGTACTGCAGCAAGGTTCTTCTCGATAACCTCCTCACCCTTACGAGCGAAGATGCGACGTATACCTGCCTCAATCTTCTCATACTCTATATCAAGCATGGGGATAGCAGCACCCAAGAGTACCATGTTTGCCGCCTGAAGGGGCGCACCCGCCTCCTTGGCCAACTCCTCAACGTTGAGTGACACGCAGTGTGGCAAAGCCGCGAGGTGTGCATTGAGCTCCTCCTCTGCGGGGTAGTTAGGAATATTGATGAAGGGGACGTTAGATGTCACTACCCAGCCATCCTTCTTCAAGTACTGCAAGTAGCGCAACGCCTCCATAGGCTCCAAAGAGATGATGATGTCGGCACCACCCTTAGCGATAAGGTCCGATGCGATGGGCTCGGTAGAGAGACGCAAGTTACTCTGCACGTCACCACCACGCTGGCTCATACCGTGAACCTCAGCCTGCTTGATGTTCCAACCCTCGGCCATGGCAGCCTCAACGATGACCGTAGCAATCGACAGAATATCCTGTCCGCCGACGCCTGCCAAAATGATATC
>JAGCLX010000101.1 GCA_017646785.1 Alistipes sp.
GAGATACAATATCATGATATTGGGTAGGAAGACCAAGACGCTGCCTACGCCATTGATTACACCATCCGTAAGCATATCGCGCAGCGCTCCAGCCTCCATGGCGTTGCGTACTGCGTTGTAAAGCCAGTCTACGCCCCACTCAATCCATCCCTGTGGGTAGGAGCCGAGCTCGAAGGTGGTGTAGAACATCAACCACATGATAGCAAAGAAGATGGGGAAACCCCATATGCGGTGTGTGACGATGGCATCGAGCTTGTCGCTCAAGGTGTTACGCATATTCTTTGCCGCTGTGTATGTCTCCTTTAGCGCACCCGATATGAAACCATATTTTTGGTTGGAGAGTGCCGTCTCAATATCTTCACCCAGCGCCTCCTCAATCTCATTGCGCGCTACCTCTGCCATGTGCTGCCAGCGCTCCTTGTGAGGTGAAGGTTCCAAAAGTCCCGTTATCTCTTTGTCGCCCTCAATCATCTTGAGTGCGAAGTATCGGGGTGGGAAGTGTGCAATAAGCTCCTCGCGGTGTAGGCGCATGTTGGCATTGAGTGCCTCGAGGCTCTCCTCAATGACAGCACCATAGCCGATGTGGATATGGCGCACACGCTTGTCGTTGTTCTCGTGCACCGCAACAATGGCGTCGAGCAACTGCTCGATACCTCTGCCCGTGGGAGCAACAACGGGTATCATGGGTACACCTATCATGCCGCCCAGAGCATCGTGGTCGAACTTTGCACCACTCGCCTCAAGCTCGTCGTACATGTTCATGGCGATGACCATCTTGGGGCTCATGTCGATAAGCTCGGTGGTGAGATAGAGGTTGCGCTCAAGATTTGAGGCAACAATAGTATTTACAATTATGTCGGGGATGTCGTCTATAATATGTCTGCGAACATAGACCTCTTCGGGTGAGTATGCCGAGAGGGCGTAGGTGCCTGGCAGGTCGGTAATCTCAAGCGTATAACCCTTGTAGTGTAGTGTGCCACGCTTGGCGTCTACCGTAACACCGCTATAGTTGCCCACATGCTCGCTGCGACCACACAGGGTGTTGAATAACGATGTCTTACCAGAGTTTGGGTTGCCAACCAGACCCACGCGAATCTGCTTGAGAGTGTCGTTTACGGCGCGCTCCACAATATCCTCATTCTTTACGAGTGTTGTGGCCTCGCCCATTGATAGACGCTCCGCCTCCTCGCGTGTCATTACGACAATCATCTCCGCCTCCTTACGGCGCAGCGAGATGTCGTAGCCCATGATGTGGTACTCGATGGGGTCCTTCAGAGGCGCATCCAATACCACTGTAACCTCCTGGCCCTTAACGAAGCCCATCTCCATTATGCGACGACGAAAGCCACCATAGCCAAGCACCTTGACTACCGTAGCTGTCTCCCCAGTTTTTAGTTCACTTAGTCGCATACTTTATGTTTATTCATTTTATTTTGCGCAAAGATACGACAATTGGCTCTGTTGTGCAATCCCCATTTGTGGGGATTTTGTTTTTCGGGGCGGTGCATATTTATTCATTTGTCCGCCATTAAATAAGTATTAATAGTTAATTTGTCGGAAAATCACGACTTTATGTTGCATTTTTTTGAGAAAAAATTTGCAAACAAAAAATAATTTATAACTTTGCGTAGTGAAAAACCTTTAATAATTATTTGATATGAAGACATTGGTAGAGAACATCGCAGCTCAGTATGCAGCATTTGCAGAGAACGCAAACGCTCAGGTAGAGAAGAACAACAAGGCCGCAGGTACACGCGCTCGTAAGGCAGCTTTGGAGCTTTCAAAGCTTCTTAAGGAGTTCCGCAAGGTTTCTGTTGAGGCCTCAAAATAAGCTTTGCTTATGTAATAGGTCGTTGTCGACCTCTCAATTTATAGCCAGAATAGTGCGCTTAAGGTGTGCTATTCTGGCTGTTTTTATGTTGGGTATAGAGATGTTTCGCTGTCCAAAATATCAAAAAAATCGTTGTGTAATTTCTTAATACTAAATTTTTTCGTATCTTTGCCGCGACTGTAATACATAGATGTATGATGGGACGAGTGAAGATGATATATGCAACAATTCTGGCGGCTATATATGTAGCAGCCTCGCTTCTCTCACCATTGTCTGTGCTCTGCTGTGACCATCCCCACCATACGCACCACGCCTCGGAGAGTGTCGAGTGCAGTTGCGGTGATCACCATAGCGTAGTGTCGTTGGATAGCCCTGCGTTTAGCGAGGAGTGCTGCGACCACGACCATGTGCTATTGAGCGACATTCAAATCCAAATCACCTCTGACAACGAGCGCGATAGTAGCGCATCACATATCTTATACACACTCCTTGCATCAGTTGCTATCGTTGACGATGCGGGGATTGACAACATCTCGCTTCTTGCCGCCGAGGAGATATATCGTGGCGATGAAGCCCTGCCGCTGAGGGCGGCATTCTCAAGGTACGACTCGTTGCGTGCCCCTCCTGTACTTGCTTAGGTGTATCGCACCCCGATAGGGTGTCGTAACGCCATATACGCCTCTCTCTGTCGAACACAGAGGGATATTCCTATATAAAAGCATAAGTAATTAATACCCAAAATATAAAGATGAAAAACAGAATCATTATTCTACTTGTAGGCCTCATGCTCCTGCCCGTTATGGCTATGGCGCAGCGTGTGGTTACAGGTACGGTTGTAGATGCCAACAATGAGCAGCCCCTCGTTGGTGCTTCGCTCTACTGGAAGAATACAACAGCGGGTGCTACAACATCCGTTGATGGTACATTCTCAATCCGCCGCGTTAGTGGCTTTGAGACCCTTGTTGTCGATTACCTCGGCTACGACATTGCCGAACTCGAGATGAATGACAAGGAGGTGAACGAGATAACCATCAAGTTGACTCCCTCGGCAGTTGATATTGACGAGGTCGTTGTGGAGGGTCAGCAGCGCGGTAACTATGCAAAGCAGGGTGGCATCACGCGTCAGGAGCAGATTTCGTTCGCAGGTTTGTGCAAGATGGCGTGCTGTTCATTGGCAGAGTCGTTCGAGAACTCGGCTTCGGTAACCGTAGGTTATAGCGATGCTATCTCTGGCGCACGACAGATTAAGATGCTTGGCCTTGCTGGTACATACACACAGATTCTTGACGAGAACCGCCCCATCATGCAGGGTGCGGGTGCTACATATGGTTTGAGCTATACTCCAGGTATGTGGCTCAACTCCATTCAGGTATCTAAGGGTGTGGCATCTGTGACTGCGGGTCACGAGGCTATCACAGGTCAGATTAACCTCGAGCACCGCAAGCCTACTGACGATGAGCGCTTCTTCCTTAACCTCTACTTCGACTCGGAGCTTCGTCCCGAGATTAACGTCTCGTCGGCTATTCCTCTTACACCCGACAAGAGCCTCTCTACCGTAATCATGGCGCACGGCTCACTCGACACTGCGTCACACGATATGAATCACGATGGCTTCTCGGATATGCCCAAGTCAAACCAGATTAATGTGGCAAACAAGTGGTTGTGGCAGACAAGTGACGGTAAGCAGTTCCGTTGGGGCTGGAAGGTTGTAAACGAGAACCGCCTCGGTGGCCAGATGGGCTACAAGAAGGACCTCTACGATGAGATGGTCAACAACCTTGAGTCAAACACATATGGCTCGGCTATCCACAACCGCAATATTAACGCCTATATCAAGGCGGGTATCCCCGTGGGTTACGAGCGCACCTTCACTGGTGACCCTGCGGATGCTGTGCAGAACAATGTGGCTATGATTCTCGACTACGACAACTACCTCACCGACTCATATTTTGGTCGTAGCAAGGTCGATGTCTTGGAGAATACCTTCCGCTTCAATATCACCTACGCGCACTACTTTACACAGCGCTCATCGCTCAACGCAGGTGCTTCGTACTATGCCCGCATGATGAACGACAACTATTCGCACTTCGGCTCGAACGATGGCTACCAGTGGGATTTGCAGAACAATAGCACGCTCATGGAGCCAGGTGTCTTCGCGGAGTACACCTATCAGATTGAGGAGACGTTCTCGCTTGTGGCGGGTATCCGTGGTGACTACGCTATGGTGGGCAACAACTACTATGTTAAGGATGCAAAGAACAAGTTCCTTATCACACCTCGTGCCCACATCAAGTGGAGCATCACGCCTCGCACCACATTGCGCGCTTCGGCAGGTCTTGGCTCACGCCGTCAGAACCTCGTTACGGACAACATCTGGATGATGACCACATCGCGCGAGATTCTCAATCTCGACAACCTCCACGATGATATGGAGCAGGCGTTGACCGTGGGTGGTAGCATTTCGCAGACATTCAAACTCGCGGGTGACGACATGGCGACCATCAGCTTCGACTACTTCCGTTCGCAGTTCTTCAACACCATGGTATTCGACCAGGAGACAGCGAACAACACCATGATATTCGACCAGAAGATAGAGGACAACACCATCGCAATCTACAATAGCCACGAGCGTTCATTTACGGATAACTATCAGGTTGACTTCAACTGGACTCCCTTCCGTGGCTTCGACCTCTTCGCTACATTCCGCTACACCAACGCAAAGATTACGCTGGAGCGCGATGGCGAGAAGGTACTCGTAGAGCGCCCCCTTACCTCACGCTATAAGGGCCTTATCAATATTCAGTACGCCGTAGGCCGCTGGGTATTCGATGCTACAGCGCAGCTCAATGGCCCTGTTCGTTTGCCCGAGCTCGAGGGTGACCTTGTGAAGGCTGTGGAGAGTCCCAACCTCTCGCCCGTATATCCTATGTTCTTTGCGCAGGTGAGCTACAAGATGAGTAACCTCACGCTCTATGCTGGTTGCGAGAATATCGCCAACTACATGCAGGGTCACAATGGCCATGGTCAAGCTCCCATCCTCGGTGGTGAAGCCCCCTACAGCCCTGGCTTCAACTCTTCAGCCGTGTGGGGTCCTCTCATGGGTCGTAAGTTCTATATCGGCTTACGATTGAATATCTACTAATTTGTTGTGATAAGGGGCAATCTTTGACGCTTTGCTTGTCTGAAAAATGCTCATTTACTTCGAGTAAACTCCGCTTTTTCAGCCTGCGACAAATCGCCAAATCTCACCCCTTCTGACAACAAATTGCAAATAGGTATAATATTTATAAAATAGATACGTTAACTTAATAAAACATTATAAAACTATGAAGAAGATTATTTTGGTGCTTTTCGTGGCACTTTTCAGCGTAGCAGTAGCTGACGCACAGCAGCCTAAGAAGGGCGAGAAGAAGACCGTTACAACAACTTTCGTAACTGATATCGACTGCGAGGGTTGCGCAAAGAAGGTAACAAACACTATCCCCTACGAGAAGGGTGTTAAGGATGTACAGGTGGATGTTCCTTCAAAGACCGTAACCGTTACTTATGACCCTGCAAAGACTAACGACGAGGCTCTCGTAAAGGCTTTCGCAAAGATTAAGATTAAGGCAGAGGCTGGTTGCTGCGGTGACTGCGCACCCAAGGGTGAGAAGAAGGAGGCAGCTTGCTGCGATGGTCACGACCACGACCATGGCCACGGTCATTCACACGACCACTCACATGGTCACAGCCACAAGCACTAATAGTGGGGTAGCATAGCCGACTTGGCTACAAAAAAATATTAGGGGTTGTCCGCATAAGGACAACCCCTAATATTTTTGATTGGTAGTTGGAGCGCTACTGCTCGTTCTCAACTACTTCAACATTCTCTACCTCCTCGTAGGCAACCTCTTCGCCAACCTCATCCTCGATAGGTTCGGGAAGCACGGGAAGCTCCGACTTGCTAATCAACCACCATCCGCGATAGTAGTAATACATTGCTACGATGCCACCGCCAATCATTATTAGCAATGCTACGATGAACGCAATCCATGCGCCCTCGGCATCATCCAGGGCGTTAAAGAATGCGATGTCATCTTCATCCGTAAGCTCCTCTGTCAAAGAGTCCCAGAAACCAGGTGACGAAATGTCGAAACTCTCCTCGTACACCTCAATCTCGTCATACTCCTCATAGTCGTCATACTCCTCATACTCCTCGTACTCGTAGTAATCGTCAATGCCTGCCAAAAGACCACCGACCTCCGAGTCGTTATATCCTGCGTCATCGAGTTCGGCAAATACGCTGAATGCCAAAGCCACTGCGGCGAATATCATGATGATAGTGCCTATTGCTGCAACAGCCCACGAGATGATGTAGTTGATGAATATGCAGTGTGCACCCTGCTTGGCGAGTTCGGGCATATCGTTAGCCTTGCGAAGTTTGATGATGGCGATAAACTCTATAATTGCGCCTGCAATTGCTGCGCACTCAATCAATGAGTTTAGCATCTGGGCGCCAACACCAATATATGGAATTGTTGTAAATCCACCAATTACGCTTGCCGCTACGGATGCTATAAGCGTGATTAACAGACCCAAAGAGAATAGTTTGATGCTCTTTTTGAGTGACTCGGGTGCGGCATTCTGCCACCTCTTGACATCAAAATAGAATATCCACAACATCACGACTGAGACGATGGCAGGAACGAGCATCATAAGCATGATGATGATGCTGGTCACGATAAGTGGTGTGCCAACACTCTGGGACTCGTCAATCGTAACTAAACCAATGCATAACATCACCAGACCTACTAATAGCAGAGCGATGCATGCTATACCCAAGAACAGCATAGTGCGCTGTCTTTTCCACATTGCGCCAACAGCCTCTTTCCAACTTTTGGCAGCCTCGATAGATTGCTGATAGGGTGTCATAATTATAATGTTTTAATGTTATTTGCGGAATATAAAATACACGGCAAGCACCAGGCAGAGGAAGCCTACATAGTGGTTCCACTTGAGTCCCTCGTGTAGAAATATTGCCATAAAGAGCGAGAAGACCACCAGCGATATAACCTCCTGAATAACCTTTAGGTGCCATAGTGTAAATGGGCCTCCGAACTCTGCGCTACCGAGTCGGTTGGCGGGAACCTGGAAGCAATACTCCAAAAGTGCCACTCCCCAGCTGATGAGTACGATGACGAGCATGCCCTTGAGCATGAATGGCTTTTCGGGTGAACTGAAGCGCTCGAGCTTATCCTTAAAGGCGATGTGACCATACCATGCAAGTGTCATAAAGACATTCGAGCAGATGAGAAGTGCTATTGTTGAGATACCTCTTCCAAGCATATAATTTCGTTTTAAATATCGTTTATGTAGGACAAAATTATAAAAAAAATAATAAATAGGTGTGGTGTGTGCTCTTTTTTTTGTCTATCTCATATTTTCGTTGTAATTTTACACCGATTATTGTATTACAAACTATAACCAACTAATGATGAATAAATTTTTAGGACTTACCGCTATGGGAGTTATTGCATTGGCATCGTGCACAGCACCTGCCGAGCAGCAGACAGCGCAGGAGCAGCCCTGGATTGTTGATCGTTTCGACGACATCAAGGTTATCCGCTATGAGGTTCCCGGTTTCGAGAACCTTACACTCCAGGAGAAGGAGTATGTTTACTACCTCTCTGAGGCAGCAAAGTGTGGTCGTGACATCCTCTTCGACCAGAACTTCAAGTATGGCTTGGCTATCCGCCGTACTTTCGAGACTATCTACACCGATGCTCGCAACACAGCCGAGGCTGAGAGCGAGGAGTTCAAGGCTTTTGAGAAGTACTTGAAGAAGATGTGGTTCGCTAATGGCATCCACCACCACTACTCTAACGACAAGTTCACCCCTGAGTTCTCTGAGCTATGGTTCCGTGAGCAGCTCGCACTCTACATCAACGATGATAACCGCGAGATGGATGAGGAGCTTCTTTGTCGCATCATCTTCGACAAGGAGTTTTACGCATCTCGTCTCAACCAGAAGGCTGGTGTAGATGTAATCACTGCTTCGGCTAACAACTACTATGAGGGTGTTAACCAGGAGGAGGTAGAGGCATTCTACGCTGCTATGGCTGCTGCTGATGAGGGTAACCCCGAGCCTATCTCTTACGGTCTTAACTCGAAGCTCGTTAAGGATGAGAACGGCAATGTTGTTGAGCAGGTTTGGAAGGTTGGTGGCATGTACTCTAACGCAATCGAGCAGATTGTTTATTGGTTGGAGAAGGCTGCAACCGTAGCTGACGACACACAGCGCGCTACAATCGAGGCACTCATCGCATACTACCGCACAGGTGACCTCAAGAAGTTCGACGAGTACAACATCCTTTGGGTTAAGGATACTGATTGCAATGTAGACTTCGTTAACGGCTTTATCGAGAGCTATGGCGATCCTCTTGGTCGCAAGGCTTCATGGGAGAGCGTAGTAAACTTCCGCGATGTGGAGGCTTGCAAGCGTACAGAGATTATGGCTGCAAATGCTCAGTGGTTCGAGGATAACGCTCCTATCAACCCTGCATATCGCAAGGAGGAGGTTAAGGGCGTATCTGCAAAGGTTATCACAGTGGCTATGCTTGGTGGCGACTGCTTCCCCGCAACTGCTATCGGTATCAACCTCCCCAACGCTGACTGGATTCGTAAGGAGCACGGTTCAAAGAGTGTAACTATCGATAACATCACTTACGCATATGCAAAGGCTGCAGAGGGCAATGGCTTCAGCGAGGAGTTTATCCTTCGTGAGGAGGATCGTGAGCGTGCTAAGCTCTATGGCAAGCTCGGTGACGACCTCCACACTGACCTTCACGAGTGCTTGGGTCACGGCTCTGGCCAGCTCGCTCCTGGTACAAAGGGTGATGAGCTTCGTACATACTCTTCAACTCTTGAGGAGGCACGTGCAGACCTCTTTGCTCTCTACTACCTCGGCGATGAGAAGCTCGTAGAGATTGGTCTTATCCCCACTTTGGATGTTGCATGGTCACAGTACTCTGACTACATCATGAACGGCTACATGACACAGCTTTCACGCATCGAGCTCGGCAAGGATGTTGAGGAGTCTCACATGCGTAACCGTAAGCTTATCGCTGAGTGGTGCTACGAGAAGGGTAAGGCTGAGAATGTAATCGAGATTGTTAAGCAGAACGGTAAGAGCTATGTTGTTGTAAACGATTTCGTTCGCC
>JAGCLX010000102.1 GCA_017646785.1 Alistipes sp.
AATTGTACTACTTTTGTTCGGTTTATTACCAATCCGTTGTGGGCCACTTGAAGCATATCGCCAAAAAAGACCACAATAGTTTGGCAACCACGACACAACAATAAAGGACAAATTAACAGTTAACTACTAGCAATATGGCAATTAAGAACAATGTAATGATCGTGCGCCAGAGACTTCTCACAAAGCTTGTGAGCCTCTGGAATGAGGGTCAGCTCGTAGAGAAGATCGACCGAGTGCACATCGAGTTTATTCCTCGCAACTCACAGGTGCGTGGCCGCTGCTGCATCCACAAGGAGCGCGCAGTGTGGAAGTACAAGTCTCTCCCATTGTTGGGTTACGACATGACAGATGAGACCGACGAGCTCACTCCACTCTCAGCATACGCCCAGGCTGCTCTCGACCGCACACAGATTAAGGATAACATCATGTGCGTTATCGACGAGGCTTGCTCATCATGCGTGCGCACGAACTATGATATCACTAACCTCTGCCGTGGTTGCGTTGCGCGTGCTTGTTCACACGCTTGTCCCAAGGATGCTATCGAGTTCGACCCCGATACATCACAGGGTAAGATCGACCACAAGAAGTGTATCAGCTGTGGTAAGTGTTTCGCAGCATGTCCCTACCACGCTATCGTTTACATCCCCGTTCCTTGCGAGGAGGCTTGCCCCGTTGGCGCAATCTCTAAGGACGAGTATGGCGTAGAGCATATCGACGAGTCGAAGTGTATCTACTGCGGTAAGTGTATGAACGCATGTCCTTTCGGCGCTATCTTCGAGATTTCACAGGTATTCGACATCTTGCAGTCTATCCGCCGTGGCGAGGATGTTGTAGCTATCGTAGCTCCCTCAATCCTTTCACAGTACAACGCTCCTACCGAGCAGGTTTACGGCGCTATCAAGGCTATCGGCTTCAAGGATGTTATCGAGGTTGCCCGTGGTGCGGAGATCACTACAGAGAAGGAGACACACGAGTTCGCAGAGAAGATGGAGGAGGGTCAGGCATTCATGACCACATCTTGCTGTCCTTCATACATGGAGATGGCACGCAAGCACGCTCCCGAGTTGCAGAAGTATATCTCTTCTACATACTCACCTATGGTTTACACCGCACAGCTCGCACGCGAGAAGTATCCTAACGCGAAGGTTGTATTCGTAGGTCCATGTATCGCAAAGCGCAAGGAGGCACGTCGCGAGGATTTGAAGGGCTTGGTTGACTACATCCTCACTTACGAGGAGACACACGCAATTCTTGGTGGTATGAACATCGAGCTTGGCGAGGCTAACATCCACCCCGTAGATTGCGCATCACGTCGCTCGGCACACGGCTTTGCAGAGAATGGCGGTGTTACAGCAGCAGTTAAGGAGTTGGTTGACGGTAAGATCGACTTCACAACACTCCAGATTGCTGGTCTTAATAAGAAGAATGTTGCTTTGCTCAAGGCCTACGGCAAGACTGGCAAGGCACCAGCACAGTTCATCGAGGTTATGGTCTGCGACGGCGGTTGTATCTCAGGTCCGAGCGTACACACTGCTTACGGCGACGGCAAGAAGACCTTCGATGCTGAGCTGAAGAAGCGATAAATAATCTATGAAGGAGTTGATTGAGCGCTTAACGCATGGTAACAAACTAAATGCAACAGAGTTAGGGCAGCTGCTAAAAGGTGCTGCCACAGACCCAAGCGTGCTTCAACTTCTCAGAGACAATGCTGTCCGAACTGCGTCCGCGCAGTTCGGACTTGGCATATATATACGTTGCCTAATCGAGCTCTCGAGCTTCTGCAAGTGCGACTGTTTGTACTGCGGACTTAGGCGCAGCAACCGCACCGCAGACCGCTACCGCCTTACGCATGAGGAGGTTATGGCGTGCTGCAGGGAGGGCTACGCATTGGGCTTCCGCACCTTCGTGCTGCAGGGTGGCGAGGATGGCACACATACGGATGAGTGGCTCGTGGAGCTTATCTCGGATATGCGCCGCACATATCCCGATGTGGCAATCACGCTATCGCTTGGCGAGCGCACCGAGGAGTCGTACCGAAGACTCAAGGAGGCGGGAGCAAACCGCTACCTACTGCGCCACGAGGCAGCAAACAAAGAGCTCTACGCCTCATTGCACCCCTCAAGCAAGGGTCTACGCCACAGGTTGGAGTGCCTGGAGGCGTTGAAGAGGTGTGGCTACCAGACGGGCATGGGTATGATGATTGGAGTTAAGGGGCAGAGTATTGACCATATTGTTGAAGACCTCTTACTCATCGACCGCATGCAGCCCGAGATGGTGGGCATAGGCCCCTTCCTGCCACACAAGGCTACGCCACTTGGCTCGGGGCCCGCAGGAGAACTAAACATGGTATTGGCAACTATAGCCATTGTGAGATTGATGCTACCCAAGGCACTGCTACCGTCAACCACAGCACTGGCGACGCTCCACCCCAGGGGTCGTCTCGAGGGAATACTCTCGGGTGCTAACGTAGTGATGCCCAACCTATCACCCTCGGATGTGAGGGCTAAATATGCCATTTATGAGAATAAGGCCTCGTGGGGCAAGGAGGCAGCCGAAGGCTTGAGTGCGCTGGAGAGCGAACTCAACACCATAGGCTACCACATAGACTATGCACGAGGCGATTTCAATAACCTAAAACACTAACATGAGTAATATAGAATATAATGTAAAGTCGGAGCACGCCGCCGAGTTTATCCACGACGGCGAGATACGCGCCACACTGGAGTGGGCGCGCGAGCACCGCAACGACCGAGCACTCATCGATGAGATTCTCGCCAAGGCCGAAGAGGGCAAGGGCATCTCACACCGTGAGGCTGCGGTACTTATCGAGGTAGAGGATAAGGAGGTCGAGGAGCGCATCTTCGCCATTGCGCGCAGGCTCAAGGAGCAAATCTACGGCAACCGCATCGTGATGTTCGCTCCCTTGTACCTCTCGAACCACTGCGTGAATGGCTGCGTCTACTGCCCCTATCACGCAAAGAACAAGACCATTCCCCGCCGCAAGCTCACACAGGAGGAGATACGCCGCGAGGTTATCGCCCTTCAGGATATGGGCC
>JAGCLX010000011.1 GCA_017646785.1 Alistipes sp.
CACCCTGCGCCTACCCATCGACTGCACATAGAGCGCATCAAGGGCTACAACCACGGAGTTGATGTCCGAGTTATAGGTATCATCGATGATCATAGAGTCGTCGACGCCCTCCTTCAGCTCAAGGCGCATAGCCACATTTGCCGAAAAGACTGCACCATCAACGCCATAACCCAAACGGCGCATAAGTGCCGACACGTGAAGAGCATCAACCGAGAGTGCATCGCTCAACTCAAGCTCATTCTCCACATCATCCTCCATGCTACTATCAATAAGCTCGCGGTCACCGTATAGCTCCTCTATGCAGCTTGCCAGCGACCTATACTCACTGCTATATATTATCGTGCGAGCGCGACGCGCGAGGAGTAACTTCTCCTCAATTTTTGCACGCTCCGACACAAAGTTTGCAGAGTGCGCATCACCTATGGACGTAACAACGACAATATCGGGACGTATCATAGCCTCCAGACGCTCCATCTCACCAGGCTCCGAGATACCTGCCTCGATGAATGCCACCTCCTCCTCGCCATCAAGCATAAGGAGTGACAGCGCAACACCCAGCTGCGAATTGTAGCTCTTGGGCGATGCAAACGAGCGCACCGTATCGGGCATAGAGCGCGAGGCCCACTCCTTGACTATCGTCTTACCATTCGAGCCCGTGATGGCTACGACTCTACCCTTAAACTCACGGCGATGATGCGCAGCAAGCCTCTGCAACGCCTCGATGGCCGAATCTACAACCACAATACCCATGCCCTCAGCAAGCTCCACCTCTCGCTCAGTGATGTATGCTCTAACGCCACGCACAACCATTTGTGGAATAAAGTTGTGACCATCGTGATGCTTGCCATTGATGGCGACAAAGGCCATCTCGTCAGATGTCAAGACGCCACGCGAGTCCGTTGCCACCTCTCTCACCTTGAGGTCGGCACCACGGAGCTCACCACCCACGATACGAGCTATTTCAGACAATAGGTAATTCATTGTATATAAATCTATTAGTCACGCCTAAACGTTACCACGGTAATGCCCGCGCCACCCCTATCGGCATGGTCGTCGGCAACAGTTGCCACATCGCGTACCGTGCGCAAGTAGCGACGTATCTCCTCCTTGAGCGCTCCCGTGCCCTTGCCATGCAGGATGGTAACACCCGAAACGCCCACCATAAGGGCATCATCCACAAGGTCCTCGACTGCCGTCAACGCCTCCGAGGCACGCATACCTCGCACATCTATGTGGTCACGGAAATTGAGCTTACGCTGGTTGATATCCACCGACACCACTGTGCGCGCCGTTGTTGGGCGTGTGGCCTCGCGGTACTCCGCCGAGCTCACCACCTTCAGGCGCTCCATCTCCACCATTATCATCATCTGACCGAATGCCACCTGTGCCTTCTTGCCCTTTATCATCTGCACAACGCCAGGCACATCCTGTCCGTCAATCTTCACCTTCGTACCCACCTCTATCTTTATGGGCTTAACCTCCTCGACCTTAGGTGCTTGCTCCACACCACGCTCACGCTCCAGGCGGCGCTCCTCCCTGCGCTCACGACGACGTGCCAAGCGCTCCATCTCGCGCTTGATATGATCATCATGTTTCTCTGTTGCATCATCCACAACCGCATCGGCAAAGCCCACAAACTCCTTGCGCGCAAGACGCGTAAGCTCCTTATCGGCCTGCGACTCGCGGATGGTGCGGATGGTATTCTCAATGGTGCGGTTAGCCTCAGCAATCAACGCTTCAGCCTCCTTACGCGCCTTATCCAGAATCACCTTGCGCTCATCACGAATGCTCTGCAGGCGGTCGGTATATGTCTGCTCAAGCTGCTCCACCTTGCGATCTGTCTGACGGATGCGATCGCGCTTCTCTGCCCAGTAACGCTTATCGCGGGCAATCTCGCGCAACTGCTTCTCGAGGTTTATGTGGTCCTCACCCGCCTTATCCATAGCCGTGCGAACGATATCCTCGGGCAGACCTATTTTGCGTGCCACCTCTATAGCAAACGAGCTACCAGGCTTACCCATCTCAAGGCTAAAGAGTGGCTGTATATTCTTAACATCGAAGGCCATAGCTCCATTTGCCACACCCTCGTTGCGCGATGCGAAGTACTTAATATTGGCATAGTGCGTGGTGATAACGCCATAGGCCCTACGCTCCACAAAGCGCTCCAATATCGACTCCGAGATAGCACCACCAATCGTGGGCTCCGTGCCCGAGCCGAACTCATCAATCATGATGAGCGTACGTTCCGACGCCTCGGCCAACATTGCCTTCATATTAACGAGGTGCGACGAGTAGGTCGAAAGGTCGTTCTCCAACGACTGCTGGTCGCCAATATCAATCATCAGCGAGTCGAAGAGCGGGAACTCCGAGTTCTCCAACACAGGCACCAAGAAGCCACACTGCACCATATACTGCAATATACCAGTGGTCTTCAAGCACACCGACTTACCACCAGCATTGGGTCCCGAGATTACGAGTATCCTACGCTCGGCATTTAGCTCCATATCCAGAGGAACAATAGCCTTACCCTGGCTTTTAAGCGTCTGCTCCAAAAGCGGATGGCGCGCCTTACGCAGTAGCAAGCGACCCTCCGTCGATATGATGGGCTTCACAGCGCCATTATCCAGTGCCCAGCGCGCCTTGGCTCGCAACACATCTATCTTCGTGAGGTACTCCTCTATGCGATCCAGGCCCTTGACATCTGCACGCAGGATGGTCGTTAGCTCCGTGAGGATGCGCACAATCTCACGCATCTGGGCATACTCCAGCTCACGCAACTCGTTGTTTAGCTCAACAACCTCAACAGGCTCAACATAGAAGGTGCGACCCGTGGCCGACTCATCGTGGATAAATCCCGCCAGCTTACGCTTATTGGCCGCAGCAACGGGGATAACAGCATGGCCATCGCGAATAGATATCATGGCATCCGCCTCGACAATACCCGAGGCCTTAGCCCTCTGCAACACCTGCTGCAGACGCTTAGCCACCTGACCCTCGTGCTCACGAATGACACGACGTATCTCGGCCAACTCCTGCGAAGCCGAAGAGCGCACTTCGCCCTTATCATCCACCACGCGTTCTATCTCGCGCTGCAACTCCGGGAAGAGCTGCACACGCTCCGTCATGCGGCGTAGTGCGGGGTAGCTACCCTCTCTGCGCGAACGTATAAAACCAACAATAGCGCTCACGCCCCTCAACGCACGCAGCAACACCGCGCACTCATCAGCCATGAGGTATGAGCCCTCAACGGCTATTTTGTCGATAATCGAACGTAGATCCTCCTGCTCTCCAATCTCCGCACCAGGCTCCATCGCCAAGACCGTACGCATCTCATCGGCAAGCGTCAAGCGCTCCTCGACCTCACGACGTGAAGAGGTGAATCCCTCCTCAGCCATAAGCGCACGAGCCGAGAGCATAGAGCAACGCTCCACAATCTGCTCCCTGATGCGGTCAAAGCCGACCCTCTGTTCAAAATTCGACGGATATATCATCACTAAAACACCGTGTACCACACCCCTTGCGAGGTGCAGTACACCATATTATTGTACTACTTAGACTCCTTAGCTGCGCGCTTCTCCTCCTTGGCAGCCTCCTTTGCCGCCTTCTTAGCAGCCTTAGCCTCCATCTGCTCGGGCGACTTACCGAACACCGAGATGTTCACATAGCGCATGGGGCGTGCCTTGACATCCTCCAACAACAGACCGAGGTTGTCGCTCGCTGTGGTGAGCGAGTTATACAACTCTGTGTCGTTAAGAAGTTTACCAGCAGAACCCTCGGTGCTCTGAAGCGCACCAAGAACGGCATTGAGCGACTCTACCGTAGCTGAGAGCTCACCCACGAGGTCTGCATCAGCCAACTCACCGCTGAAGTTCTCGAGGTTAGCGAGCATGCTCTCGATGCGTGTTGTGTTCTCCGCAAGCGTAGTGGTAAAGGCATTTAGGTTGCTAATAGCCTCCTCGATGTCACCACCAGAAGCAGCAAGCATGCTGTCGATAGATGCGGTCATAGACTCGAGGTTAGCCACGAGCATGCCGATACCCTCGCTATTATCACCGAGCAACGTATTGATGCTCTCAACCGTAACATTCAAGCCATCAAGCAACTCACCACCCTTATCGGCCAACGAACCAATCATATCAGGACGCATACGACCCTCAAATGTTCCACCATCCTGCATAATCTCCTCCGAGTCACCCTGGATGATGTATACCTCCATGCCACCCATAAGACCTGCTGAGCCAATCTCCGCTACAGAGTTCGCGGGAATCATATCGGCATACTCCGCATCGATAGATATCTCCACCTCCACATTTGAGTCGAGGAGTGTGATAGTGCGCACATTACCCACCTCTACGCCACGCAACTTAACGCGCGATGACTCCATGAGGCCTGTAACATCGTCATAGTAAACATAGTAGGTGTTGTTTGTCAAAAGGATATTCTGGCCACCAAGCCACTTAATACCCCACCATGACACCAAAAGAACAATAACGGCAAATGTGCCGACCTTGAAATAACTACTTAATTTCATATCTTTACTTTTTAATTATTATCACACTAATTTTAATTATTATCACACTAACACGCCTACTTCACGGCTATTGCGCTATCCTTAAAGTAGACAATATAAGCATCCTTGAAGGTCTTTTGCACCTCGGCCAAATCCCCCTTAGCAGCCTCTCGCGTCGGATAACATCCATAGCAATACTTATATTTGTAGCTACCCGTGCCCATCAGCAGACGAACACATCCCTTGTAACCCTTAAACTGATAGTCGTATACATCGACCTCGCACTTGCTCGATATAAGCTGAATGGCATAGCCCTCACTCATATCGCTCTGCGCCACCTCCGTAGCGACCTCCTCTACAGCTGCGGGAGCCTCCTCCACGCTATCTACAGAGATAGCATCCAAGCCCTTGAAGAAGCTCGCAATAGCATCCGCAATGGCCGTTGCCACCTCCTTCTTACCCTTATCCGAGGTTATGTACGCCAAGTCCGAGGGGTTGGTCATATATCCAATCTCAACAAGCACGCCGTGACCCTCAAGATAGTAGAGCATGGTCCATATCTTACCAGACTTTACGCCAAGGCTACCGAGACCATACTTACTGATATTGTCGCAGCACTGCTGTGCAAACATGCGGTTGCGAGGCTCATTATCGAGTTGGCGCGTGAGCACCTTGATAAAGCCCATAGACTTAGTATCAAGGTCGTTGATATTCAACGCATCGCCATCATCAGCAAAGAGATTTGCACGGTTATTATTCTGCTGCATCAGTGCCTCGTCAAGCGACAACACCCACGCCTCACAGCCCTTAACCTTAGTATTCTCAAGCGCATTGGCGTGAATACCCACCGTGAGGTCAGCACCCTTTCTATTTGCAAACTCTGCACGCATGCGGTTATCCGTATTCTGGTTTGCATGGTAAGAGGAATCGCTATGTCGCGTTAGGTAGACATCCAAACTGGGCATCTTTGTAGCCAACTGACGACGCACCTCCTTAGATATGGCCAACACAATATCGGCCTCTCGCACCTTACCCACAACCTTGCCAGGACGTGGATAGCCATGACCGGGATCCAACACCACCACCCTTTTTCGCCCCTCATAAGCAACATTACAACTCTCGCCTGCGTTTGCAAAAACGGGCGACAAAAGTGCAACGAGTAGTGCTATTATGAGTTTTCTCATAAAATATTCCGGTTTATATAAAAATTTTACTATATTTGCAGGTTGTTCGCGCTACGCAAGCGCACGCAACCGTGACGTGGATGAGAAACAATCAACTACATCCTTGTCGGTTTTGCCGACAGCGTCGGCAAAGTTACAAAAAATTATTGAATTTTGAGACATAATTTCTTAAAATATCTAACATCGGTGGTATTAGCCATGGTGTTCCTGAGTTTCTGTTTCGGCCTCACAGCAGCAAGCAGAAGCAGTTTTGGCATGCTATGGTCAAGCGACTCCACCGCGATGGTTTCACCCATTCAGGACACTACTCGCGCCATAAGGGAGACTTCTCAACGCTCGGATGGTGGCATGGTCTTCAGCGACATTGTGAAGGGTAAGGCCGTCGACTCTGTAGTGTTCGACGCCCGCAACAAGCTTATCCACAGCTACAAGAGTGGCGATGTGACATATCAGGGTATGAACCTCAAGGCGGACTACATGCGCGTGGACATGGAGACTAAGAACATCTTTGCCCATGGCTACCCCGACACAACAAACCTTCGTGAGGATGGCACTCCTCGCAGCACTCAGCCTGAGTTCTCGGATGGTGGCACACCCTACTCTATGGACACCATCACCTACAACCTCGACACTCGCAAGGCCAAGATTAAGGGTATCGCCACACAGCAGGGCGATGGTTGGCTTATCGGTAGCAGCGTGAAGATGCACCCCGACGAGTCAATCCACATCGGTCACGGTATGTACACCACATGCGACTGCACCGACCACCCCCACTTCTACATCGCCATGACACAGGCCAAGGTAATCCCTGGTAAGAAGGTGGTGACGGGTTACGCCTACCTCGTTATGGAGGATGTGCCCATCTACTTCCCTGGTATCCCTGAGGGTTTCTTCCCAGTGCAGACAGGTCCTAAGTCGGGTATCTTGATGCCTACGTATGGTGAGGATGCCAAGGGTTTCTTCGTTCGCGACCTCGGTTACTACTTCACACTTGGTGAGCACATGGACCTCGCACTACGTGGCGGTATCTACACCCTCGGTTCGTGGGAGGTATCTGCCGTATCGCAGTATGTCAAGCGCTACAAATTCAAGGGCAACTTCAACCTCATGTACTCAGCCATCCGCACGGGTGAGAAGGGAGAGCCTGACTTTGTGCAGCAGAACAACTACAAAATCCAGTGGACACACTCGCAGGACCCCAAGGCTAACCCCGGTTCGACATTCTCGGCATCGGTGAACCTTACATCAAGTGGTTATAGCCGCTACTCGGCAACCACCGTGGACGACATCCTTGCAACACAGACCAACTCATCTATCTCATACTCAAAGAACTGGGAGGGAACACCATTCTCACTATCACTCAACATGGCCGTATCACAGAACTCACGCGATAAAACCATCGGTGTTACCGCCCCCACCATCACCTTCAACGTATCGAGCTTCAACCCCTTGAAGCGCAAGGAGGCTGTGGGTAAGACACGCTGGTATGAGAAAATTAAGATGAGCTACTCGATGAAGATGACCAACTCGGTGAACGCCAAGGAGGATGAGATCTTCACCGAGGAGACACTCCACAAGATGAAGCACGGTATTCAGCACACTATACCTATCTCAACGTCGCTGTCACTCTTCAACTACATCAACGTCAGCCCCTCGTTCAGCTACACCGAGCGCTGGTACTTCAAGAAGGTTAGACAGCAGTGGAACGAAGAGA
>JAGCLX010000103.1 GCA_017646785.1 Alistipes sp.
GACAAGATTGAGGGTGGCAAGGTTGTGGTACGTTCAGCCAACGAGGGCGAAAAGTTCGTCACCCTCGATGGCGTGGAGCGCACACTCACAGCTAACGACCTTATGATTTGCTCAGCTGAGCGTCCTATGTGTATCGCTGGTGTATATGGCGGTCAGGACTCAGGTATTAGCGACACCACAGTAAATGTATTTATTGAGAGCGCATACTTCCACCCAGTATGGGTTCGCAAGACGGCTAAGCGTTTCGGTCTAAATACCGATGCATCGTTCCGCTTCGAGCGCGGTATCGACCCCAACATCCAGGTATACGCACTTAAGCGTGCTGCAATGCTCATGCAGGAGTTAGCGGGTGGTCGCATCACATCGGAGATTATCGACATCAACCCCACTCCCGCACGCGACTTCGAGTTTGAATTCTCGTTGGACCGCGCGCGCAAGCTCATCGGCAAGAACATTCCCGAGGAGACGTTTATGACTATTCTCGAGGCACTTGACGTTAAGGTCCTCAACCGCGACGGCGAGGTACTCACAGTGGCTGTGCCTCCCTACCGCGTAGACGTACAGCGTGAGGCTGACCTCATCGAGGATGTGTTGCGCGTATATGGCTACAACAACATCGAGATTTCTGACCACGTAAACTCAACATTGTCGTACGCTCCAAAGCCCGACAAGGCGCGATTGCAGAATGTGGCATCTGACTTCCTTACATCGAACGGCTACACAGAGATTATGTCGAACTCGCTCACCAAGGCTTCATACTACGAGGGCTCGACATCATACCCTGCAGAGCGCTGCGTGAAGATTTTGAACCCCTTGTCGCAGGACCTCAACGTCATGCGTCAGACACTGCTCTTCAACGCCTTGGAGGCTGTAGAGCTCAACGTAAACCGCCGCAACGGCAACCTCAAGATGTACGAGGTGGGTAACTGCTACGCATTCAATGCAGAGAAGGCATCGGAGGAGAACACCTTGGCTAAGTACGAGGAGAACTACCGCATCGGCATCACCGTCACAGGACTCAAAACACAGCTCTCATGGAACAGCAAGGAAGAGTCGGCTTCGTTCTTCACACTCCGCGCCATTGTTGAGCGTTTACTCAAGCGCTTCGGTGTAGACATCTACGCACTACAGTCTGACAGCCTCGAGTGCGACCTCTATGCCGACGCTATCGTCTTCAAGCAGGGTCCCAACGAGGTAGTACGCATGGGTGTTGTTTCGCCAATGGTGCGCAAGAAGTTCGACATCAAGCAGGATGTATACTTCGCCGAGGTTGACTTCGACCAGCTTGTCAAGATGACCAAGAAGGCGAAGGTGCAGTTCAAGGAGCTCTCTAAGTTCCCAGAGGTTAAGCGTGACTTGGCACTCCTCGTTAACAAGAACGTTACATTCTCACAGCTTCGCTCTATCGCATTTGCTACAGAGAAGAAGCTTTTGAAGTCAGTATCATTGTTCGATGTATATGAGGGCGACAAGCTACCAGAGGGTAAGAAGTCATACGCATTGAGCTTTATCCTCGAGGATAAGAACCAGACACTCACCGACAAGCAGATTGAGCGCACGATGTCAAACCTCCAGGCTCAACTCGAGCAGAAGGCTGGCGCCGAGATCCGTAAGTAGTCGAGATATATCTATATTGATATGGGGTTGTCCGAAAGGTCAACCCCATATTTATTTCACCCACACATATTGTCGTTTCACCCACCATATGTGTCATTTGGCGAATACCTCAACACGAAATAGCCAGTCGTTTTATAACTTTGCTATAACAACAAACGCTTAAAAACTTACAACCATGAAACGACTTGTACTATTTATTGCACTATGCATCAGCACAACCAACCTATTTGCCGATGGCAGGGTCTTCTGCGAAATCAGGGAGTACCACACAATAGGCAAAGCTACAAAGGTAGCCATCGACTTCGGCCAAGAGCAGAGTGGTTTACACGCGCAAGTATTGGCTGACGACAATGGCGAGGCAATACTCTTCAACTCACCAATTGAGGCACTTAACTATATGGAGTCGCTCGGGTGGACCTTCATACAAGCCTACTTCACCGAAATCGACTCTATATCTACAGTTCGTTGGTTGATGTGCAAGGATGTAGTAGAGGGCACTGACCCATACGAAGGATTGCAGGTAAAAAAGGCCCTACTATAAAATGAAAGCGAGGCAGTTAAACTACCTCGCTTTTATTTATCCATGCACCTATTAGCCCTAAACCTCCATGCCGCGGCGAACACGCGACAATACTTCGTTATCAACAAGGCGTTCTGCAATTGTCAGCGCAAACTCCACAGAAAGACCAGCACCCGCAGCGGTAATAAGGTTGCCATCCTCAACCACCGAGCCACCAACAAAGTGGTAGTCACCCATCTCCTCGACAACCGTAGTATGGCACGTCACACTGCATCCACGCGCAACACCCGCAGCCGCCAACACCGTGGGCGCTCCGCAGATAGCAGCAACCAAGCGACCGCTATTATAGTAGTCACGCACCGCCGCGCACACCTGCTCCGAGTTGCGAAGGTTGACATAACCGGGGTTGCCACCAGGCAAAATGAGCACATCGCCATCCGCAAGGTCGACATCCTCAATAAGCGCGTCGCAGGTCAACGTAACCAAGCCGTGTGATGAACGAACATCAAGGCAACCACCCACAGCAACACGCTTAAGTTCTACACCCGCGCGATGCATGACATCTATCGGAGCCAGCGCCTCAACACACTCGAAACCCTCAGCAAGAAGTATATACGCTCTTTTCATATCTACACAAATAGTTTTTCAAACTCAACAAACGACAACTCTGTCACGCGACACTCTCCAATCTTTACAGGCAACACTACACGTAACACATTATCCTTCTTCTTTTTATCATGCCTCACCTCGCGCAACACATCAGCTATATTAACAGGCATACGTAAGTCGAAACCTAACTTAGCAAGCAAACTATCAATACGCGAAGCATTCTCTTCAACCATCATACCACGACGCACCGCAGCATGAGCTATGAGTGACAAACCGAGAGCCACAGCCTCGCCATGGTTTACATCGTGGGTACACTTCTCTATAGCATGACCCAGCGTATGTCCGAGGTTCAAGAGTCTACGCACACCACCCTCGCGCTCATCCTCTGCAACAATGCGCGACTTGACAGCCACAGCACCAAGCATAGCACCCTGCAAAGCCTCCGCAGAGCTGTATATATCAGCACCACAGCGCTCCATGCTTGAAAAGAGCTCTGCATCGGCAATAACGGCGCTCTTAACCACCTCAGCCATGCCTGCACGCAACTCGCGCTTGGGCAACGTACGCAGCATCTCCACGTCGGCAATGACAAAACGTGGCTGACGGAATGTGCCGACCATATTTTTATAGTCTGCAACATTTACACCATTCTTACCGCCTATCGAGGCATCCACCTGACCAAGTAGCGTGGTAGACACAAAGCCGAAATCTACGCCACGCATATATGTCGCAGCCACGAAGCCAGCTATGTCGGTGACGATACCACCACCTATACCGAGTATAAACGTCGAGCGATCGGCACCCAACGCCATAAGCTCGCGATACACCCTATCTACAGTCTGCAGGCTCTTGCACGCCTCGCCCTGCCCAACGATGATATGCTCGAAGCGACGAACGAGGTTGGGATACAATCGATCGATGTTTGCATCGGTAATAACTATAGTACGCCCTTTGGGCAGCACCCTATCAAGGAGCTCCGTTGCTCGACCCACATACAGTGTCGACTGCTCGTTTATTTCAATTATTCTATCCATACGCATTACAAAGGTAATAATTTTATCAACAATGTAGCCATAGCGCAACACAAATCAAATTTTATTTGCAAAAAAGTTGCAATATCCTCGAATGTTTCCTAATTTTGCGTGATGATTGCTTACATAGATATATGTATTAGAGTAATCAACCAATTTTTGAGAGTATTTACAAACTATAACAACTTAAAAAAACATTTACAACTATGGCATTTCTAACTAACGACAAGCTCGTTATCGTCGGTGCTGCCGGTATGATCGGCTCGAACATGGTGCAGTCTGCACTTATGATGAACCTC
>JAGCLX010000012.1 GCA_017646785.1 Alistipes sp.
TAATCCAACAACGCCTCCTTGGCATCACCCTTAGGCTTTTGGTAGGCATGCGAGCGATTTGTCTTGGCGTTACGCGCAATGAAGTGACGCAACGAGCCCTCCTCCTCTGCGGGGCGCTCCTCGGTGATTGCCCAATAGGTCTTCTTAATCTGCTTGTTGCGAATCATCTCGTTAAGGCGTGCCAAGGCCTTAGATGTCTTAGCAAAGACCACAGCGCCACTAACAGGGCGGTCGATGCGATGCACAACACCCAAGAATACGGCGCCAGGCTTATGATCGCGAATCTTGATCATCGCCTTAATCTGATCCTCGATAGCCTCCGTGCCATCGGGATCGCTCTGCACCAAGTCGCCAACATGCTTATTGACAACAATTAGGTGGTTATCCTCGTAAAGTATATCGTTAATAGTAAACATATTACAACTTAAAAGTGAAGGGTAACAATTTCTCTGCGCTATCTACCACTGTCGCTGTGCCAGCACCAGTCATGATGACACGAATGGGTGATTTCTGCCTACGCTCCACATCAACAATCACCTGGCGACACTGACCACAAGGATAGCACTCTCGCTCCGAGGGCACCGAAGCAATGGCCAACGCCTCAATGGGGTCGCCACCATAGTTCGCCTCGACGTAGAAGAGCAACGAACGCTCGGCGCACAAGCCTGCTGGGTATACCTCGCTCTCGAAGTTTGAGGCGTGGAGAGTGACACCACTCTTAAGACGCACGGCAGCACCAACATGGAAGTTCGAGTAGCGAGCATTAGCCGTTTTTGTAGCCTCCTGGGCCTCGGCAACGAGGTTGCGGTCATGCTCCTCAAGCTCAGCAATGGAGGCATAATGCTCATAGCTTATGTCAAGAGTACATTTCATAATAGCACAATAATATAATTATTCAGTCCGCAAATATAGGCAATATTTATCAAATATAAAAGCTATAAGGTTGATGTTTGGAGTTTTAAAAAATTTTTATTATCTTTGCGAAACAAACATTTAAGCTATGCGCAGATGCTGTGATATACGAATTATGATTGTTGAGGCGATGATGCACGCCTCAATGCACAGCTCTATGCGAATGTGCCGTTAGGCACTACTATATCATCGTATGACCACGGTCGTACACTCCCCAACCATGCAACCACACAAACGATGATACCCGCACAAGGTCTCATCTTAAGACGAGTTCGTTATTTTTTGACACTATACAACTATGAATAATAGAAAGTTACACTTCGAAACTATACAGATACACGGAGGCTACAAGGTGGACGAGTCTTTGGCACGCGGCATTGCCATACACCCCACTGCTGCATATCACTTCTCATCGTGCGACTATGCAGCCAACCTCTTCACACTCAGCGAACCAGGATATATCTACACACGTCTGCACAACCCCACAACAGCAGCCTACGAGGAGCGTATTGCTGCACTCTATGGCGGTGTGGGCGCTTTGGCAACAGCTTCAGGCATGTCGGCAATTTTGCTCACGGTGACAGCACTCGCTAAGGCTGGCGAGAACATCGTGGCATCACCCTATCTCTATGGTGGCACCCACAACCAGTTCGTCATCTCATTGCGCAACGTAGGCATCGAGTGTCGCTTGGCAAAGAGCGACTCGGCAGAGGATATCGCCGCACTCATCGACGAGAATACACGCGCCGTATTTGCTGAGTCTATGGGTAATCCTACATGCCGTGTAATCGACATCGAGGCACTCGCCGAGGTAGCTCACAAGAATAATATTCCGCTTATTGTCGACAACACCTTTGGTGCAGGCGGCTATCTTTGCAACCCCTTCGAGTGGGGCGCAGACATCATCACCGACTCTGCTACAAAGTGGATTAACGGCCACGGCACAGCTATGGGTGGCATTATCGTCGACAGCGGCAAGTTCGACTGGCGCGCTTCGGGCAAGTTCCCACAGATCGACGGACCATCAGAGGGCTACCACGGACTCAACCTATGCGAGGCTTTTGGCAATCAGGCATTTATCGTGAAGTGCCGCGTGGATGGCATGCGCGACTTTGGCTGCTGCCCATCACCCTTTGATGCATACCTCATGCTATTAGGTTTGGAGACACTATCATTGCGCGTGAAGCATGAGGTGGAGTCTACATATAAGCTTGCTGAGTACTGCCGCAACCACCCCAAGGTTAAGAGCGTGAGCTTCGTAGGCTTCGAGGATCACCCCAGCCACGCACTTGCCAAAAAGTACTTCCGTCATGGTGCATCTGCTGTTATGACCATAGAGCTTCAGGGCGACCTCGACTCTACAGTTAAGTTTGTCGAGAGCCTCAAACTTTCGGGCAACATGACCATGATTGGCGACTCAATAACCGTTGTTACACACCCTGCCTCAACAACACACAAGCAGCTCTCGGATGAGGCAAAGCGTGCTGCGGGCATCACGCCCACGCTCCTCCGCATATCGCTCGGTCTGGAGAATGTAGAGGATATAATTGCCGACTACGAGGAGGCACTTAGCAACATCTAAGCTATGGCCCAGGTATATCATCATAGCGAGGCAATAACCTTAGAGTCGGGTGCAGTACTCCAGGAGGTAGACATCACCTACGACACCTTTGGCACGCTCAACGCAGCAAATGACAACGTCATATGGGTGTGTCACGCCCTCACAGCCAACTCCGATGTTGCCGACTGGTGGCCCCACACCGTGGAAGAGGGTCGTTTCCTCGACCCCACGCGCTACTTTATTGTATGCGCCAACTTCCTCGGCTCGCACTATGGCACAACATCGCCACTATCGGTTAACCCCATTACGGGCGAGAAGTACTACTACGACTTTCCGCAGATTACCGTGCGCGACATGGTCAAGTGCCACCAGCTACTGGCCAAGCACCTCGGCATAGAGCGCGTAAAGCTACTCATTGGCAGCTCCATTGGTGGTTTTCAGTGTATGGAGTGGGCAATCTCAGAACCTAAGTTTATGGAGTCTGTCGCGCTCATCGCAACCACCACATGCACAGAGCCTTGGGCTGCGGCATTCAACGAGTCGCAGCGCATGGCGATACGCATCGATAGGACATGGGGTGAGCGACGCGACGACGCGGGCATCGACGGCATGGCCGTAGCACGCTCCATAGCCCTCATAAGCTATAGAGGTGGAGCGGCATACAACGCTACTCAGCCGGACGAAAACCCCGCCGAAGCAAGCTTCACACGCCGCGCACATAGCTACCAGCAGTATCAGGGTGAGAAGCTACGCCGCAGGTTTAATGCCATGTCGTACTACCGCCTTAGCGAGGCAGTCGACTCGCACAACATAGCGCGTGGCAGAGGCTCCATCGCCGAGGCGCTCTCACGAATTGAGGCACGCGCGTTGGTTGTTGCCATAAGTTCCGACATACTCTTTCCTCCTGAGGCACACACACCACTAAGAGAGCATATACGTGATGTTGAGTACCACCTTATAGAGTCAGAGTTTGGTCACGACGGCTTCCTTGTAGAACACGAAAAACTTAACACAATAATTCAGAATTTTATTAAATAACACCATAAAACAGCAACACTATGAAACAGTTAAATATAGGTCTTTTTGGTTTTGGTAATGTAGGACATGGTCTATACGACGTACTCAAACGCATCGACTCAAAGAGCGTTAACATCGTTCGCGCATGCGTACGCGATATAACTAAGGAGCGTGGCGACGTGGACGTTGAGTTCACCTCTAATCCCGACGACATATTCAATGACCGTAACATCAACCTCATTGTCGAGGTTATCGACGACGCTGAGGCTGCATACGACATTGTAAAGCGCGCGCTTAAGATGCGCATACCCGTTGTTTCGGGCAACAAGAAGATGCTTGGCCACCACCTACCCGAGCTCATCGACCTCCAGGAGCAGTACAACACAGCACTCCTCTACGACGCATCGGCATGTGGATCTATCCCCGTTATCCGCAACCTCGAGGAGTACTACGACAACGATCTTCTCTTCTCTGTGAAGGGCATCCTCAACGGCTCATCAAACTTCATTCTCTCGAAAATTTTTAACGAGAAGATGGGATATAAAGAGGCGCTTAAACTTGCTCAGGACCTTGGCTTCGCGGAGAGCAATCCAACGCTCGACATCGACGGCTGGGACTCACTATATAAGCTCATCATCATCACCATGCACGCCTTCGGTGTATATGTTGCCCCCGAGGAGATTCTCACATACGGCATCTCGACAATGAACGACGCCGACATACGCTTTGCTCACGAGAAGGAGCGCCGTATCAAGCTCGTGGCACACGTAGAGAAGGTCGAGGATAAGCTTATTATGTGCGTATTGCCACAGCTTATCTCACGCAATAAGTATATCTACAGCGTTGAGGATGAGTTCAACGGCGTGGTTATCAAGGGTTTGTTCTACGACAAGCAGTTTATGTTTGGTCGTGGTGCTGGTGGTCACCCCACAGGCTCGGCAGTGTTGAGCGACATCACAGCGTGTGGCTACAACTACCGCTACGAGTATAAGAAGCGTAACGACTCTGTGCTTCCTCACTACTCATGTGACCACACCTTCCGTGTCTACTTCCGCTATAAGACCGAGGAGCAGCGCAACCTGCTCACCTTCACGAAGATTAGAGAGCAGTACACATCGGAGGACTACAACTACATCGTGGGTGATGTGAACATCGCAAACATCAAGGCTCACCAGGAGGAGTTGCGCGTTGCAGACTGCTTCGTTGCCGCCTATCCACTCGACTAAACATTCGGTGCTGAAGCATGAAATAGGAGGATGCCAAAACTGTGCAACCTCCTATTTTTGTGTTGTATAATGAAAATAAATGTGTATCTTTGCGCCCTAAATAAATAAATTATTGTCACATGGCACTTATTGACGAGATTACTAAACGACGCACGTTTGCCGTTATCGCACACCCCGATGCCGGTAAGACAACCCTTACCGAGAAGTTGCTTTTGTTCGGTGGAGCTATCCACGTTGCAGGAGCTGTAAAGAGCAATAAAATCAAAAAGGGTGCCACATCAGACTTTATGGAGATTGAGCGTCAGCGTGGTATCTCGGTGGCAACATCTGTGATGGGCTTTGAGTATAAGGATGTCAAGATTAACATCCTTGATACCCCTGGCCACGAGGACTTCGCAGAGGATACATATCGCACACTTACAGCTGTAGACTCAGTAATCATCGTTATCGACGGTGCAAAGGGTGTTGAGACCCAGACACGCCGCTTGATGGATGTCTGCCGCATGCGCAAGACACCCGTTATCGTCTTTATCAACAAGCTCGACCGCCCCTCAAAGGATCCATTTGATTTGTTGGACGAGGTGGAGAACGAGCTTAAGATCAAGGTGCGCCCCTTGGCATTCCCAATCTCTTCGGGCGATACATTCAAGGGTGTATACAACATCTACGAGAAGAATCTCTCGCTCTTCACATCAGACGAGCGCCAGACTGCAGATGCCGAGACAGTTGAGATTTCCGACCTCTCGTCATCAGAGATTGAGCAGTATATCGGCAACAAGTTTGCCGCACAGCTTCGCGAGAACGTAGATCTCGTGGAGGGCGTATACGAGCCCTTCCGTCGTGAGGACTACCTCGCAGGTGAGCTCGCACCCGTATTCTTCGGTTCGGCGGTTAACAACTTCGGTGTGCGCGAGTTGTTGGAGTGCTTCATCCGCATCGCTCCATCACCCCGCAATGCAACGACCGAGACCCGCATGGTAGAGCCCGCGGAGAATAAGTTGACTGGCTTCATCTTTAAGATTCACGCCAACATGGACCCCAACCACCGCGACCGTATCGCCTTCATGAAGATATGCTCGGGTAAGTTCGAGCGTAACAAGAACTACCTCCATGTGCGCAGTGGCAAGCAGCTTAAGTTCTCATCACCCACAGCCTTCATGGCTGAGAA
>JAGCLX010000104.1 GCA_017646785.1 Alistipes sp.
GAGTAGCCATGCTCGATACAGAAGCTCTTTGTAGCGAGGCGAATACGGTTCGAGAGGTCCACCTGCAAGTGACACTTGTTAATATCGAGGACCTTGTCGAAGCAGCCAGGAATGTGGAAGCCCACGGCTGGCTGTGGCTCTATATCGCCACCCTCGGCTATCTCCTCGTATGTAAGCCAGCGCTTATCGGCGAAGGTAAACTCCAGCTTATTGCGGTACTCGCGCGTACGAGCCGAGCCTAAGCATGGGCGCACCTCAGGAATATCGAGGTGACCGATACGAACAAGCTGATCCTCGACCTGCTTGGTCTTCTGCTTAAGTTGCTCCTCGTATGGGAGGTTCTGCCACTTACAGCCGCCACATACGCCAAAGTGCTCACAAAAGTGCTCCACGCGGAGTGGTGACTTCTCAACATAGCGCACCACGACACCCTCCATAAAGCGGCGGTGATGCTTGCGTATCTGCACATCTACTACGTCGCCAGGCACGGTCATAGGTACAAAGACCACTTGGTTATCTACCTTACCCATCGCCTTACCCTCGGCAGCGAGAGTTGTTATCTCTAAGCCCTCGATTAGAGGGTAATCCTTTCTTCTCTTTCCCATATATTATATCGTCGTATTCACTTCCAAACATTGGCTTTTAGCAAAGCCCTCCTGCTTGTTAAAATGCTTTTGTACGGTTCTCCTCGGCATCCTTCTCGAGGATATCATCGCCCTCCCAGTCGAAATACTCGAAGTTGTTGCATCCTGCAAGGCTGAAGCGCGTGTAGGTGATAGGCAGACCCATAGCCACGAACTTAGTCTCGTAGGCGGTCTTTACCGACAGCACCTCATCGGCATATCCCGAACCATAGATATCATCATTCTGAACCTCGGCATTAAGACCAAGGCGCTCGATAACCGCTGCGGTGTAGTTGTAGAGGTGCTTAGAGTCGGTCTTGAGGTTGATAACACCATCCTCAGCAAGCATACGCTTATAGTCAGCAAGGAAGAGTGGCGATGTTAGACGCTTCTTAGCACGGCGACTCTTAAGTTGTGGGTCGGGGAAGGTGATCCATATCTCCGAAATCTCGCCCTCGGCAAAGAAGGAACGAATAAACTCTATGCGTGTACGCACAAAGCCCACATTCTCCATGCCACGCTCCGTAGCGGTCTTAGCACCACGCCACATACGCGCACCCTTGATGTCTATACCGATATAGTTCTTATCGGGGTTACGCTCAGCAAGTGCCACGGTATATTCACCCCTGCCACATCCAAGCTCCAAGATTATTGGGTTGTCGTTGTGGAAGAACTCCTTGTGCCACCTACCCTTTAGTGGGTGGTCCTTATGAAATATATCATCGAACTCTGGCTGAACCATACACTTAAATGTAAGGTTCTCAGCAAATTTTCTTAGTTTATCCTTTCCCATTGCTAATCTACATCTTTTTCGCTAATCATCAATCCTACAGACGATATACCCTCCACAGCCTCTCGGGGGCGTAGTCTGAAGTGGTAACGACCACTCTTTCCAAGCACCACATTACGGCGATAAGGGAAGTGTTGCACCTCTGGGCGCATATCAGAGAGGTGAGGTATGTGGAGCGTGAAAGACTCCTCGACAACCAACGAGTCGGGCGATACGCACAACACGCTAAGTGCTACGGAGTCTGCCACATAACCCATGCCGTAGCGAACCACAACAGATATCTCGCGCTTGGCAAGGGTATCTGTGTTGTCGTAGTAGAAATCCTCGCTCTCGCTCCATAGGCTATGCTCCATGTCGTGCATCTCGACACTACGCTGAGGCGTTGCACATCCCACCATAACGAGCACTACAACAAGGACCGAAACACTCTTCAACAGATGCCACATCACTACTTCTCCTCGTTGTTATTGTTGTTACCTCCTCGTTCAGGGCGTGGACCTCGTTTGCCACGATAGTTGCGACCACGACGCTCTCTGCGCTCCGAGTGCTCCGAACGCTCAGCACCATCGTTACGCTCAGTGCGCTCAGTGCGCTCAGTGTTCTCCTTATGCTCCAAACGCTCTGGACGCTCTCGATGCTCCTTATGTCCTCTGTTCTCTCTTGGCTCTCTAGGCTCTCTTGGCTCTCTGTTCTCCTTTGGCTCCTTTGGCTCCCTATTCTCATGTGCCTCGCCACGCTCCTTGCGCTCAGGGCGGTCACCTCTACGCTTACGCTCACGGCGCTCTTTAGGCTGTGTCTGCTCGTTGCTCTGCTGCTCCTCGGTGGTGGTTGTAGCCTCGTCCTGCTGCGACTTATTACCTCTATTGCGCTTATTACGCTTCGAGCGACGACCCTTATTATCGAAGCGGTCGATGCTATCTTCAGCGCTGTGGTATGTAGGCTCTACTGTCACCTGCTCCTCCTCGCTACCAATGAGCGACTCAGGCTTCTCACCCGCACGATTCATGGCGATGATAGCCTTAACGCGCTCGGTGGAGATAGTCGTAAGGTTAGCGATGGTGTTCTTGCTTGTTGAGAAAGACATCGTACC
>JAGCLX010000105.1 GCA_017646785.1 Alistipes sp.
AGCGATAGACATGTTCTTGTGGATAACGCCGATACCGCCCTCGCGTGCCAAGGCAATCGCCAAGTTGGCCTCGGTTACGGTGTCCATAGCGGCAGACACAATGGGAATGTTTAGTTTGATATTGCGAGAGAAGCGACCCTCTGTCGATACCTCGCGAGGTAGAACCTCAGAGTAGGCTGGTACGAGCAACACATCGTCGAATGTGAGACCTGTTGTCTGTACTCTTTCATCTAAAAATGACATAGCAATCAGGTTTTTTATCGACTGCTACACAGCAAAAAAAGAGTGCAACAGTCTTCTTGTTCATGTTGCGCACAAAATTAATGAAAAAATCTCACTTCAGCAATAGGCGTGCGTTATTTTTTTAACAAAAAGTTGTGCTTACTCCGAAATGATAATAAAAAAGGCTGTACGAGCGAATCGTACAGCCCCCAATATAGTGGGTAAACTGATTACTCCTTGATGTTAGGAAGCTCCAAGCCGTAGCCCTTCTTCTTATCCTCAACCTTGAGCAACATGCCGATGAAGAGTGCTGCAACGCCGAATGATGAGAAGATCACCATAGGTGCTACGTATGAACCAGTAGCGTCGTTAACGGCACCAATGATAATAGGCACGATAAGAAGACCGATGTTCTGAATCCAGAAGATTACGCAGTATGCAGAGCCGAGGATGCGGTTGTCGATAATCTTTGGAACAGAGGGCCACAATGCAGCGGGTACTAACGAGAATGATACGCCAAGGATAGCGATGATTGCTATAGCGAGAGCCTGTGATGGAACTGCGGGAAGCACGAATGCGAAGCACAAGTGGCAAGCGATCATGATGAGTGAACCAACCATAAGCATTGATGCTGCCTTACCCTTACGGTCGATGAAGCCACCAAGGAATGGAGTGAGGCACATAGCGAGGATGGGGAAGCAGCTGAAGAGCTGTGCACCAGTATCGCTATCAACATCGAGTGTCTTAGCGAGGAAGTCGGGAGCAAACTTCTGGAATGGGAAGATAGCCGAGTAGTAGAGTACGCACATTAAAGCTACCAACCAGAACATCTTGCTCTTGAAGATGTTGCCAAGGTCGCTGAACTTGAACTCCTCCTCTGAAGCCTCCTCAGAGAGCTCGCCAGCTGCCATGAGCTGCTTGTCGAACTTCTTATCCATAACGCAGAATACGAAGTAGAAGATAAGACCAATCATAAGGAGTATTGCACCGAAGAGTACGGGTGCAGATACCTCGCTGCCGCCCATCTTGTAGACGATAGGTGAGAGCCACATTGCTGCGAATACACCAAGACGTGCGATTGACATCTCAAGACCCATAGCCATAGCCATCTCCTTGCCCTTGAACCACTTAGCAATAGCCTTAGATACTGTAGTACCTGCCATCTCGCAACCACAACCGAAGATCATGAAGCCCAAGCATGCCAACATAGCTGAGCCGGGAAGACCCATGAAGTTCCAGCCTGTGAGTGTTACATCGAGTGCTGAGCCTGCGAACCAGTCGCTAACAGCGTAGAACTTGATTGCAGCACCGATAACCATCAATGATGCTGACAAAAGACCTGTGAAGCGGATGCCCATCTTGTCGAGGATGATACCTGCGAAGATGAGGAAGAAGAAGAATACGTTGAGGAAGTACTCCGAAGCACCATAAGTACCATAGGTAGTACTTGTCCAGCCCAAGGCAGTCTCAAGGTTATCCTTCATAGGAGAGAGGATGTCCACGAACATGTAGGCGAAGAACATCATCAATGAGATGAGAATCACCGCCGCCCAGCGTGCAAACGCCGAGTCGTTGAGTTTACGTTGAATTGTTTGAGTCATAATAACTTTTGTTTAGGTTTATAAAATTGTTAATTGTTGTTACTCATTTAGTTATGCTCCGCGATGCGGAACTGGCGCAATATGTCGTATGCCGAGGCTATGCCCAACTCGCCAGCCTTCGAGAGGTCCATGCAGCCCTTGCGCGTATCCTTCATAAATATCTGCACAAGACCACGGTTGTAGTACGCCTCGCCGAGGTTGGGGTTTAATTCTATGGCCTTGGTGTAGTCGTCGTAGGCTTCGGGGAGCTTGCCCGAGATAGCCATGAGGTTACCGCGGTTGTAGTAGGCCTCGGCAAGGTCGGGGTAGAGCTTTATCGCCTTGTTCATATCCTCTATCGCCTCGTCGTAGCTGTAGGTGCGTGTACCACTGTTGTGCAGGCGCTTTGCGGGGTCGGAGTCGAACGATATGGTTTGATAGGAGTTGTCTATCGACGATATGAAATCTATCATCTCGGCGCGTGTCGTAGCGCGGTTGATGTAGAGGAATGGGTTTGTGGGATTGAGGTGTATAGCCTCGGTGTAGCTGTTCACGGCGTTGGTATACTGCTTGATGAGCGACTGGCTTATGCCGCGCTCGAAGTGCATAATCCATGTAGGCTCATTTGTCGCGTGAAGCTCTGCGGCGAGGCGTCGGTCGATGGCAAGAAGTGTGTCGGCATCGATGTTCGTAGCTCGGCAGTCGAAGCGCATGCGGTCGTTGCCTATCTTAGAGCGGAAGTCCTTAATGCGCTGTGTGTCAAAGCGCTTGGCACGACGATCAACAACCACGGTGTCGGCCTCGAGGAGCGTGAAGCGGAACATCGGGATAAGCATTAGGTCGTCATCGCTTGTCGATATTGAGGCTATGCGCTCGAAGTTGCGATCCATGAGCTTGCTCTCGAACGATAGCAGCTGGTCGAAGCGCTGTGCTGTATCGGCATATATCGAGTATGTCGAGTCCTTGAGGCGCGAGCGGTACTCCGCAATTTTGCGCTGGGCAGTGCGCTCGTCACTCTCAGCACCACGCACATCACGTTGCGCACGCCTCAGGACACTACGTCCGAGGTAGGCATTCGCAAAGTCTGGGTATAGCTCTATGGCGCGTGTGTAGTCCTCGATGGCGGCGTCTATGTCGCCGAGCTGAATATGTAGCTGAGCACGGTTGTAGTATACCAAGACGTTGTTTGGTGAGTAGAGTGCCACGCTGTTGAGGTCGTCGAGAGCGCGGTTGTAGTCACCAATCTCTGTGCGCACTATGGCGCGGTTGAAGTAGCCGAGCGAGCTTGTAGAGTCGAGCTCCAACACGCGGTCGAAGTCGCGCAACGAGAGCATGGGGTGGTGCATGTAGCTGTGTACCAGTGCACGGTTAAAAAAGCCAGGGATGTAGCTGCTGTCGCACTCCACGGCCTTGTCGAAGTCTGCGCACGCCTCCGCATAGCGCTGCTGCTCCATGTAGAGTGAGCCGCGACGGTTGTAGCCATCGGGGTCCTCGCGGTTGGTGCTTATGGCGAGGTTGTAGTTCTCATATGCCTTGACCGTATCCTTGAGGTAGAGGTAGCTTGTGCCGCGGTTGAGGTATGCCGCCACGTGGCGCTTCTCGAAGCGTATGTAGCGGTCGAAGTCGGCAATGGCGTCCTTGAACTGCTGGTTGAGTAGCAGCGTGACACCGCGACTGTAGTATGGGTCGGCAAGGTCGGGACGCAGGTCTATAGCCTGCTCGAAGTCGTTGAGCGCATCGTCGTAATTACCAAGACGTGAGCGTGTTATGGCGCGATAGTAGAATGCTCCGGTGAACACAGGGTTTAGCTCCACGGCCTTAGAGAAGTCGGCGTCGGCACCCAGTAGGTCGTCCATGTTGTACTTGGCAATGCCGCGCAGGAAG
>JAGCLX010000106.1 GCA_017646785.1 Alistipes sp.
AAGAGATATATAAACACTACAAGTTTTATTGTAGCACTTGGTGCGCTGCTACTCACCGCGATGGTGGGTTGCGAGCCCGAGCGCCCTACATACGATGGACCCAACTATGTGATGTTCTCGGCTGAGCGCCACGACCTCGGCATCTTGGATAGCGAGGAGTGGTTCGAGATACCCATCTCGGCTACACGCACAGCAGAGTATGATCGCAATGTGGGCGTTGAGATTATCGCAGCACGCAGCAGTGCTATCTATGGTCTGCACTACACCGTTGAGTCGACCACCGTCACCATCCCCGCAGGTAAGCTAACAACGGCACTGCGCATCAAGGGTAACCCCGATGAGATAGGCGTGTCGGACTCTCTCGGCGTGACCCTCCGCCTTGCCATCAACGAGGAGGATGAGTGGGAGGACTACAACGTCGAGACCGAGGTATACCTTCACAAGTGCTGTCCATTCGACATCAACTACTTCACGGGCTATGCTGTGCTCACCTCTACATGGGTCATGCAGTATATGAACGCTGAGTCGCTACTTGTACACACGCACCTCGACGAGAACACCCCCAACACCATCATTGTTGAGGATATGTTCTACAAGGGATACGATATCAGCATTACGCTCAACAACGACAACCGCCTCGAGCCACTAATCGAGATGCCCCAGGAGCAGGTTGTGGGCTCTACAGGCGAGGCCTTCGGCACGATATACGGCAACGGCAAGCTGATGATGACGCAGACCATAGGAGCCTCATCCTACTACAGCTCATGCGAGGGTTTCTTGCTGCTCTACGTCACTATATATGTTGATGGCGTGGGCACCGTAGGCACCTATGCCAACGTCTTGGAGTGGATTACCGACGAGGAGGCTGAGCGCATCATGCGTGAGGGCTTCTAAGGGTTAGAACATCGGAGAGAATAAAACAGACTATATATGAAACGATTTTTCAATTTTAGCTTTTGGGGCATCATGCTCGCTGCGGCTATCCTGGCCACAGCATGCAGCAACGAGGTTGCCACACCCGAGCTTCCAGAGATGACAACCATACTCTGCAATGCTGGCGACCGCCCCACGTTCAACTTCACGGCGACACACGACTGGCAGCTATCGTCGGATGCTACATGGTGTAAGTTTATCACCGCGGCTGGCGAGCAGCAAGACATGTCGGGACGCGCCGGCACACACACCATAACCCTTAAGGTTACAGACGAGGGTATCAAGGACAAGTCCACATTTGCGCACATCACCATCAAGATGGGTGGCGTGAGCGATGTGCTGGTGACCGTGGAGCGCGGTGCTAACCAGCTCTACATGCGCATATACGATGTCACTGACACGCCTATCAAGGCTATAGAGTTGGGCTACGTAGACTGGGTTCCATTCCGCATCGAGGCCAACTTCCGCTTTGCAGCTACCGACTTCCCGGAGTGGGTGGAGTTTGGCATCAAGGAGAGTGGCAACATCGTAAGTGGCGCCATCACGGGTGCTCCCGACGAAGTGACCGAGGCCTATGCCCGCATCATCAACGACGGAGAGCGCGAGTGCCAGATTATCACTGCGGAGGATGGCCATGTAGTCACCTTCTCGGATGAGTCTGGTGACAACACCTTCACCTTCCCCATCGTCTACAACGGCATGGATAGCGACGACATCTCGTTCGTTACACCCACGGCAGACACCTACGGCTGGGAGGTGTCGCTCGACGGCAAGGTGTTCCGCCAGAAGGATGAGGATGCTGGCACGGAGACCACCTTCAATGAGTGCATCGAGTTTGGCATTGCAGCACGCAACGACGAGTTCACAGTCCTACTTATAGAGAAGGTTGTGGATCGCGGCATCCCCTCGTACGACTTCAACGCAACGTGGATGAGCTTCGACCACGACAAAAAACAGCTCACCGTATCGGCGAGTGACAACACACGCTATGGCGTAGTTATGGCGCTACCCAACGGCATATACGACGAAGTGCGCAACGACCTAAGCGGTAACCTATTAGAGCTTGACGACTCTGCGGGCATAGCGTTGCAGACCCTCAAGTACGACTACTTGAAGTACGTACTCATTGAGTTCACGCAGTGCGACTTCTCGGAGCACGGTGAGTATGACGGACTCTACATATACCACTCATTGACTACGCTCGAGATACCCGCTACGAAGCTCGACGACAGTGCTCTATTGGCGGAGTATGGCGTGGAGGAGGCCTACAGCGCACCCTTTGTGAACTCCGTGGAGAATAAAATTCCAGGTATCATTATAGACCCACGCATCGAGAACTGGACTACCGTCACCTTCGAGGAGGGTAAGGCCTCAGCTACGGTGACATACAAGGGTGAGCCTCTGAAGATTAGCGAGAATGAGTACTACATGGGCGAGAACAAGGATGAGCGCATGTCGCTCCACCTGTGGGGTCCCAACGAGGAGTTCACCGAGAATGTCTACATCGTATTCAAGATGGATGGCGTAGCTAAGAAGCTCTTAGTCGTTACACCTCCCACCAAATAACCGATAGCAGCTATGATACGAAATATGATAAATAGAGTATGGGTGGTTGCGCTGCTTGCCCTTGTATCACTCCTTGGAGGATGCGACAAGCAGGGCGATGAGCTTACGGCCGACTATGGCTATGTGCAGTTCCACCTCGTGAAGGCAGCGCAGCTTGACACTGCCTCTACACGCGCTACAGATGCACTCGATTGGCTCTCTGATGCGTGCAAAATTACTGTAGTCATGCAGCATGACGGCTCGACAATCACACAGACGCTTAACGTCACAAGCCACGACAAGGAGAGTGCCGAGTGGGGTCTGTTTAGCGAGAAGCTACGCCTACTCGCTGGCGACTACAACGTCATTGGATTCTACATCTACGACAACCTCGACAACGAGATCTTGGTGGGCGACGACCAGGGCAGCTTTACCATAGAGCATAACGGCCTTGTGGTTAAGAGCATAGGCGTAGAGACCATCGAGCGAGGCATAGTGTCGTTTGCTCTGCTCAAGGCATACGAGAATACACGCTACACCTACGAGAGCGACTTCCTGTTCAGCGCCATCGCTTCTGTGGACGTTACCGTGCAGAACACCTTTAACAAGCGCACCACAAGCTTCAAGGCTCTTGCAGCAAACTACTACGAGACATTTGTTGAGGGTAGTATGGATAAGGAACTCTACGACCGTAATAGCCAATCGGCCTATATCATCTGCTCGGGAGCACACTGGCTTGAGGCTGGCAACTACATCGTTACCGACTACGTTGTCTATAGTGACACTAAGGGTAAAAATGCTATAGGTCGCGGCTCTATCGCAGATGCGAAGATGGAGTTTGATATTGAGGATAATGCACACACCCTCGCTATAGTACCCATCGTGCTATCACAAGAGAATGAGCACATCAAAGACTATAAGGCCTTGAAGGAGATATGGCTTGCACTGGATGGTCCCAACTGGACATTCCACGGCGAGGAGTATGCAGCGGGCACCAACTGGGACTTCAACAAGGATATAGACATGTGGGGTGACCAGCCAGGTGTAACACTCGACGGCAACGGCCGCATAGTAGGCCTCAACATCTCAGGCTTCGGAGCTAAGGGTGTTGTGCCCGACGCTATTGGCCAGCTCACGGAGTTGCGCATGCTCTACCTAGGTAACCACAACGAGCTAATTGGTGGATATAATGCCGGCACTACTGCGCGCATCCATGCCCTCGACTATATGAACAATGTTGTGAGCTACGACGCACGTGAGGATCTAAGTCCAGAGCTTAAACGTGCCATAAATGGTAACTCGCAGTTTAAGCCTATCGCCTTGAATAAGCCCTCGCGCAAGGATGTGGCCTTTGGCAACTTCACAAATGGCATCACTGCTATATCACGTGCCATGATGCGCCTCACTAAGCTCGAGCAGCTCTTCATCGCCAACTCTCCTATTACCGATGAATTCTTCGCTGAGGTGGCTGCCGACTCTGAGTTCTACGCCGAGCGCGACAATTGGTCGTGGGCAGACTTCGAGATGCTTACAGATGTTGAGATATACAACTGCTCGAAGCTCACACACCTACCAATGGACATGCTCGCGGCACTTCCCAACATCCAGTCGCTAAACCTCTCTATGAATCAGGGAATCTCAGCAGAGCAGCTCAAGGCTGATTGGGAGGCCATCATCGACGGTGAGTCGGGTGATAAAATTCAGATTTTGTATCTTGGCTACAACAACTTGCGCGAGACACCATCATACGACTACCTTAAGCGCATGACAAAGCTCGGATATCTCGACTGCACAAACAATCGTTTGGAGGTCGTACACCCCTTTGGTAAGGAGATATCCTTTGCAACCATCTACCTCGACAACAACCGTATCACGCGCATTTACGCTGCCGAGGATGGCTACTTCTGTGGCCTGGGACAGATGGAGACCTTCTCATGCTCGAATAACTCTCTTACTGAGCTACCCGACATCTTCACTGCCCAGTCGGTATATACCATGCAGTCGGCAAACTTCTCCTCTAACAACATCTCTGCGCTGGAGAATGGCGATAAATGGCGCGGCATAAACGCATCAAGCCTCAACCTCGCAGACAACTGCTTTAAGGAGCTGCCTGCACGCCTTATGAAGTCGGGCTCGAAGATTGAGACCCTTATGCTCTCAAGCAACGGCATGCGCACAATAGCCGAGGGCGCACTAACAGGTCCATATAGCTACTATCTCACGACCATAGACCTCAGCTTCAACCGTCTTAAGGAGATACCTTTCGACGACTTTAGCGCGCTAAACATCCCATATTTGTATGGTATCGACCTCTCGAGCAACGCATTTGAGGCATTTCCCTACGCACCGCTTGGCATCAACACTCTTACGGTGATGAGCATACGCCAGCAGCGTGACGATGCAGGTAACCGCACACTCCGCGAGTGGCCCACAGGACTATATACATGTCCTAAGATGTCCGCATTCTACATCGGCTCGAACGACCTTCGCAAAATTGAGGACACCATCTCGCCCTACATTCTTCTCTTCGAGATTAAGGACAATCCTAACATCTCGATAGACCTCTCGGGCGTATGCGCCTACATAGAGATGGGCTACTATGAGCTTATTTACGACTCAACACAGGATATACGTGGTTGCGATGCTCTAAACCTTGACTAATGAAGACTATGAGAAATACGCTATTATATATTGTTGGCTGCATGGCTATATTCACAACGGCAAGTTGCACCAACGACAATACTACAATACAGGGCTTTGAGGCCGACACACCAACCATCGACGCAGCAGCTTCGGGTGGAAACTACAACGTAGCCATACGCTCCGACAGAGAGTGGACTGCCGTGGTTGACGAGCCATGGGTTTTGGTATCGCCCGCTAACGGACGCGGCGAGGTACGCTGTGAAGTGCGTATCGACTCAACACTCGTGAACGATATGCGTACTACGCAAATTCGCTTCTCGTCTGGTGGCGAGCTACTACAGAGCGTAGCCATCAACCAGGAGGGATATGCACGCGCCATCACACCCACGGAGAGCGAAGTGCGCATCGAGGCATCTGCTGCACGCGCTCTTCGCCACTTCGACGTGGAGGTAAGTGCCAATGTCGAATTTATTGTTGAGGCTGAATACGATGGCAACGAGGAGTGGCTCTCGGTGGATGACTACACCATAAACCTCGATCGCGGAGCACGCCCACGTAGCACAACTTTTGGCATAGACTGGAAGATGAACCACAACGCCAAGGAGCGCACAGCAAAACTACACTTTAAGGCTCTCGATGGAAAGGATCTCGACACTCCTACGGTGATGGTCATACGCCAGGCTGCAGCACCCGTAATTGAGGATAACCGTCAGGGTGACTCGCTTGCCGTGATAGCCATCTACGAGAAGTTGGAGTGCTGGAGCGAAAACGCCATCTCTACAACAGAGGGTATGCATCGTTGGAGCTGCCTACGTCTGTGGGAGGCGAACGACCCCACACTACCATCTGAGGAGGCTGTTGGTCGTGTGCGTGATATAGAGCTCAGCTACTTCGACACCGAGGAGGGTATCCCCTATGAGATTAAATATCTCAAATACCTAGAGACAATATCGTTGTATGGCAACGTAAACACCATGCTCAAATCGATAGATATGGGTGAGGAGATTTGCGATTTGGAGCACATCAAGGCTATACGCATAGCAGCCTTCGGTCTTGTGTCGCTCCCCGACAACTTCGCTAAGTTGGGCGACACACTCGAGGATCTCGACATCAGCTCTAACAACTTCAACGCTATTCCCGAAGTGCTCACAGAGGAGAACTTCCCTAAGCTCAAGAGCCTTGACCTTACGGCCAACCGTCGAGCTATGATTAGCGACCTACGCAATAGTTCAAAGAGCAGTGAGGGCATAGGTATACACCACAACAGCGCTAAGGATGACGCTCTTAAGCGCCTACTCCTATGGGAGAACCTCGAGTCACTGACACTCTCGTACAACTACTTCGAGGGCAAAATCCCCGACTTCAATGTGGGAGAGAATGGCGTAAGAGCATATACCGAGGCGGACATTGTAGAGCGTGGCGACACGCTAAACTGGGCTGTTCAAAACAAGCTGCCTCGCGTGCTTCCCAATATGCGTAGTCTGCGTCTCAACCTCAACTTCCTATCGGGCGACCTACCGGACTGGTTGCTCTACCACCCACGTCTTATGGAGTGGAGTGCCGAGAGTCTTATCTACGTACAACAGGAGGGCGGCGTGGATAGCAATGGTGACCATGTTGGCTTTGCGAACGAGCCTACATCACGCGAATACTACTTCCAGGCATACCCACTTATGCGTGGCAGATATGAGTTTAACGATGAAATAGAGGAGTAATATGAGAAGATATATATGTTTTATAGCCGCACTATCACTCTCTGCGGCATGTGTCAACGAGAATATCTCTACCCCTATGCCTGACACCGACAACCCCTCTACGGTGGTTGTACCCGATGGTGCTACGGCAGGTGAGGTAATCATCAAGTTCGCACCCGAGATGGAGGATATCCTCGACCAGACTATGACTCGCTCAGGTGGTGAGGCTACACGTTCGGGCATACCCTCAACCGATGAGGTGCTGGACATCTTAGGAGCCTACTCCTTCGAGCGCGTATTCCCCGTAGACTCTAGCACCGAGGCACGCACACGCGAGGCGGGACTACATCTATGGTACATCGTGCGCTTCGACGAGAGCGAAGACCTTCAGCAGGCCTTTGAGCGTCTATCCAAGCTCGGTGAGGTGGATAAATTGCAGTGCAACCGCCCTATTGAGCGTGCCTACAACCCCAACTCTAACCCTATGTTTGTGAGTTGTGCCGAATCCGATAGTCGCGCTACTACACGTGCAACAGAGTGGCCATTCAACGACCCAGGCATCTATCGACAGTGGTGTTACATCAACGATGGCACAGCACCCTTTGCGAGTGAGCGCGCAGGAGTCCTTGCAGGCTCGGATGCTGGATGTAAGGAGGCATGGGAGCTATGCACTGGCGACGAGGATATCATCGTGGCGGTAATGGACGAGGCTGTAATGTGGAGTCACCCCGACCTTGCTGACAACATCTGGGTGAACGAGGGTGAGGAGCTATACGCAGGCAAGGATGCCGATGGTAACGGATATGTTGACGACCGCTATGGCTACAACTTCGTACGCAATACGGGCATCACATCGTGGACGTCTAATGGCAGTACAGGCCACGGCACACACGTTGCGGGCACTATCGCTGCGGTAAACGACAACGGCATTGGCGTTGCAGGCATCGCAGGTGGTGGCAAGGGCAAGCGCGGCGTGAAGATTATGACCATACAGCTCTTCGACGGCATGAACTCATGCTCGTTGGCCATGGAGGCGCGCGCAATGAAGTATGCTGCGGATAACGGCGCAGTAATTTTGCAGTGTTCATGGGGCTACAACTCGGCAAAGTCGAATATGATCATGGGCTATACCCCAGGTCCTGCGACTGAGGAGGAGTGGGCAGCACTCTACCCCTTGGAGAAGGAGGCCCTCGACTACTTCATCAACTATGCAGGCTCACCCAATGGGGTTATTGATGGTGGTCTTGCCATCTTCGCATCGGGCAACGAGTATGCAGCGCAGTCATCATTCCCCGCAGCCTACTCAAAGTGTATCTCTGTGGCAGCCATAGCTGCAGACTATACACCTGCATCCTACTCAAACTACGGTAGTGAGGTGTTGTTGTGCGCTCCTGGTGGCGACCTTGAGTACTATGGTACACCAGGCCAGAGCGATAACATCTACGACGAGAACGGCACACTCCAGGAGCAGGGTGCTATATTCTCAACACTCGTTCTTGATGGCGTTGCTGGATATGGCTACTACGAGGGTACATCTATGGCATGCCCCCACGTATCGGGTATTGCAGCCCTTGGTCTTGCATACGCCAAGCAGCAGCACCGTCACTTCACAAGCGAGGAGTTCCGTGAGCTGATGTACTCTACGGCACGCGACATCGAGGAGTACTTCGTGGGCGAGAAGCTATACTACATGCGTCACGAGTCAGCGGGTGCTACTCCCATAAAGATGAACCTTGCCGACTACCGCGGTAAGATGGGTCGCCTATCAGACGCAGGAGCTCTACTTAAGGCTATAGATGGAAGTGGCCGCGACATGCGCCTACCCAACATCTGCCTTGCACCCGGAGCAACTACCACGCTCAACATTGCCGACTACCTCACCGAGGTGGCAAAGAGCGTAGAGGTGGTCAACGAGGCGGTGGCTACGGTTACACTCGAGGGTAACACACTCACCGTAAGCGCTAAGAGCGAGGGTCAGACATCGCTAACACTCACCACCGACAAGGGCACAGAGCACCACGCGACAATCACCGTGCGCGAGGGTGCTGACAACGGCTGGTTATAAAGGCACAGCATGGGCAAGTGGCAGTATATAGCGGTGGTGATGGTGCTCGTGGCCATTGAGGCGGGTGCGCAGGAGCGTAGAGTGCTCTCGCGTGCCGAGCTCGATGCACTTGTCAACCCTACCCTCTCGACTACTGCCCAGGGGTCTATCATCGCCGAGCCAGCGACACGCAACATGGGTGAGGTAGCAGACACCGACAAGGTTATAGCCTACTTCACACTGCGCAACACCACAGCCGAGGCGATAGAGGTCACCGTAGTTCGCTCGTCGTGCAGCTGCCTGAAGGTGACTACGCCCATCACGCGCATAGAGGCTGATGAGAGCATCGCGCTACGCGCGGAGTTCAACCCCACAGGACGCAACGGAGGTTTTTCCATACCGATACTCCTCTACACGGCGCTTGACGATGCACACCCCACAGCGCGCCTAACCGTGGAGGGTAGCGTGGTAGCGACGGATGAGTGGTCGCACCTCACCTATCGCATGGGGTCGCTGCGCCTAAGTCGCAAGAGCGTGAGCTTCGACTGCGACACGCGCACCGAGCGCATAGCGGTAGCGAACGTGAGTAACGCACCACTTAGGCTTAGCTCTCAGCCGACAACCGAGGGCATAGCGCTACGCACCGAGCCTGAGGTGCTGATGCCAGGCGAGGAGGGCGACATAGTAATAACATATGCCCCCACTGCCGACATGATGCACGACATCGAAACAGCGATAATAGTAGAGGGATGTGGCGAAGCACGCCCCTCGGAACGAATGATAAGGATAACAATAAAGCACTAAGCTATGAAACTTATAAACAGACTATTTGCAACGATACTGCTTGTTGCGACACTCACAATGGCGGGATGCGAGAAGCCTGCGCCACTACCCAGCGAGGAGCGCATACCCGTGACATATGCGGCACTCGACGGCTGCTGGCAGCTGACCATGTGGCAGGGTGCTACAATAGCCGAGGATACCTATTTATATATAGTGTTCGACCGCTCGGCACACACCTACGTGATGTGGGACAACATCGACTCGATGTATGCCACCGACACAACAGGCACCTTCGTAATCACCGAGGAGGAGGATGGCACATACACCCTCTCGGGCATGTACGACTACGGCATTGGTGACTGGAGCAACGACTACAGTGTCACACTCAGCGATGGGGGTAACACGATGCAGTGGCGCGCAGCAAGCACAACGATGGACTTCGTGCGCATAGAGGCATTACCAGAATTCAATTAACTAAAACTATAAGGACACGACTATGAAAATTAAGCATTTAGCAGTTGCTCTTATGGCAGCTGTGGTTGCACTCGCAGGATGGAGTTGCAACGAGGAGCCCGAAGTTCAGGCGCCGGTGGAGAAGCCTACAATCGGCATTATGGAGCCCGAGTTCGACGCCGAGGCTATGGAGATGAGCGTGATGATTGCGCCCTCGACAGACGCCACAGCGTGGTACTGGAGCGTAGAGCCACAGACACGCACCGAGGACTCTCCATACGTTAAGGAGGAGGGTGCCGCAGCCAAGGAGATTAAGTACGCCGTGGAGTATGGCGTGGAGTACCTCATCAGCGCATACGCCGAGAATGAGGCGGGCAGCAGCGAGGTAGCAACAAAGAAGTTCTGCGCTATGCCCGAGGGCGAGATAGCAGTAGCCATTGGCGACATCGCTCTCGACATCAAGAGCATGACAGCCACAGCGACCATCTACCCCACAAAGGACACAAAGGTGTGGTACTGGGGCGTTGCTGAGGCCGAGGTCGAGGATATCGAGTGGACAACTGTAGAGGGTAACAAGGAGCAGGAGGTGTCGTTCCCATACGTGTGGGGCAAGACACTTGTGCTTCACGCTTACGCAGAGTGCGACGCTATCGTTGGTGACGTGGTGACTAAGGAGTGCTCGTTCAAACCCTCAGTGCCCACCATCGCCGTATCGAAGCCCAACTTCGATGAGGCAGCGATGAAGGTTAGCTTCGACGTGACCCCATCAGAAGATACTGACCACTGGTACTACGGCATCTACGACGACGCTGAGGATGCAAAGTACACCGTGGTAAAGGACAACAAGGCGCAGACCGTGTCGTTCGACGTGGAGTACAACAAGGACTACAAATTTATCTTCCGCGCAGAGAACGCCCTTAACGAGGGTGAGGAGAAGTTCGGTGAGTTCTACGTTATCGGCTCGGTAGCAGACATCGCCATCGAGAACCTCACAGCATACTCTCTCGACGCTGTAATCACCAAGAAGGAGCACTGCGTGCGCTATGTAGCGGGTATCGTACACACATCGGCATACGACCGCAACATCTTCGTGGAGCAGGCGCAGACATCGCTCAACCCCGACCCAAGCTACCCATTCGCTATCTTCAACTCAGCTACCGAGAGCCGCACATTCTCGGAGCAGGACTTGGTGCGCAACTCACGCATCGATAGCGATGAGAATGCGGGTATCATCTTCTTGCCAAATACATCATACACCATTGCGGTATATGGCGAAGATGCTAAGGGTAACTACACCGTGA
>JAGCLX010000107.1 GCA_017646785.1 Alistipes sp.
AACGACTCATACTCGGAGAACGTACACTCATACGTAAACAACATCAACACCATAGAGGGAGGTACCCACCTTACTGGCTTCCGCTCGGCACTTACTCGTACACTTAAGAAGTACGCCGAGGAGAGTGGCATGCTTGCAAAGCTCAAGTTCGACATCAACGGTGACGACTTCCGCGAGGGTCTTACCGCCGTGGTATCGGTAAAGGTTGCGGAGCCCCAGTTCGAGGGTCAGACCAAGACGAAGCTCGGTAACGACGATGTAGCAGGTGCCGTAAACCGCGCCATGTCTGCGGCGTTGAGCAACTACCTCGAGGAGCACCCCAAGGATGCTAAGGCCATCGTACAGAAGGTCATCCTCGCAGCCCAGGCCCGCCATGCAGCGCGCAACGCTCGTGAGGCCGTACAGCGCAAGACCGTGTTGTCGGGCGCAGGCCTACCTGGTAAGTTGGCGGACTGCACCAGCCGCGACCGCTCTATCGCCGAGATCTTCTTCGTCGAGGGTGACTCTGCGGGTGGTACTGCAAAGCAGGGTCGCGACCGTAACTTCCAGGCCATCATGCCTTTGCGTGGTAAAATTTTGAACGTGGAGAAGGCTCAGGAGCACCGCATGTGGGAGAACGAGGAGATCAAAAATATGTTTACGGCGCTTGGTGTCTCTATCGGTACTGCGGAGGACAGCAAGGCTCTTAACCTCGAGAAGTTGCGCTACGACAAGATCATCATCATGACCGATGCCGACGTCGATGGTTCGCACATCGCAACCCTCATGCTTACATTCTTCTTCCGCAAGATGAAGGCGCTCATCGAGAACGGACACATCTACATCGCCACACCTCCCCTCTACCTCGTTAAGAGCGGCAAGCAGGAGCGTTACTGCTGGACAGACAAGGAGCGCGACGATATTACAGCTGAGTTTGGTGCTAAGGGCACACACGTGCAGCGATACAAAGGTCTTGGTGAGATGAACGCGCAGCAGTTGTGGGACACTACAATGAACCCCGAGACCCGCATCTTGCGTCAGGTGACCGTGGAGAATGCCGCAGAGGCCGACCACATCTTCTCAATGCTCATGGGCGACGAGGTACCCCCACGTCGTGAGTTCATCGAGAAGAATGCGCACTATGCTAACATCGACGCTTAAGAAGCCGAATAACAAGGCTACTTCTTAATAATAATGAATGGGGTTGCGCTAAATGGTGTGACCCCTTGTTATAAACAACCCATACCATGAAAGTTACAGTTATTGGTGTTGCTGGCGGCACAGGCTCTGGCAAGTCTACCCTCGTCAAGCGCCTGCAGGAGGCATTCCACAACGACGACGTAGCAACACTATGCCACGACTACTACTATAAGGCGCACCCCGAACTCACATACGAGGAGCGCACAAAGCTCAACTACGACCACCCCGCAGCCTTCGACACCGACATGCTCGTGGAGCATATACGCACGCTCAAGTCCAACGTACCCATCGAGCACCCCGTCTACTCCTTCGTAGACCACAACCGCACCGCGGAGCGCGTCTTAGTAAAGCCCTCGCGCGTCATCATCGTCGACGGCATCCTTATCTTCGAGAACAAGGAGCTGCGCGACCTGATGGACATCAAGGTATTCGTGGACACAGACGCCGATGTACGCCTCGCACGCCGCATCTTGCGCGATGTGTGCGATAGAGGTCGCACCATGCAGTCGGTCATCGAGCAGTACACCACAACGGTGAAACCCATGCACGAGGAGTTCGTTGAGCCTTCGAAGAAGCATGCCGATGTCATCATCCCCGAGGGTGGCTTTAACTCTGTGGCTGTGAGCATGCTCATAGAAAACATCCGCTCACTAATCAGCAAGGAGTAGCTACGTGGACTTCAAGTTAGTCGCAGGATATGAGCCTACGGGAGATCAGCCCGAGGCGATAGAGCAGATGGTGCGTTCGATATCCCATGAGGGTAGTCGCGGCACCACCCTACTCGGCGTGACTGGCTCCGGCAAGACATTCACCGTGGCCAACGTCATAGAGCGACTAAACCGCCCCACGCTGGTCATAAGCCACAACAAAACCCTCGCGGCACAGCTATACCAGGAGTTCAAGAACTTCTTCCCCGAGAATGCCGTGGAGTACTTCGTATCCTACTACGACTACTTCCAACCCGAGGCATACATACCCTCCACGGACACCTACATAGAAAAGGACCTCGCCATAAACGACGAGATAGAGCAGATGCGCCTCAAGACCGTAGCCACGCTGCTCTCGGGCCGCAGGGATGTCATCGTCGTATCAAGCGTGTCGTGCATCTACGGCTGTGGCAACCCCGAGGCGTTCCACGCCGCCGCCATAGAGCTAAAGGTGGGCGATAGGCACAACCGCAACGACCTACTCATACGCCTCGTAGACGCCCTCTACACCCGCACAGAACTGACATTGCAGCCCTCGACCTTCCGCGTCACGGGCGAGACGATAGACATCATGGCTTCGTTTGGCGAGTTTGGCAACCAGTGCTTCCGCATCATGTTCTTCGACCGCGAGATTGAGGCCATCTACAGCATCGACCCCGAGACGGGACAGAAGCTGTCGGCACTGGACAGCGTCACCATCTACCCCTCCAACCTCTTTGTCACCACACGCGAGAGCATAAACCGTGTAGTGGAAGAGATACGCGACGACCTCACAAAGCAAGTCGCCTTCTTCGAGCGCGAGGGCAGAGAGCTTGAGGCTCAGCGCATTAAGCAACGCGTTGAGTACGACATCGAGATGATAAACGAGCTGGGCTACTGCTCAGGCATCGAGAACTACTCGCGATATATGGACGGCCGTGCGCCAGGCTCGCGCCCCTTCTGCTTGATAGACTACTTCCCCAAGGACTTCATCACCGTCATCGACGAGAGCCACGTCACCGTGCCCCAGGTGCGCGGCATGTATGGTGGCGACCGCTCGCGCAAGGAAAATCTTGTCGAGTATGGCTTCCGACTCCCCGCGGCACTGGACAACCGACCCCTGAAGTTCGATGAGTTCGAGCGCCTCGTGCCGCAGTCTATATACGTCAGCGCCACACCCGCCGACTACGAGATAGCCGATAGCGAGGGCGAGGTAGTGGAGCAGCTCATACGCCCCACACACATCGTCGACCCACCCTTGCGCCTACGCCCCTCGGAGCACCAGATAGATGACCTCTTGGATGACATCAACCGCGTGGTACGCCGCGGCGAGAAGGTCATCGTGACAACGATATCTAAGCGCTCGGCAGAGGATATGTCGGGCTACCTCGACCGCATAGGCATCCGCAACAGCTACATACACTCCGACATCGAGACCCTAAACCGCATACAGATACTTGAAGACATGCGCGAGGACCGCATAGACGTCATCGTGGGTGTCAACCTACTACGCGAGGGCATCGACCTACCAGAAGTGAGCCTTGTGGCCATCATAGATGCCGACAAGGAGGGCTTCCTGCGCAATGTGAGGGCTATAACCCAGATTGCAGGCCGCGCTGCACGCCACACAAATGGACAGGTAAACCTATATGGAGATAGGCTTACGGGAACGCTGCGCACATCGCTCATCGAGAGCAACCGCCGCCGCGCAAAGCAGATAGCCTACAACGCCACCAACAACGTGCTTCCTCGCCGCGCCAAAAAGAGCGGCACGGGTAGCGCCCTACTTACAGAGCGCACAACAGCTGACGAGGTGACACCATTAGCAAACACACCGAGCAAAGATGTGGTCAATACTCACGCAAGCGTAGTAGCTGAGACTATGGCTGAATATGCCGCAACACCCGCCAGCACAACCCTACAAGCCTCGTTAGACACACTCATAGAAGAGGCGCGCAAGGCCATGGAGGAGGCAGCAAAATCGCTTGACTTTGTCGCAGCAGCCAAACACCGCGACCGCATGAGAGAGCTACAATCACTCGCCAAAGAGAGCTCAAAATAGTTTCGTAGGCATACAAGCCATCACATTTCAGTACAGATTAGCAAAAAACATTCGCAGAATATCTTTGCATATTATGCGCTTTCACCGCATAAGTAACCAATTGGATAGTGCGTTTCATATTCGAGGATACTGCAATACGAATATCGCCGATTAGTCAATCTTAACACACCGGCAATGATTAATATGCACAAACAGTCGCCAAAGATATAGAAGACTGGGACAACCTCCCGCGCAGACATCACGAGGCGCAAGCCCGCAAGGGGTAAATAATATAAGGTGCAGATATTTCTGCACCTTATTTATTATATAATGCCCCACGGAGCAAATACGACCTTTTGACCAATACGCTAAAACTCAGTATAACTCTCAAACGAGCGGTCTGAATATAGGATGATGACACGCTCGACTCGTTTACCACTGCTATTTTTCTGAGCAGTAAAAATAGGCGGCAGCTCATTTTTTTGCTCCACACTGGTCGCTGAGAATTCGCTATTCTGGACTGCATCGAGAGGCAACATAGGCGAGGCGGGTAGTCCATCATCGAAAGCGTGAGAAGTAGCAGTGGGGAGGGGAGCCTCATCGCGGAAGATCTGCTCGCCATCAAGCAACAACCAATCGGGGTTTAGATCGGGAAAAACCTTGAGGATTTTAACCACCAAATCGAAGCTCGGCTTGTTGCGTCCAGACAAAATATGCGACAATCCTGACGGCTGTATTTCGAGCATGCGGGCAAGCGATGTGGCTGTGAGTCCCTTATTTTTTAGTATAAATTCTAATTTCTCCCTCATATTTCATATTTTTTACAAAGGTATAAAAATTATTTTTGTAAAACAAATTTTCATTACAAAAGTAAAATGTCAATAAGTGTTGATAACTTTTACATTTGTAATTTATCAAATTATGTAAATTCTAATAAATAAATACAACTACAATCATTATTATATAAACATCGTAACTCATTGTGTTATACATGATTTTTATAAATACACACACAATAACACTATGACTGGGAATAAAACACCACTTTTACGCTATTAAAGTATAATATAATTTATATAATAAATGTAATTGTACTGATTTTACGATAGTTAGAAAATAGAATTAATTATTTTAACAGTATGAAAATTAAAGAAAATCACGAGTTCAATAAAGTTCAACGTGATTTAACAAATGTAATAATTAATAACTATTAACACGATTGTTTGATGTCACATTTGTAAACAAATACAGGTGATTACATTTGTATTGAATTTACATTTGTAATTACAATTGTAAAGATAGAATAGATTTACAACCGTAAAGTGCGAAATAAGTGCGAAAATTGAGCGGAGTGCGCTATCTGATTAGATTATGTTAAATAAAAATATAGGGTGCTATGTTAATAACACAGCACCCTATTCGTTATCAATAACTTACAAGTTATTAACACTCTGTTTTTACTGCAAAGACTTTGCTATTTCTACGAACTCTTCTGGTGTTAATTCAAGCTTCTTAGCACCGAAATCTACATCCTTTTCGGTGTTCATGGGCACCAAATGGATGTGTGCATGGGGTACTTCGAGGCCCAAAACCACTGTTGCAACCTTTTTACATTGTGTAGTTGCCTGAATTTTCTTCGCAATCTGTTTTGCAAAAACGATCATCTCAGCAAGCTCATCATCCTCGAGGTCGTAGAAGTAGTCAACCTCGCGCTTGGGAATTACCAATGTATGTCCTTTTGCCAAAGGAGCGATGTCGAGGAAAGCATAGAAACGCTCGTTCTCTGCAACCTTATAGCTGGGTATCTCGCCAGCTACAATTCGTGAAAAAATTGTCGCCATATTTAAGTATGAAATTTAGTATAAAATAGTCGTATAACTCGTTTATCGTAACTCCGCGTCATCTACCCTATCACTCAACTGCGAAACAACTCGCCAAGGATATGACCATCCATTTAGCCCTATTATCTCTCGCTGAAACCAGGTAGCTAAATTCGCCAATAAGACCAATAGCTTATTTCACCACACGGGCTGCTCTACAAGGCTAATTGACACAACTCGCCACCACAGCCACCATGCTGCATCATCAGTCGTTGAGTAGTCGTTTGACGCTATCAACACCCTTGATGTTACGCATATTGTCCAACAACACATTTAGGCTGACAATATCCTTTACATACAAGCTTATCGTTCCCTCGAAGATACCGTCATGCGAATGTATATTTACTGTACGCATATTTATGCTGAAGTCAGTAGTAATTAAGCGCGTTAAATCGAGAATAATACCCGGGCGGTCAATACCCCTAATCTCTACAGAGGCAAGATACGACACCGCCTTCTGCTGCGACCACTTAATCTCCTCCTTCACGATGTTGTCGCCGAACTGCGCAGCCAAGCGAATGAGCGTATCGCACGTCGACTTATGCACCACGATAACGCCACTCTGCGGATCGCGATAACCAACGACGTTATCACCAGGTATAGGCTCGCAACACTCCGCCATAACGAACTCCGGAGCATCGCCTCTACCCTTTTCCTCCGCCACAACATCATCCAACGATATGTTTTCGTCATCCAACTCCACATCATCTACATCATCACCCTGGCTATCGCCCTCCATACCCGGAATAAGCAACTTCCAGAACTTGGTGATTTTGCGCGATGAGTTCTCCTTAAGCAGCTTATCGAGGTTGTCAAGGCTTATAATTCCCGCACCTATCTTGCTATATAGCTCATCCTTATTGCGACACTCATACGCGGGCATCAGCTTGCGCAACACGCGGCCACTAAGCGTAACATTATGCTCCTCGAGGCGTGTGCGCAACAGCTCCATGCCATAGCTAATGTTATCCTCACGCTCACGCTTCAGGTAATCCTGGATTGACTGGCGCGCCTTGCTTGTTATCACCGCATCGAGCCACTCGGCCTTAGGATGGGCATTCTCTGCCGTAATCACCTCCACCTGGTCACCACTATTAAGCAACGCGGTGACAGGCATAATCTTATGGTTTATCTTCGCACCAATAGCGTGGTCACCAATCTTCGTGTGTATCTCGTATGCAAAGTCGAGCACCGAGGCTCCATAGGGCAACGACTGTGGCTTGCCCTTAGGCGTGAATACCACGATATCGCTCTCATACAACGATAGCTTGAAGTTATCGAGAAACTCCAGCGCGTTCTCCGACGGGCTATTCAACGCATCACGCACCTTCTTAAGCCAGCGGTCGAGGCCATCCTCCTCCTGCGTAATCGAGGCGTGCTTATACTTCCAATGCGCAGCGAAACCTCGCTCAGCTATGTCGTCCATACGCTCGGTGCGCACCTGCACCTCCACCCATGTACCCTCGGGGCCCATCACCGTAGAGTGCAGCGCCTCATAGCCATTCGACTTGGGTATGCTTATCCAGTCGCGCAAGCGGTCGGGCTTGGGTGTGTAGATGTCCGTAACGCACGAATATACCTGCCAACACTGTGTCTTCTCCGAGGGGAAGGGCAGCGTCTTAAATACTATGCGTATAGCAAAGAGGTCGTATACCTCCTCGAAGGGTATCTCCTTGCGGCGCATCTTGTTCCAGATGGAGTAGATGCTCTTCACGCGCGCAGATATCTCATACTGGAACTTATTGCGGTCCAGAACCTCACGAATGGGGGCTATGAAGCGTTTGATATACTCCTCACGCTCGCTCTTCGTAGCATCTATCTTGCGGCGTATCTCCTCATACTCCTCGGGGAAGCGATACTTCATGCAGAGGTCCTCGAGCTCACTCTTTATGGCGTGCAGGCCAAGGCGATATGCCAGGGGCACAAAGAGATAGATTGTCTCGCTCGTGATTTTTATCTGCTTATTGTGGGGCATGGCACCCAGTGTGCGCATGTTGTGCAGGCGATCGGCGATTTTGATGATGATAACGCGCACATCGTCCGAGAGCGTCAGCAGCACCTTGCGGAAGTACTCCGCCTGCTCCGAAGTATTATTCTTGTAGACGCCCGCCATCTTAGTGAGTCCATCCACCATAGATGCTATCTTAGGCGTGAAGATGCGCGATATATCTTCGACAGTATACTCCGTGTCTTCGACAACGTCATGCAACAAGGCTGCGACCACCGACTTCTTGCCGAGGCCTATCTCGCGGACACAGATTATCGCCACCTCTATGGGGTGGATAATGTAGGGTTCACCCGAGCGACGACGAACACCCTTATGCGCCTCCTTAGCCAACAGAAAGGCACGCTTGACAAACTGCCAGTCGTCCTCCCTGCGGCACACCTTAGCCTTGCGGCACTCATCCTCCAGCTCTTGCCACTTCTCCTCTATGAGTATTTCATCCTCGGGTGTATACTTCATACCACACTAATTTATCTATACGCCAAAGCACGACTACCCCACTGGTAGCCGTGTTTGGGTTGTTTAACTCCTATTATTGCAGTCCTATCGCTGCGAAGCCTCGCTCATCGCCTCACGCACGCGAAGCTCGATCTCCTCCATGAGTAGTGGATCGTTCTTGAGAGCCTCCTTCACAGAGTCACGACCCTGGCCAATCTTCTTGTCGCCATACGAGAACCACGAGCCTGACTTCTTGATGATCTCATAGTCAACACCGAGGTCTATAATCTCACCCATCTTCGAGATACCCTCGCCGAACATGATGTCGAACTCAGCCTTCTTGAATGGGGGTGCCACCTTGTTCTTTACAACCTTCACCTTGGTGCGTGTACCGAGCTGCTCCTCGCCATCCTTGATTACCGAAGCACGACGTATGTCGATACGCACGCTGGCGTAGAACTTCAGGGCGTTACCACCAGTTGTTGTCTCTGGATTACCATATACCACGCCAATCTTGTCGCGCAGCTGGTTAATAAAGATACAAACGGTCTTTGTCTTAGAGATAGATGCTGTAAGCTTACGCAACGCCTGCGACATAAGACGCGCCTGGAGTCCCATCTTCGAGTCGCCCATGTCGCCCTCAATCTCCGCCTTGGGAGTAAGAGCCGCCACAGAGTCAATGACTATGATGTCGATGGCGCTTGAGCGAATCAACGAGTCGGCAATCTCCAACGCCTGCTCGCCATTGTCGGGCTGCGACACAAGCAGGTTATCCACGTCTACGCCCAACTTCTGCGCATAGTAGCTGTCGAAGGCGTGCTCCGCGTCGATGAACGCCGCGATACCACCTGCCTTCTGTGCCTCGGCGATAGCGTGAATAGCAAGGGTTGTCTTACCTGATGACTCGGGACCAAATATCTCGATTACACGACCCTTGGGGTAGCCACCTACGCCCAACGCCATGTCGAGCGTGATTGAGCCAGTGGGAATAACGGGCACGTCAGCGACATTCTCGCTCGACATGCGCATGATAGAACCCTTGCCAAAGTCCTTCTCAATCTTATCCATCACCGCCGACAACACCTTCAGCTTATCGGCGCTAACCTGTACTTTCTCTGCCATAATCTTATATATTTTTTACGTTTATTTCTTATCCAAAACCTTGATAATCTGACCGTAAGAGTCCTTGGTATCGACTTTCTCGATGATGTGCGTAACGCGTGCATCAGCATCCAAAAGGAGTGTTGTGCGCACGATACCCATATACTCTCTGCCACACATCTTCTTCAGCTGCCATACACCCACTGCCTCCGAGAGCGAGTGGTCCGTGTCGGCAAGGAGCGTAAAGTTTAGCTCGTGCTTGGTGCAGAAGTTCTGGTGCGACTTCACCGAGTCGGGGCTTACACCAACAATTTTGTAGCCACGCGCGAGGAGCTCATCCTTTGCATCGCGCAGGCTCTTTGCCTCGAGCGTACAACCCGATGTGTTGTCCTTGGGATAGAAGTACAACACCGTTGGCGAACCCTTAAGGTTGTCGATGTTGAACTCATCCCCACTCTGTGTAACGCTCTTAAAATCAGGAATTATATCACCTACCTTTATATTTATTTTACTCATAGTTATACTTCGTTATATAGTTATCATTGTTTTCACACTCAAAGTTACTATTTTTTTCTGTAACCTAAAAATATAGTCACTAATATTTATTTATATAACTATAGGTGTAGGCTATATCCAACCCTTACGCCTGACGTATCACGTGCACCTGTGAGCGAAACTCCGCCTCTGTGGTGTTGAGTCGGTAGCGACATACGGGGCAACGCATGGCACACTCGGTGTCGATGTGCATCTTACGCTCCACCTCCTCGGCACTCAGCGTGCGGTAGTATACGGTTGTGCTATACTCAGTGTGTGCGCCACAGTGGCTGCAGTCGATGGTGTAGTTTAGCTTCATAGTTGCAGTGGTTTTAGGTCTATCGTTTTGTTTCACGATGCAAAGTAACCACCACTTTTTGACAGGTTGTGTCAAAGAGTAAAAAATAATGGAGAATTTAGGGAAATTAATGAAAATAGGGAGTCATAGTGATTTACTTCACCATACTCTCTAAATTCAAATACAGACATTAGCATGAGACATAATTTATTGTCAGAAGTCGTAAGATGTGGTGCATCACAAAGGAGACCTCCCAAGGATAGTACTAAAACGTACAGCCTTGGGAGGTCTACTTTTAGGGATGTGCCGCAGGTTGCGGCTTATCACTATAAATTACAAGGGGAGGAAGGCAAGCAAGATACCCGCTGCAACCGCCGAACCGATAACACCCGCTACGTTAGGACCCATAGCGTGCATCAAAAGGAAGTTGCTGGGGTTAGCCTGCTGACCAACAGTCTGCGATACGCGCGCTGCCATAGGCACAGCTGACACACCTGCAGAACCGATAAGTGGATTGATCTTCTCCTTTGTAAAGAGGTTCATAATCTTCGCCAAGATAACACCTGAAGCTGAGCCGAATGAGAATGCCACGATACCCAATGTAAGGATACCGAGAGTGTTCCAGTTAAGGAATGCGTCAGCAGTTGCTGTAGCACCTACAGAGATACCAAGGAAGATTGTCACGATGTTCATCAACTCGTTCTGAACAGTCTTTGAGAGGCGCTCAGTGACACCGCACTCCTTCATAAGGTTACCCAACATCAAGCAGCCGATAAGTGGTGCTGCAGAGGGCAAGAGGATGGCGATGATAACGGTGATAACGATGGGGAACACAATCTTCTCGCGCTGTGACACAGTGCGAAGCTGCTTCATCTCGATCATGCGCTCCTTCTTTGTAGTCAAGAGCTTCATGATAGGTGGCTGGATAACGGGCACAAGTGCCATGTAAGAGTATGCAGCCACGGCGATAGGACCAAGCAAGTGGGGAGCAAGCTTCGATGTGAGGTAGATAGCCGTTGGACCATCAGCACCACCAATGATACCAATAGAACCTGACTCCCAGTAGTTGAAGCCCAAAGCCAACGCACCAAGGAATGTTGCGAAGATACCGATCTGAGCTGCAGCACCCAAAAGCAAGCTCTTAGGGTTAGCAATGAGTGGACCGAAGTCTGTCATAGCACCTACGCCGATGAAGATCAAGCAGGGGTAGATACCGAGCTTAACACCGAGGTAGAGGTAGTCCAAGAGGCCAGCACCAGAGCCAGCAGCAAAGTCCGCCCAGTGTACATGACCACCCGCGAAGAGCTCTGCATGGAACATACCAGCACCAGGCAAGTTAGTCAAAAGCATACCGAATGCGATAGGCATAAGGAGCAATGGCTCGAACTTCTTAACAATTGCCAAGTAGAGCAATACGAACGATACGAGAAGCATCACACCATAGCGCCAGTCGTCCATAAGACCCTTGAAGCCTGCCTGACCGATGAAGTCACCAACAGCCTTACCAACGCTGAACTCCTTATCAATGTCGCTATTGTCACGACCCTCAGAGCCACCAACAGCTGCTACCTCGGGCTCAGCCTCGATAGCAACCTCCTCAACAGCCACTACCTCCTCAGCACAGCACTCAGCACAGCACTCGTCGGTAGCAACCTCAGCAGCACAACACTCAACAGCTACTGCGTCGTCAACGACAACCTCCTGAGCATTAGCAGGAGTAGCAACTGCTAGCATCACAGCCGAGATGAGCAATGAAAAATAGAATTTTACACTCTTCATATTACATTAATAATTAAAGAGTTAAAACTATGCAAGGTCGATAAGAGCCTCACCCTGCTGAACTGCCTTACCCTCAGTAACGTAGATCTTCTTAACTGTACCAGCTGCGGGAGCCATGATCTCGTTCTCCATCTTCATAGCCTCAAGAGTCATGAGAACCTCGCCAGCCTTAACTGCCTGACCCTCCTGCACCTTAATCTTAGATACGTTGCCTGGAAGTGGTGACTTGATAGAACCAGCGTTGCCAGAGATAACCTGCTCGGGGACATCTACGAAGTCGCCACCAGACTGTGAAGGCTTAACGGCTGCAATCTTAGGAGATACGATAGCCTCCTCCTTCTCAACCTGTACGGTGTAGCTCTTACCATTAAGCTCGACACGAGCTGTGTTGCGCTCTGTCTCCTCAACAATGGCCTCGTAGCTCTTGCCATTAATATTGAATTTGAATTTCTGCATAATTACGGTTTAGTGTAATGGTGTTAGTTTTACAATTGTTTGTTGATATTACGCACCTGCCATGCCGAAACGTCGTGGTTCTGGCGGAAGGTGAGCACATCGCTCTCCTC
>JAGCLX010000108.1 GCA_017646785.1 Alistipes sp.
CCTTTGCTCTACCAACTGAGCTATGGCACCATCATTTTTGTGCTTAACTTTCCCTAAGCGAGTGCAAAGATATACACTTTTTTCTTATCTGCAAACTTTTTTCGCAAAATTTATTATTTTTTTTCATTACACAAATCCACTACTACACATATATCGTTATATATAAGACACTTAACCGTATACAATAATCCTTTTTTATGTTGTCGTTACAATAAGGGACAAATCCTTTTATTATGTAATACTTAAATCATCGGGAATTAACATTTGACAATCACAAAAACACCTATGGTTTACACCTGAGTACGATGGAATATAATGCGACTCATATCCTTATATCATCCATATAGGTTATATAGAACAGGTCTATTATCGTAGTAAAACGCTAATAGAAATAGTCTGCTGTTTCGCAGGCTATTCTTGTTTAGTAGTAGGCAATAACATTATCTGTAGGGACATCAGCATCTATAATACTCAATATCCTTGACCCATCATATAGCTGTATCATGCCTATATATTCCGCAGACTCTAATACCTCGATATCGTCAGTTGACAACCACCAATTAGTTAGTATATAAACACCATTTTCATCTTTTTCTATCTTAGCCCAAAATTGATAGAAAGCGTACTCCTTATTTCTCATTTGCTCGATAGCAAAATCCAAGGCATCTTTCTCCGAAGTGAAGCATGAATGTTTATTCACTATATCAGTGGCTTTCACTGCACTCTCGGCGTTGTATTCCATTCGAGCCTGAGCACTTTCGTAAATATACTTTAGTCTGTCTTGACTAATTCTTCGAGGTGTTATCATATCCTCAAATGTTAATGAGTGCAAGCGATAAATAGTACGCGTAGGCAGCAATATCCAAGATTGACGCTACGCCATAGACTCCACGAAGCTACAGCGCGACTTGGGTTGGAAGCCCGCCATGGAGTTCAATGAGGGTCTTCGTCGCACCGTGCGTTGGTATCTTGAGGGCTTGGAGTAATTCCCTACTTTATCTTTTCTGAAATGGTCTTGCGCGCGGCAGTCTTTGCTGCGTCGAGGCGTCGTTGTGCCTTAACCTCAGCCTTGGCATCACCCTTCGTACGCGCCTCAGCCACAGCACCATACAGCTCCCAAAGTTTCATGGTTGCAGTCACCTCTCTCTGTGCCAAGGTATATGCCTCAGCCTTAGCAGCCACAGCGGCTTCGTTATCTGAGTAGGCATGTCGATAGCCCTGGACATCGTTCCAGTGGCCACGCGTAAAGTCGGGGAAGGCAACAGCGGCGCAGTTGTTATCCATCGAGAGCGAGCCGAGCTCAGCCAGGCAGCACCACTCCGCCATATCGTAGACATCCATATCGAGTGGCAGGCCATTCTGCAAGCAGTAGACAAGGCGAGCATCCATGATATAGTCCATGCCACCATGTCCCATCTCGCGACCCAACTCACCAAACTGCTCAATCAATGGGTGGCGATACGCCTCCATAAGCATCGCGCGCTGCTCCGCAGTCACAAAGCCGTGGGCATTGAGGTTATCCATCTGTGGCGCACCCGCACTCTTAAGTCCCTCGGGAGAGAGAGCAAACTCGGGCGTAGGATACTTCGTAGCATATCCCTTTGTGCCGGTGAGCTTAAATAGACGATTATAGGGCTGCGGGGTCATCACATTATGCTGAATCTCCACCACCTTACCACGTGCCGTACGCATGAGTGTCGTCGTGTGGTCGCCATTACGGAACTCTGCACACTCCTCTCCCGTGCGACTCTCAACCAGCTCCTTACCCACGAAGCTCTCCGTATCCATCGCTACCAACGTAGTGAAGCGGTCACCGCGGTGTATATTCATGCACTGCGCAACGGGGCCGAGGCCATGCGTAGCATATAGGTCACCGCGATTCTCCATGTTGTACTTAAGGCGCCAGTTAAGGCCGTCAGCATCATTGTCGTTGGGGTCGTGCCAATATGAGTCCCAATAGATGTCGAGCGTGTGGATATATGCACCCTCGGCACGCACAATCTCACCAAAGAGTCCCTGCTGTGCCATATTGAGTGCCGTGAGCTCGTAGTAGTCATAGCAGCAATTCTCAAGTATAAAGCAGTGTAGACGCTTACTCTCCGCCAAGTCGATAAGACTCCAACACTGCTCAAGGTTCATTGCTGAGGGCACCTCTATAGCCACATGCTTACCATGCTCCATAGCATACTTAGCCACGGGATAGTGGTGATTCCAGTCAGTTGCGATGTAGACGAGGTCTATGTCCTCACGCTCGCACAATGCCTCATAGCCATGCTCACCATGATACACCTCTGCTGGCATCATACCTACCTCACGCAGAAAATGCTGGCACTCCTCGGCACGTTCACGCTCATAGTCACACAGAGCAACAACCTCAACGCCAGGGATATGCACAAAGCGCATCACGGCCCATGGACCACGCATACCAAGACCTACAAAGCCTACGCGCAACGTCTCGATGGGCTCTACCGCAAGGCCCACGACATGCTCTTGACCCTCGGGGCGCTCGGGCGTATCTATGACGATAGTACCACCATCCCAATGCCATGTTGTCGACTCCGACAGCGACTGCGCCGACGCCCCTCCACCAACAAGCACAGCAACTGCAACAAATACAGCAACAAAAGAGTTTGCTATAAGCCTCATATTACCAATCATTTTCTTCCTCGATTTCATACAATGACAATATCACCCCGGCAGTAAAGTTTCTATCAAATAGGTTTGTTATCATACACCACCACTCATTAAAATCTATATTGCCATCATTATACATTATGTTAGCCAACGGCCAAACCTGATTACCTTCATGAGTAGATACGCTATATCCAATACTATAACGACTTGAATAATATTTTTTGCTTGTCGTAGTTGTAGTTGTAGACATACACTCTACATTAGAAAGCGTAACTTTATATCTTCCTTCACGGAACTCATAAGTAACATTAGCGCTCCACAAATAAGAACCTAAACCCAATAATCTACCATTATTATCAGGAATAAAACTTCTATCAACAATTACTCCTGAAATACTCTCATGATCCTCATATGTGACATTGTCCAAGTTACTAATTGCCTCACGCTTAAGAACATCCATCGAAAGACATGACTCAAAAACTCGTGACCATTCTATATCTCCACCAACAACAGTCTTAAACGTTTCACGGAAATCTGAACGAGTGTACCATTGCTCAACGACGTGATTATAGTTATTTGGATAGGGAAAATTCCTCTTAAAATCTTTCCTGCCATATTTCTTTATCCATGACCTACGAGTGAAATAATCTCCATTATGGTCTGTATATAGAACATCTTTACTTAGCGCAAAAATAATTTCATACTCTTGTGCTACGACAGTTATAGAGGATATAACCAATGCAAAAAGTAATATAACAAATCTCTTCATTATTATATGATTCTAGATACCACACATGTGGAATTAAAAAATCACGATAACTGGACCGCTAACAGGTGTAGCGATTGTAGCAGTGCGGCCACATATTTTGATTGTTGTAGCTGCTGTGACATCAGCGCAATCCACGCTACACGCATACTCACCAGACGGAGGCAACATCTTATACTCGTCAACATCAGCCATAACGCCATTCTTAGCAACACCAGAGAGCATATAGCGTGCACCCAAGAGGCGTGCAGCATGCTCCATATCGCCCTCGGCAATAACATTGCGCACCACAGTAGAGCTGACCTTCTCATCACCCATCTCCCTATGTTGTGCCACGCACTCCAGCTCGAAGCCACACTCCGCAGCAAGCGGCTGCAACTTATCGAAGTTACCCTCACTACCACGACCAAGGCGGTGGTTATACCCCACGATCATACCCACCATACCGAGGCGCTCGATAAGCATATTGCGCACAAAGCACTCATAGGGCTGGCTACGGAACTTATCATCGAAGTGCGCAACCACCATACGGTCGATGCCCACCTCCTGCAGTAATCTGGCACGCTCCTCTATGGTTGTGAGCAGCTTCATGCCCTCAGCACGCCCCATAGCGATACGTGGGTGTGGATCGAAGGTGACAACAACACTCTCGGCATCCAGCCTCTTTGCCATCGCTTTCAGGTGCTTCAAAAGTACACGATGTCCCTGATGAACACCATCGAACGAGCCTATGGTGACCACCGAGCGACGTGGCATATCAGCGATATCGAAGCCGTACTGCAACATATAGCTTAGTTATTGCTCTCCTCTGTAACCTTAACAAAGTAGGCGACCTTCTCCAAGAGAGTCGTGATATCGTAGTTCTCCACGACAATACCCTGTGGGAAGTTGAGCGGTGCTGAGGTAAAGTTCAAGACACCCTTGATACCCGCATTGATAATTGGCAATACCAATGAAGCGGCCTGCGATGTGGGTAGCGACACGATGGCAATGCTTATATCCAACTCATCTACCCTCTCCTCAAACTCATCAATATGATAGCAGGGGATGTTGTCTATGGTCGTACCCACCTTGTTAGGGTCGACATCAAATGCCGCGGTGATACGCAACTTAAGACCCTTGCCGTTAAAGTACTTGGTCACAGCCTGACCGAGGTGACCCATACCGATGATAGCCATGTTCATTGGCTGCTCACTATATAGGATGTTGGTGATAAAGTCGATAAGCACCTTCACGTCATAGCCCTTCTTCGTGTCGCTCGAAAAGCCTATAAGCATAAGGTCACGACGCACCTGCACAGCCGTAATGCCATGCATGCCAGCCAAGACGTGAGAGAAGATATGCGTGATACCCTGAGCATGACACTTCAGCAGCGTGCGGCGATACTCACTCAAACGCTCAATGGTCTTCTCGGGGATGGGAGATGTTATGTTGTTACTTGCCATCTGTTACAACGAAATATGTTACTCAACAACAATTTTAGAGTCGTGGCGATAGTGCTGAAGCACCCAGTTGGTATTCTCATAAGCGCCATCACTATACTCAAACTTATATGGAGTAGTCAGCGGCGTCAGCTTCACACCAAGCACACTATCCAAGCCATCATACATCATGTTGCAGAAGATAATGGCAGCGTCGTAGCCACGATACGAGGTACGCGAGGGCAGAGAGCTGAAGCTCGCCACATAGCGACCGTCAAAGAGGCGCACAGCCTCATCTATACGGTTTGCATAGTATGGAACGATGAAGTGCACATCGTTATGGAAGAATATGTCGCTGTCGATGTTTGTCATCTTCATCCAGTCGCGGCTGCCAATGACAACATAGTCGCCATAGGTAAATCCACGACCACGGAGCGACGATCGTGTCGACGACAGTGTGGTGAGTATGCGATCTACGTCTGTTGCCGACGAAGCCATAACGAGGAACACCTTACTACTCTTCTCACGCATCAAGTCCTCGAGGATTACCTCCTCGCCACTCGAGCCATCGGCATTGCGCTTATAGAAGAACGAGCCTCGGTCGAAGGCGAAGTTAAGCGCCAACTCACGCGTGTGCGTCGCCGTAGAGCGCACATCGTTGATAAAGGCAACGTCATTCTTCGAGGCGTATATCATCACCACCTCGCGGCTGCCATCAAGCATATTGACTACGGGAGAGCCCTCTATGGTCTTTGATGGCGGCATATTGAAGAGCACGGGGCTGTCATACTCCACATTTTGCAGCGGCGACACCACTGGTATATTGCGACTCTCAGCATAGCTGAGCAATGGTGCAAACTCATCACCATAGACAGGTCCTATGATTAGCTGTGTATCGAGCTCACCGAAGGCTATCATATCATTTATACGCTCCACGCTACGCTCCGTGTCGAGCACGGTCAACTCTATCGAGCGACCCTTCGCCTTGAGATCCTCCAGTCCGAGGAGCACACCGCGGTAGAAGTCCACGATGTTATCCTTTGCCTCGCCACGCACATGGAAGGGCAACAAAAGGGTTACACGCAGCACTGCGTTAGCTGGAACAACAGCAAAGTGAGAACTGCTCACCTCCTCGAACACCTGCGCCACCTCCTCCGTAGCCTCTATAGCCTCCACCACCTCGACATTGACCTCTGCTTCGGCCTCCTTCTGCTCGTCATCGTGGCGACTAAACAGCCTACCTCCATCGTCACCATCCTCGAGCTTGGCAGCAGCCACGCGCAATGTCATACCCGCCTTGATATCGGTATGATCACTCAGGCCATTCAACTTAAGCAGCTCCTCCTCCGAGAGTTTAAACGTACGCGACAAAGAGTATAGCGTTTCACCTGGGCGCACTATATGCTCGCCCTCTACATTGACATGCTTAGGCTGCTTGTTCTTACGCTTACCCTCACTACGAGGCTCGTCAGCAAATGGGATGTAAATAGACTCACCCTGCTTGATGTCATCACCCTGCAACTCATTCACCTCCTTGATGGCATCTTGACTCACGCCATAGGCCTTAGAGAGTGAGTATAGGGTATCATTCTCCACAACCTTATGCACATAATACTTCTTGCCTTGATACTTAACCGTGACCTTCGAGGGCTCTGTTGCCATCGCCACAGTCGTAGCCATCAATGCAAGCACTGCAATTATGAGTCGTAGCTGTTTCATAACCATAGTTATTGTTTAACGCCCCACATGGGTTATTTGATTCGTAGGCGTATCTCTGTTATCACCTTCTTAGTGTATAGGGGGAAGTCGCCCTGCATCATCCACGAGTAGTAACTTGGCTCTGCACGGAATACATCCTCCACCTTGCGTCCCTTGTACTTACCAAACGTGAATACCTCCTCACCCTTCTCGTTAAGGGCTATGCGGCCTGCAAAATCTACCACCTCATTGTGTGTGGAGAACGCCGCAAGCTCCTCCACCGTGCTGCCAATGTCGCCATAACGCTCAATCTGCGCCTCAAGCACCTCGTATGTCGCCAGGGTGTCGGCCTCGGCCGAATGGGCATTGTCAAGATCCTTATCGCAGTAGAACTTGTACGCCGCCACAAGCGTGCGCTGCTCCTTCTTGTGGAATATGTTTTGCACATCTATGAACTTACGCTTGCGGAAGTCCACGTCGACCCCCGCACGCATGAACTCCTCGACAAGCATTGGCAAGTCGAAACGATTGGAGTTGAAGCCACCGAAGTCACACCCCTCGATAAACTGCGCCAACGACTTAGCTATCTGCTTGAATGTTGGCTCATCCTTCACATCCTCATCCGTGATGCCATGCACAGCCGTTGCCTCCGCAGGTATGGGCATCTCTGGATTTATGCGACGTGTCTTAACCTGCTTATCGCCATTTACCTCAATCTTGACGAGTGATATCTCCACTATGCGGTCATTCGCCGTGTCGACACCCGTTGTTTCGAGGTCAAAGAATATTATGGGTCGCTTAAGTTTTAGATTCATTGTTGTTCGGGATTTTATTCCACCATGGGTCTTATTTTAGGGCTCCTAATCAGCAAAATTTTCAGCGATGGGCAGCACCCAAATTTCTTGTCAGAAGGGTGCCGAGTGCAACACTCGGCGAAAATTTCAGCGATGGGTAGTACTTGAAGTACGTCCCATTGCTGAAATTTTAGTTAGGGGCCGCAATCGACCCCTTATCACAAGAAATTTATGCGTTGATCATCATCGGCATAAGAAGCATCAATACCTCGCTTGCGCGCTTATCGTCGTACACGGGCTTGAACACGCCTGCACGTGTAGAGTCAGCAAGCTCAATCATAACGGTTGGGGTATCGATGTTAGAGAGGATCTCAACGAGGAATGTCGACTTGAAGCCGATGGTTACGGGGTTGCCATCGTAGCTGCAAGTGATAGTCTCGTTTGCAGATACTGAGAAGTCGATATCCTGTGCTGCGAGGCTGATGTGGTTACCTGCGATATCCATGCGGATGAGGTTTGTTGTGGGGTTAGAACATACAGCCACACGCTTGATACCATTCAAGAGCTCCACGCGGTCAACAAGCACCTTGTTGGGGTTTGCTGATGGGATAACAGCATTGTAGTTGGGGTAGTTGCCCTCGATAAGACGACATACGAGCTTGTGGTTCTTAAGCTCAAATGTAACATTCTTAGCGTCGAACATCACGCGGATGGGCTCCTCCTCCTTGAGCAATACGCCCTTGAGAAGGTTTGCTGGCTTCTTGGGGAGGATGAACGATGCGTTGAAGTCTACGTCGGGACACTCAACCATTGAGCGCACGAGCTTGTGAGCATCTGTAGCCACGAAGGTGAGCTTACCCTGCTCGAAGTTGAAGTATACGCCGTTCATCACAGGACGAAGCTCGTCGTCAGCTGTAGCGAAGATTGTCTTGTTGATACCCGCGATGAGCATATCCACATCGAGGAGGATATCCTTGCACTCTGCGCCGATAGTGGGCACTGCAGGATAGCTCACTGCGCTAGCACCAGGAATAGAGAGCGAGCCACTTGCCCACTTAACCTTAATCTCCCATGTAGAGTCGTTAACATCGAACTCAAGAGGCATCTCGGGGAACTCCTTAAGTGAGTCGAGCATCAGCTTTGCAGGGGCTGCGATGACACCCTCACGCTCCACGCTCTCAACCTTGAGGTGACCAATGATTGTGGTCTCGAGGTCGGATGTTGTAACGGTGAGCTCCTCGCCCTTAAGCTCCATGAGGAAGTAGTCGAGGATGGGGAGTGTGTTCTTGTTGCTAATAACCTTACCAGTTGTTGCGAGCAACGACAGCAATGATGAGCTTGATACTGTAAATTTCATAGTGTCTGTATATTTTTATTTAATTTTTTTGATATTCAATTTATTATCCAACTAATATAGTTAAGTATTGTGGAGGCAGTTTATTATAACGAGGCCAACTTATCAAGCGCCATCTCAATCATACGACGCACAAAGGGCTTGTAGTCGGTGCAAGCATCCTTCACCACGCGCTGCGCAATGATTGTGCAGATGGTTGCCGCACGGTGACCCATAAGCGATGCAAGACCTGCAAGTGCCGAGCCCTCCATCTCGAAGTTTGTGATGCGACGCTCGCCAAAGCGGAACGACTCAATCTTCTCGTTGAGCTTGAGGTCATGGGGCTGAAGACGTACCCAGCGACCCTGTGGTGCATAGAAGCCTGGCGCTGCGATGGTGATACCCTCACGTGTAGAGTCCTTGAAGAGCTCAAAGAGGTCTTTGTGCGCATTCACGAAGTAGGGAGCGGGGAGCTTCTTATCCCACGCTGTATGCTCCGAGAAGGCAGCCTCGAGGTCGAGGTCACACACGCCGTCGCGACCTGCATAGTATGAGAGGAGGCCATCGAAGCCGAGCGATGTGCGAGAGAAGACAACCTCACCCACCTCGATATCCTGCTGGATAGCGCCCGATGTACCGAGTCGCACGAGGGTCAACTGACGAAACTCCTCCTTAGCCTGACGGGTCTCGAAGTCGACATTTGCCAACGCATCCAACTCAGTCACCGAGATGTCGATATTTCCAATACCAATACCCGTAGACATCACCGTCATACGCTTACCTTTGTAGGTACCTGTCACTGTGAGGAACTCTCGATTTGCCACCTCACACTCCTTGCTCTCGAAGTACTCAGCAATCATAGCAACACGACCTGGATCACCCACGAGGATAACGATATCGGCCAACTGCTCAGGCTTGAGATGAAGATGGAAAATTGAGCCATCACCATTGATTATCAGTTCAGAAGATGGTATTGTTCTCATATCTCAAAATAATTTATCCTCAATTTATTTTTAATATTCGCGTAAAATTAATAATTTTGTAGGAAATAGCAAAATCTTTTACCGATTTTTTAGTTTTTAAGACAATTATAAAACTGTTATATATGACTCTAATAAAATCTATCTCAGGCATACGAGGTACCATTGGCGGCTGCCCCGCTGACAACCTCACACCTATCGACATCGTCAAGTTTACAACTGCATACTCTCGCCTTATCAAGGCGAAGAACCCCGACAAACGAATTACCATTGTCGTAGGACGTGATGCCCGCATCTCTGGCTCAATGGTCGACTCTCTGGTTGAGGGCACACTGCTTGGCTGCGGTGTCGACGTTATCAACGTGGGACTTTGCACAACTCCCGGCACCGAGATGGCTGTAATAACCTATAAGGCTGACGGTGGTATCATCATCACTGCATCACACAACCCCCGCCAGTGGAATGCCCTCAAGCTCCTCAACGAGCGTGGCGAGTTCCTCGACGATGCTGAGGGCAAGGAGGTGCTCGCAATGGCCGAGGAGATGGAGTGGGACTACCCCACCATCGACCACATCGGCAAGGTTATCCGCCGCGATGACTTTAACGCTAAGCACATCGAGCAGGTGTTGGCTCTGCCACTCGTAAATGCGGAGGCTGTGCGCCAGCGCAAGTTCAAGGTTGTGGTTGACGCAGTAAACTCTATTGGTGGTGTTGTCATTCCAAAGCTATTAAAGGAGTTGGGCTGCGAGGTGGTTGAACTCAACTGCGACCCCACAGGCGAGTTTGCACATAACCCCGAGCCACTACCCGAGAACCTAACCGAGATTTCGGAGGTTATACGCAAGGAGGGTGCCGACATGGGTATCGTTGTTGACCCCGACGTTGACCGCTTGGCATTCGTCATGGAGAATGGCGAGATGTTTGTTGAGGAGTACACACTGGTAGCTGTTGCCGACTATATCTTGAAGCACACTAAGGGTAACACCGTATCGAACCTTTCGTCGTCACGCGCCTTGAGCGACGTAACCTCACGATATGAGGGTTGCACATACGCAGCAGCAGCTGTTGGCGAAGTAAATGTGGTGAAGAAGATGAAGGAGACGGGCGCCGTTATCGGTGGCGAGGGTAATGGTGGTGTCATCTATCCCGAGTTACATTATGGCCGTGATGCTTTGGTGGGTGTTGCTCTCTTTTTGACCTATTTTGCAAGCCTCGACATGACCATGTCTGAGCTACGCAAGACATACCCTGCATACTTCGCTTCGAAGAACAAGATTGAGCTTACACCCGAGATTAATGTAGACCTCATCCTTGAAACCATAAAGAACAGATACTCAAACGAAAGAGTCAACGATATTGACGGTGTAAAGATTGACTTTGCCGAGAACTGGGTACACCTTCGCAAGTCGAACACCGAGCCCATTATCCGCGTCTACACCGAGGCTAAAACAATGGCTGAGGCTGACGCATTAGCTAAGCGCTTCATTTCCGAAATAGAACAAATTTGCAAGGCATAAAAACATATTAAACAATCTAAAATATACCTAATTTATTATGAAACAAGTACACGACTACATCAAGCAAAATCGTGAGCACTTCTTGGAGGAGCTCTTCGACCTACTTCGCATACCATCAATCAGCGCACAGCCCACACTCCACAAGGAGGATATGGTACGTTGCGCCGAGTGGCTTGCAGCATCGCTCGTTAAGGCGGGCGCCGACCGTGCTGAGGTGATGCCCACAGAGGGTAACCCCGTAGTATATGCCGAGAAGATTATCGACCCCAAGGCAAAGACCGTTCTTGTGTATGGCCACTACGACGTTATGCCCGAGGATCCTATCGACGAGTGGAAGACCAACCCCTTCGAACCAGAGATTAAGGATGGCCGTATCTGGTGCCGTGGTGCTGACGACGACAAGGGTCAGCTCTTTATGCACGCCAAGGCTTTTGAGGCTATGGTAGCTACAGACTCGCTCCCCTGCAACGTTAAGTTCATGCTCGAGGGTGAGGAGGAGATTGGCTCTCCCAGCCTCTACAAGTTCTGCGCCGACAATAAGAAGATGCTCAAGGCAGATATCATCCTTGTGTCTGACACCTCTATGTTGGGCATGGACTGCCCCACCATCACTGCGGGCTTGCGCGGTTTGACATATATGCAGGTGGAGGTTACAGGCCCCGATAAGGACTTGCACTCAGGCTTGTTCGGTGGCGCTGTTGCTAACCCCGCAAACGTACTTGCTAAGCTCGTAGCGTCGCTCACCGACGAGTTCGGTCGCGTCACTATCCCCGGCTTCTACGACGACGTACGCATCCTCACCGATGCTGAGCGCAAGGCTATGAACAAGGCACCATTCTCACTCGACGAGTACAAGAAGGCTCTCGACCTTGGTGACGTAGCTGGCGAGGTTGACTACACAACATTGGAGCGCACAGGCATCCGCCCATCGCTCGACGTAAACGGCATCTGGAGTGGCTACACTGGCGAGGGTACAAAGACCGTAATCCCATCAAAGGCATACGCAAAGATATCTATGCGTCTTGTTCCCAACCAGGACTTCAAGAAGATTGCTAAGCTCTTCGAGAAGCACTTCCGCCGCATCGCACCTAAGAGCGTGAAGGTTAAGGTAGAGTTCTTGCATGGTGGTGCACCATACGTATCGCCCACCGACATGCCAGCATACCAGGCTGCAGAGAAGGCTGTGGAGGCTACATTTGGTGTTAAGCCATTGCCATTCTACTCTGGTGGTTCTATTCCTATCATCTCGGGCTTCGAGAACATCCTCGGCATTAAGTCTATCTTGTTGGGCTTCGGTCTGTCGAAGGATGCCATCCACTCTCCCAACGAGAGCTATGGTCTTGACCAGTTCGACAAGGGCTTGGAGACAATCCCATACTTCTACAAGCATTTTGCAGAGATGAAGTAAGCATATATATGTTAGGCATAATGCCCCTAAAGGCTCGTTCTTTAGGGGCATTATTCAAATATCTATACCATGAAACGACTACTAACAGCCATCCTGGCGCCTCTACTTCTGTGCTGCACACAGACAAAGGAGGTGCTTTACACCCAACACATCACATTTCCTGAAGGAGCTACACCCGAGCAGAAGATAGACATAGCAGCCCGCGTTGTCCCCTCGGAGAAGCAGTTGGCTTGGCAGATGTTAGAGCTAACGGCCTTTATTCACTTCGGCATCAACACATTCACCGATAGAGAATGGGGCGAGGGCAATGAAGATCCCACGCTGTTCAACCCCACGGAGTTAGACTGCGAGCAGTGGGTGACAACGCTCCAAAAGGGCGGTTTCAAGATGGTGATACTCACAGCCAAACATCACGATGGCTTCTGCTTGTGGCCCACAAAGACTACCGAGCACTCCGTCGTTAACTCCCCCTGGCGCGATGGCAAAGGCGATGTAGTACGCGAGTTGAGCGATGCATGTCGCAAGCATGGCATGAAGTTCGGCTTCTACCTCTCTCCATGGGACCGCAACGCCAAATCGTATGGCGACTCACCCGCCTATAACGCCTTTTTCATCGCTCAGCTTACGGAGTTGCTCACCAACTACGGCAAGGTTGACGAGGTGTGGTTTGATGGTGCATGTGGCGAGGGGCCTAATGGCAAGCGCCAGGAGTACGACTGGGATAGCATCCTTGCTACGGTAAACACGCTTCAACCCGATGCCGTGACGGCAATTATGGGTGACGATATACGCTGGGTAGGCAACGAGGGTGGCCGCGGTAGAGAGACCGAGTGGAGCGCAACACCCTACACACCCCTATCACACAGCGGTGGTCCAGAGAAAAATGCGCTCCTTGGTCTTGAGGAGATGTCGTCAGACTTGGGCAGCAGAGAGCTGATTACAAGGGCCAACGGAGTACACTGGTACCCCTCGGAGGTCGATGTATCAATCCGCCCAGGATGGTTCTACCATGAGTGGCAAAACGACGAGGTGCGCACGCTTAAGAACCTTGTGGATATATACTACACTTCGGTTGGTCGCAACTCGGTGTTGTTGCTAAACGTTCCACCCGATAGACGTGGCTTGATACACGAGATAGATGCTCAGCGCATTGAGGCTTTTGGTGACTACATCACCGAGAATTTCTCTAAGAGCATGATTGCCGACAAAGTAAACACATGGCATGCTAAGGCTGGCGATAGCCACGAATACATGGTACAAAAGGGGCATAGGATTAACACTCTACTTCTACAGGAGGATATATGCCGTGGTCAGCGTGTGGAGCGGTTCACCGTGGAGGCATATATCGATGGTGCATGGCGCGTAGTGGCCGAAGGTACAACGATAGGCTACAAGAGGTTATTACGCTTTGAGGAATGTGAAGCGGAGCGCATTCGTGTAACGATTAACGAGTGCCGCGCCATTGCCAACATCGCCAACGTCGCAGCCTACTGCGCCGCAGAGATTGAGGAGTAAATTAGGCAATCCTAGCGCTACTGATACACACCTCCAGCACGATAGAGTTTTATTAGTGTGGTCGGCTAATTACGGCTTAGCATGAGAGATAAAATTTCGTAGGAGAAGGTAGTAGATACAACGCTCGACAAAAATGCCGTCGATGGGTAGTACTTGGCGTACGTCCCATTGACGGCACTTTTGTTAGCGGCAGCAGATGCTGCCTTATCGTACGAAATTATCTCTTCATGCGGCGCTGCTCACGATTAAGCTGCTCCTGCTGCTGACGCAAAGCCTCCTCGTAACGCTCCTGGAACTTAGACTTCTTGCGAGGCTTCGAAGCGTGTGCCAAAAGACGCTCACGCACCTTCTCATCATTAACTGATCGACGGATAGCAAACATGATAATCATGGTGAAGATCTGCGATAGGAAGTAGTAGTAGCAAAGACCTGACGAGAAGCTATTCATCACGCAGAGCATCATCAAAGGCATGAAGTACACCATCATAAACTTCATCATGCCGGCACCTGGCTGACCTGCTGTTGTTGCCGCCTGCTGCTTGTATGTCATGAATGAGTAACCGAAGAGCGAGAGGGTCATCAAAAGCGCAAAGAGGCTCACGTGATCACCATAGAAGGGGATACTGAAGCCGAACTCCAAAACGCTATCATATGACGATAGGTCGTTAGCCCATAGAAAGCTCTCGCCACGCAACTCGATACTTGCAGGGAAGAAGCGGAACATAGCCCAAAGGATAGGCATCTGGATAAGAAGAGGCAAGCAACCACCCATAGGGCTAATACCAGCCTTCTGGTAGAGTTCCATTGTTGCCTGCTGCTTCTTCATCGCATCCTCCTGCTTGGTATACTTCTTATTTATCTCCTCAAGCTCTGGACGCACAGCACGCATCTTAGCTGTCGACATATAACTCTTATATGTCAATGGCAAGATGAGGAGCTTAACCATGATTGTAAGGATAAGGATAATAAGACCGAAGCTCAAGCCATGGCTCTTCAACCACTGGAAAACAGGGATAGTAAGGAAGCGGTTGAGCCAACCGATAATCCAACCACCCATAGGAATAATCTCCTCGAGATGAGTCTCCTGGCCCGCGAACTCCACATCCTTCATGATTGTAAAGTCGTTAGGACCATAGTAGAACGCAAACTCATAGCTCTCCTTGTCTGACGTATGAGGAATGATAATGCGTGTGTCGTAGTTCTTCACGAAGTCGGCACCCTCCTTCTCCGAAGTCTTAAAGCCGAGGTTAGCATCTATAGGCTCCTTGGCGAGCAGTGCTGATGTAAAGTACTGCTGCTTGAGAGCAACCCAATCGAGATTGCTATACTGCTCGCGCTCACCATCTACATCTACCTCCTCTACCTCTTCGTCCTCGCGCTCGTAGAAGGCGATGGTAGTAGCCATATTCTCGGTTGTGAAGTTGCGCTCATTCTTCATGCTCTTGTTACCCCAACGCAAGACAATTTTATCATCACTGTTGAGATAGTTGTCAATGCCATGCTGATTGAGCGTGAAGTCAACAAGGTGGTCACGGCTGGCATCACCAGTGTTATATACCTTATAGACATACTCCACATAAGCCTCAGGATCCACCTGCAACTTCATAGCTACGCGGTATGCATTATCAAGCGTATCGACCTTCGCATCGAAGGTATAGTCATTGCTCTTTATTGCGTTCTTATTACCATCACGGTGTAAGTCAACGCCAAATGATGCCGATCCAGGAACCATCATCTTAACGAGTTCCGTACGCTCACCATCAGCATATCGGGTATGCTTCTTAAGCGTAACATCCGAGATCTTACCACCCTTGCTATCGAACGTCACCGACATAAAGTCGTTCTCCACAGTATAGAGCTTCGACTCGCCGTTCAACGCTGCAAGCAGTGTCTCACCATGCATATTCAACTTTGCCAACTCAGCATTTGCACGGTTGATAGAGTCGCGCTCCGCCTTCTGCTCTGCAGTCATAGCCTCCTCGGCTAAACTCTCGGCATACTTCAACGCAGCCTCTGCCTCCTTCTTCTGTTTCTGAGCCAGAGCAATCTCCTGCTGCTTTTCCAACTCACTTGCCTGATAGATGCCATAGCCCACAAACAAGGCTACCATCAGCACAATACCAATAATCGTATTCTTATTCATCTCATATCCCCACAACCGGGGCACAATTTAGTTTTTTCGTCTTTATTAACGTATATACATATAATATATTATCGTCTACGACCCATTACTGCTCATCGCGATACTTGAGGGCCTCCTCAACAAAACGCACAAACAATGGGTGAGGATTTGCGGCTGTAGAGTGGTACTCGGGATGGTACTGAGCACCCACAAACCAACGATGAGCCGGAATCTCAACAACCTCCACCAAGCCAGTATCTGGGTTAAGACCCGTAGCCTTCATGCCCGCAGCCTCAAAGTCTGCGAGGTATGCAGAGTTGAACTCATAGCGATGGCGGTGACGCTCAACGATATTCTCTGCACCATACGCCTCACGCACGCGAGAGCCCTCAACCAAGTGGCAAGGATAGCCACCAAGACGCATAGTACCGCCCTTAGCCGTAACCTTCTTCTGCTCCTCCATAAGGTCGATTACAGCATGCTTTGTCTGTGCCATCTCGCTTGAGTTTGCATCAGACCAGCCGAGTACGTTACGTGCAAACTCGATGACAGCGCACTGCATACCGAGGCAGATACCGAAGAATGGCACGTTATTCTCACGAGCATAGCGCACAGCAACAAACTTACCCTCGATACCACGGTTACCGAAGCCTGGAGCCACCATAATAGCCGACATCTTACCGAGGTGATCGTTAACATTGTCGATAGTCAGGCGCTCAGAGTTTACATAGTGCAACTTAACCTTTACGCCGTGTACAGCACCTGCGTGGATGAACGACTCGCTGATAGATTTGTATGCATCGGGCAACTCAGTATACTTACCAACCAAAGCGATGTCGACAACGCTCTTAGGATTCTTGATGCGCTCAACGAATGCCTCCCACTCGGTAAGGTCGGGCTGCTGATCTGCCTCCAAGCCGAGCTTCTCCAAAAGCACGCCATCGAGGTTCTGCTTGTGCATGCGCAAAGGCACCTCGTAGATTGTGGGAACGTCGATAGACTGAACGACAGCCTCAGGGGCTACATTACAGAAGAGTGCGACCTTACGACGCAAATCCTGGCTTAGGTCGTGCTCCGAACGCAATACAAGGACATCGGGCTGCAAACCATACGACAAGAGCTCCTTAACAGAGTGCTGTGTGGGCTTAGTCTTAAGCTCACCCGACGCTGCCATGTATGGAATAAGTGTAAGGTGTACCAACACGGTATTCTGGTAGCCAAGCTGGTAGCGCAACTGACGCACCGACTCGATGAAAGGCAACGACTCAATATCTCCTACAGTACCGCCAATCTCAGTGATGATAACATCGTACTTCTTTGTAGCGCCCAACAACTGCACGCGACGCTTAATCTCATCGGTGATGTGGGGGATAACCTGCACGGTCTTACCCAAGAACTCACCACTACGCTCCTTGTCAATTACACACTGGTAGATCTTACCCGTAGTAACGTTGTTGTTCTTTGTAGTCTGGATAGAGGTGAAACGCTCATAGTGACCCAAGTCGAGGTCGGTCTCTGTACCATCCTCGGTAACGTAACACTCACCATGCTCATAGGGGTTAAGCGTACCGGGGTCAACGTTGATATATGGGTCGAGCTTCTGAATAGTAACAGAGTAGCCACGTGCCTGCAACAAACGAGCAATAGATGCCGAGATAATACCCTTACCAAGTGATGAGGCAACACCACCGGTAACAAAAATGTACTTTGGTTTAGACAGTTTCATAACCTTAAATTTTGTGAGCACACAAGAAATAGCAAGCCACAACTAATGCGCTCTATATTCTCATTAAATTACAATTATTTTCTATGTTTTACTTCTGTTTAGCCTCCTGCTGGTCGATGAGCTGAACCTTCTCGATGAGCTCTGCCATGTCGCGCTTAGCACGTGCTATCTTCTCACGCACATCAGCAATCAACGCCTCGGCATTCTTCGACTTAGAGAAGAATCCGATATTGTTCTCCAACAACGCGATATCCTGCTCCATCTGCTTAACCTTATTGTAGAGGCGCTCACGCTCCGAACGCAACTGGTTACCACCCTTCATGTTCGACACACGCTCCTTAAAGCGATTCATAGAGCGATCACGCTCCGATGAACGAAGCGTCGAAAACATGCCATCAACAACCGCTTTATACTCCTTCTGCAAAGCATCCTTCTGCTTGATGGGCACAAAACCTATCTGACTCCAGCGGCGCTGGAACTCCTTGACAGCCTCAAAACCACCAGCCTTGATATCCGCAGCCTTCATCTCCTCCAAGAGTGCACGCTTAAGCTTAAGGTTCTCCTCGTGCTCCAAATCTACTGACGAGAAGTGTGCCGACTTGCGCTCAAAGAACTTGTCGCATGCAGCGCGAAAACGCTTCCAGATAGCATCTGAATGGCGACGTGCCACAGGGCCAACCTGCTTCCAGCGCGCCTGAAGAGCGATAAGTTCATCCGTAGCGTGCTTCCAATCCTCCGACGTTGCGAGCACCTCAGCCGCAGCACACAACTCCTGCTTCAACGCAAGGTTATGTTCCATCTCACTCTTCACGCCAGCATAGAAGTTACGCTTAAGCTCAAAGAACTTGTCGCACGCATTGCGGAAACGCTCATATATGCGGTTGTTATCCTTCTTGGGTGCAAAGCCGATAGTCTTCCACACCTTCTGGATCTCGAGCAACTCCTCCGAGGCCTTATTCCAATCCTTGCGAGTGAGTATCTCGCGGGTAAGCAACGCTTCAGTCTTCTCACACAACTCCTGCTTCAAGGCGAAGTTCTTCATCTGCTCTGCCTTCAAGCTCTCGAAGTGCTCCTGATGACGCTTGTTGATGCGGCTTGACGCCTCCTTGAAACGCTCCCACAACGCCTCCTTGAACTCGATAGCCACAGGGCCCGTCTCACGCCACTCGTCATGCAACTTCTGCAACTTGCGGAATGCCTCGACAATCTGACTCTCGAGAGTCAACTCCTCAGCCTGCTCACACAAAGCGAGCTTAGCCTCGTAGTTCTTCTTAAGATCGAGGTCGCGCAACTCACGGTTAATCTTTATGTAGTTATAGAAGTTCTCCACGTAGAGGTTGTAGGTCTCCCACACATCCTTTACATTCTGCTGGGGCACAAGACCCGCCTCCTTCCAACGTTGCTGCAACTCTCTAAAGCGCGCAAACGTCGTGTTGATATTCTCCTCAGAGTTAATCAACTCCTTCAACTCATCGATAATGGCGAGCTTAATTTTTAGGTTCTCCTCCTTGCTTGCCTCGAGCATAGCAATGTGCTTATCACGCTCGTTGCGATATACAGTAAAGAGCTCCTTGAAGCGCAACTCATCCTCGTCTACAGAAGGGATGAATGCCGCTTCGTCACCACCCGCCTCAACAAATGCACGTTTCTCAGCCTCCACCTTCGCACGGTGCTGCTTGTATAGTGCTATCTTAATGGCCTCAACAACCGGACGCAACGTCTGCACCGGCTCCGACTCAATCTTTGCAGCAAACAGCGCAACAAGCTCCGACTCGCTCAAACCCGAGATATCGTCACCCGCTGCGGGCGCCTCCTCCTCTTCGCTTGTCGCCTCACCCATATCGAGTCCCGCTTCGTCGGCAGCTAAAGCCGCCTCCTCATCAGCAAAAGCCTCACTCATGGTCTGTTCTACGACCTCGACATCTGCGTTCGCAGCGTTCTCGTTATTCATGGTAGTTGTCTGCGCATCTTCGGCAACAATGCCGACAGGCCCCTCAGGAGCCGTAAGGTTGATTTTCTCGGTAGCCATCTTATTCTATAGTTTTAGTGATTGGAAGCGCACGCAGCGCATATAATTCGTGCAAAGATAACAAATCTTTTTCAAAGAAAAAAGCATCTTTCGTTATTTATTATCGCCCACAATCAACCATCACCACAGATATTGCGACATATAGTCCAACATATCCTCTATTTACCTACAAGAAATAAGACTAATTAGACAATGTTAGTAACCATAAAAAAGGAGGGTATTTTTACATGCAAAAATTAGAATAAAAAAAATTACATAGTTTTATTGGAAAGTCATCGTAAAATTCGTATCTTTGTTGAGATTTTCAAGGCACCTCTCTTTTGGTGTCATTCACACTTGGATACATTAACAACAATAAACATATCAAAGCTATGGTAATTCTAGTTCTAAATTGCGGCAGTTCGTCGATTAAGTATCAGGTACTCGACGTAATGGAGCAGTCACAGACTCTCTTGGCTAAAGGTCTTGTAGAGCGTATCGGTTTGGCAGAGGGTGACCTCACACACAAGCCTCAGGGTAAGGATAAGTTTGAGCTTCACTGCCCAATTCCTGACCACACAACAGGTATCCGTCTTGTTCTCGACGCGTTGACAAACCCCGAGCACGGCGTAATCAAGTCACTCGACGAGCTTAAGGCTGCAGGTCACCGCGTAGCACACGGTGGTGAGTTCTTCACTGACAGCTGCCTCGTTGACGATGAGGTTAAGGCTAAGATCGAGTCACTCTACACTATCGCTCCTTTGCACAACCCCGCAAACCTCGAGGGTATCCTCTCAATGGAGAAGGTTCTCCCAGGCATCAAGCAGGTAGCTGTATTTGACACATCTTTCCACCACACTATTCCCGCTATCAACCACTTGTACGCTATTCCTTACGAGTACTACGAGAAGTATCGCGTTCGTAAGTATGGTTTCCACGGCACAAGCCACAAGTTTGTTGGTCGCGTAGGTGCTGAGATGTTCGGCCTCGACTTCGAGAACTCTAAGATTGTAACTTGCCACATCGGTAACGGTGCGTCAGTAACCGCTATCAAGAATGGTAAGTCGTTCGACACATCTATGGGCTTCTCACCACTTGATGGTCTTGTGATGGGTACACGCGCTGGTTCTATGGACGTTAGCGCAGCTACTTACATTGCACAGAAGGAGGGTATGTCATATGCTGAGCTCGACAACATGCTCAACAAGAAGTCTGGTGTTCAGGGTATCACAGGTATATCAAGCGATATGCGTGACATCGACGCTGCATACGACGAGGGTAACGAGCGCGCTATCATCGCTCGCGACATGTACTGCAACCGCATCAAGAAGTTTGTCGGCGAGTACGCTGCAGAGATGGGTGGCGTAGACCTCGTAATTTTCACTGGTGGTGTTGGCGAGAATTCACCCGAGGTTCGCGAGTACGTTTTGCGCAACATGGAGTTCATGGGCATCGAGTTTGACGAGGTTCGCAACCGTGGTAAGCGTGGTACAGACTACGAGATTACAAAGGAGGGTTCACGCGTAAAGGCTGCCGTAATCTGCACAGATGAGGAGCTCGTAATCGCTAAGGATACATACCGCCTTACAAAGTAAAAATCATCTAATAGGGAATATTAATTACAAACTAAAATAAAATCTAAACTACTATGATTAAGCATTTGGATGAGCTCGTTGCTGCAGCGGTGGCACGTGGTAAGAAGAAGATGATTGTTGCATACGGTCAGGACACACACTCTATCGGCGCAACAGATATGGCTATCAAGGCTGGTTTGGCAGAGGTTACATTGGTTGGTGACCCCGAGGAGATCAAGAAGTCATGCGAGGCTGAAGGCGTAGATATCAATCAGTACACTATCATTCCTGAGTCTGAGGATGTTAAGGCTGTTGAGATCGCAGTTAAGGCTGTTCACAACGGTGAGTACGACGTATTGATGAAGGGTGTTGTGCCTACTGACAAGTACATGCGCGGTATCTTGAACAAGGAGTGGGGTTTGTTGCCCGCAGGCACTGTTTTGAGCCACGTTACTGTATTGGAGGTTCCCGCATACCACAAGCTTTTGGTAGTTAGCGACGTAGCAGTTCTTCCTTGCCCCACATTGGAGCAGAAGAAGCAGATTGCAAAGTACCTCATCGCTACAGCAAACAACCTCGGTATCGAGCAGCCTAAGGTGGCTTTGCTTGCTCCATCAGAGCAGTTGCTTCCTAAGGTAGTTAG
>JAGCLX010000109.1 GCA_017646785.1 Alistipes sp.
AACTCGTTCTTTGGCTTGACAATCTCGGATTACTTGCCCATTCACCAGGATGCGTTGCTCAACTTCCAGGAGGACTTCTTCTCTATATCGTTGGCACTCGGCATATTCCAAATCTTGGTGGGTATGGCAATCAACATTTGGATGAAGTCTAAACTCTTTGGCTTCACCTCGACCTTCGGTCTCTTGGGATGGTTCATCATCCTCCTCTCGGGCTCGTTGGCTGTGGGTCTGCCCATGTTTGGCTTGGCTATCCCTGGCTTCGACGCTTCGTCACCAATCTTCTATGGTGCACTTGGCGTTGGTGCGGTGTTGATGCTCTTGCTTAACAACGTTAAGCGCAATCCGCTCGTTAACCTCGGTGCTGGTTTGTGGGATGCCTACAACAACATCACAGGCTTGTTGAGCGACGTATTGAGCTATATCCGATTGTTCGCCATCGGCTTGTCGGGTGGTGTGTTGGCACAGGTGTTCAACTCTTTGGCGTTGGGTCTCTCGGGTGCTGGCGAGATTGCTCCAGGCACACCTTGGTACGGCTACATCATGCCAATCGTTGCTGCGTCAATCATTCTGCTCATTGGTCACGGCATCAACCTCTTCATGTCGGCAATCTCGTCATTTGTGCATCCTATGCGTTTGACGTTTGTCGAGTTTTATAAGAATGCAGGCTTCGAGATGGGTCAGCGCTCATTCGAGCCTATTCGTAAGATGAATAAATAAACAAATAATAATTAACAACTTAAAAACATTTAACAATTATGAATTCAGCATTAATTTTGGCTTATTTGGGCGTTGCCCTCATGGTCGGTGTATCAGGTTTGGCTTCAGCTGTAGGTACTGCACGTTGCGGTATGGCTTCTGTAGGCGCATTGAAGAAGAATGGTGGCGCTTTCGGTAGCTACATGATTCTCTCGGCTCTTCCTGGTTCACAGGGTCTCTACGGCTTCGTAGGTTACTTCATGGTCAGCGGTCTTATCGTAGAGAATATGTCTATGTTGGCTGCTGTTAGTATCTTCGGTGCAGGTTTGTTGATGGCTATCGTAACATTGTCTTCAGCATTGTTCCAGGCAAAGGTTTGTGCTAACGGTATCGCTGCTATCGGTAACGGTAACGACGTATTCGGTAAGACACTTATCCTTGCTGCGTTCCCCGAGTTGTACGCTATCTTGGGTGTTGCTGCAACATTCCTTATCTCAACAGCTATCTAATTCTGATGTTAGGGCGCATAGCGCTATATAGTAATAGCGGACATTTCGGTGTCCGCTATTATTTTTTTATTGTTGGGGTACAAGAGTCTGTCAACAGCATCAAACATTCTCAAAAAGGAGTAGACGCTGTTCATTCATTCATTTTTCCTATGAAAATGAATGAATGAACAAAAGAGAGAACAAGAGTTGTCCATCCATCCAATTCCATAGGGAAAATGGATGGATGGACAGAACTCCATTTAACCAATTAGCAGTGACGGAGTATGGCATCACCCTCGCAATGTCGTGACGTGCTCCCATGATACAAAAATAGCGGACATGTGTCCGCTATTATTATAAACTCATAATTGAGGTAATGTGTTCTATGTAATTAAAACAGAGATTGTTCTTCGGTAGTGTTATATGTGTAGCCGAGGTGCTTGTATGCCAACTCTGTTGCCTCACGACCTCGTGGTGTGCGCTTAAGGAAACCCTCCTTAATAAGGAATGGCTCGTATACCTCCTCTACCGTTCCCGCCTCCTCGCTTACGGCAGTAGCCACGGTGTTTAGACCTACAGGACCACCGTTGAACTTCTCGATAATGGTAGCCAAAATCTTGTTGTCCATCTGGTCGAGACCGCGCGAGTCGATGTTGAGTGCCGCGAGTGCTACGCGCGTAATCTCCACGTCGATGTGTCCCTCGCCCTCGACCATCGCAAAGTCGCGCACACGGCGCAGTAGGGCATTGGCAATACGGGGTGTGCCACGCGAGCGTAGGGCTATCTCGAGTGCTGCATCGTCGTCAATAGATATATCGAGGATGCCTGCCGAGCGCTTTACGATGCCCGACAGCACAGATGCGTCATAGTATTCCAAGTGGCACTGTATACCAAAGCGCGCACGTAGGGGCGATGTGAGTAGTCCGCTACGTGTCGTGGCACCCACAAGCGTGAATGGTGCTAATTCGATTTGTATGCTTCGCGCCGCGGGTCCCTTGTCTAAGACGATGTCTATTTTGTAATCCTCCATAGCCGAGTAGAGATACTCCTCGACAATGGGGCTTAGGCGGTGTATCTCGTCGATGAAGAGCACATCGCCAGGGTTAAGGTTTGTGAGCAAGCCCGCAAGGTCGCCAGGCTTGTCGAGCACGGGGCCCGATGTCACCTTGAGCTGTGCACCCATCTCATTAGCGATGATATTTGCAAGGGTGGTCTTACCCAGTCCCGGAGGGCCGTGCAGCAAGACGTGGTCAAGGGAGTCGCCACGCATGAGTGCCGCCTTAATGAATATCTTGAGGTTAGCGACGATTTTGTCCTGACCAGCAAAGTTTTGCAGTTGCTGTGGGCGTATGCGTCCCTCGAACTCCTTGTCGCTCTCAATGTTTCGTAAGTTTCTATCTACTGCCATAAAATCGGTTGTAAATTTACAAATGCAAATATAGGCATTAATGTCTAATTTCACAACAAATAGACAAGGCTTTTATGCCCATTTATACCGAGCAGTGGTTATTTCTCCACAAGAGAATTAAAATCGTCAGGCGCAAGGGCGAAAAATGTCACCGAAGTTTCTTGTTTATCAAAAGAATATACTACCTTTGCAAATTGCAGGTCATATCAAAGATATGAAGAACGAAAAAACATTAACCATTAAATAACTTAACTAATTAAAAACAAAACATTATGGCAAACAAGCTTTTCAAGTCTTTCTTCGCCTTGGCAATGGTCGTGGGCTCGGCTCTCGGCTTTGCGTCATGCGAGACTGTAGGTGATGTGGTTGTTGCTGATCCCACCGTGGAGGTCTCTACCACATCTCTGAACTTTACTCAGCAGGAGGGTAGCCAGATTGTTGAGATCATCGCTAATTCCGATTGGAAGGTGGGTGAGCTCGATGCAGACTGGGTTACCGTAACTCCAATGAATGGCAACGGCGACGGCGTTATCACAGTTGCTGTGGCTACCAACGACACTGGTGCTATCCGCAAGGCTACCATCAAGGTTTACGCTATGCACAAGACCTATGGTGAGTGGGGCTCAAAGAAGATTGAGGTTACTCAGTCTGCTTCTAACGAGGTTCCCGTAACCGAGGAGTTGATCTATGGCGATAACTTCGATGGCAAGGAGGCAACCAAGACCTATGGTTCTGGTTCTTCATGGCCATGGATTGACGAGTTCCCCGAGTTCGTTAACGCTTCAGGTCCCGCTGCAGAGAACGTAAAATACACTGGTAATGGTGTATCTGTTCGCTCTAACTCAAACTCTAACAGCGACTACTCGGATTATGCAGGTTCAGGTATGAACAACATCTTCTTCGGCTCGTCTGCATATTTCCAGGTTCACAACATCGCTTTGGACGCTGCTCAGGCAGGCTACAAGCTCACCTTCGGTTCAGAGAAGTACTCTCAGGACAATGGTAGCATCTTCACCAACTCTGAGTTCCACGTATACCTCTCTAAGAATGGTAATGGCTGGCAGGAGATTGAGTACACCTTTGCTGGTACTGCTGAGGGTCGTTGGAATTTGGCAACTGCCGAGTTTACATTGACAGAGGTTCCTGAGAAGCTTTATATCAAGTTCGTTGTTGACGTAGCAAGCTCATATCGTCTTGATGACGTTATGCTATATATTGGCAATGGCGGTCAGTCGGTAACACTCCCTGAAGAGGGCGGTGGCGATGGTGGTAACAATGAGCCCGTTGTTACCGATGGCATCTACGCATCTGATGCAGCATTCGTGTGCGCTGAGGATAATTCAGAGAATGCCGCATACGGCCTTGGTGATACCAAAATTGGTAGCAATGCTGTCACTGGCTTCAAGTTGGGTAAGTCAAAGCAGGCTGGTAAGTTTACATCAGCTGCCGTAGGTGTTTCAGGTGACAAGTATCTCAACTTCTATGCAGTAGGCTGGAAGGGTGGCGACGTTACGTTGTACTACCGTGTTGATGGTGGTGCCACACAGTCACAGAAGCTCGTCGCTAACAATGGCGCAACAGGCAACTCTCCTTACACAGCTCTTTCATTTGCAAAGACAGACCACTACTCTGTAAAGCTCTCTGGTCTTAAGGAGACTTCAACTATTGAGTTCTCAACAGATGCTAACTTCGCACTCACTTCAGCAGAGGCCACAATGCCTTCTGCTCGTGCTATCGTTTGTGGCGTTAAGCTCTCTGATGAGCCTATCGAGGGCGAGGATGGCGGCAATGTTGCTCCTGAGCCCACACCTGGTGGTTCTATGACTATCGCAGAGGCTATCGCTGCTGCCGATAACACTTCTGTCGTAATTGAGAACGCTACAGTTATTGGCGTGTATAGCCGCGGTGCGTTGCTTGAGGATAAGACCGGTAAGATACTTGCGTACGCGGGTTCTGCAGTAAGCGTTAACGTTGGCGACGTTGTTAAGGCTGAGGGTACTGTTACTACATATGGAGGTCTCCGTCAGATTGGTGGTACCGTTACACTTACAAAGACTGGCACAACAACTTATACATATCCCGCGGAGAAGACTATGGATGGCGCAGCATTCGATGCATACCTCAATTCTCCTGTCATCGAGTATGTTAAGTACACAGGTACATTGAAAATCGATGGTTACTACTACAATGTTACTATTGATGGTGCTTCTACAGCAGTTGGCTCATTGTCATATGTAATTGACGGCACAGTAGATCCTTCATTGGATGGTCAGAAGATTGATGTTCGCGGTTGGACTATTGGTTTCTCTGGTGGCAAGTATGTTAACACAATGATTCGCTCGGTTGTAGCTGCTGGCACAACTCCCGCCCCAGATCCAGATCCTACTCCAGACCCTACACCTGATCCAACTCCCAACCCTGGTGGTGTAGTTAAGGCAACAGTTGCTCAATTCTTGGCAGCTGCAGAGGATGCAACTGTTTACGAGCTTACTGGTGTTATCACATCTGTAACAAACACAGAGTATGGTAACTTCTACCTTAAGGATTCTACTGACGAGGTACTTATATATGGTTTGTGTAGCCCCTCTGGTGAACAGAAGTATTGGGCAGAGTCTGGAGTGAAGTTAGGTGATACCATCACCGTGCAGACTGTACGAACTTCTTATAATGGTACTCCTCAGGGTAAGAATGCAATCTATGTTTCACACGTTGTTGGTGAGACTCCCGCTCCAGAACCAGAGCCAGAGGGTAAGTTCGCATCACAAAACCTCTTCACAACAAAGGTTGATGAGGCTAACAAAGCATATTTGCAGCAGGCTACTATTAACGGTGAGTCATACAAAGTGATAAAGTTGGGCACTTCTGATAAGGTTGGATCTTTGACAACAGATGGCGTTGGTGTATCAGGCACAAAGACACTCTCGTTCTATGGTGCTGCATGGAAGGGAAAGTCTGGTAAAGTCGCTATTTCGGTAAATGGTACCGAGGTTACTACTATCGAGCTAAAGTCTAACGATGGTGCATCAAACAATCCTCCTTATACAATTACACTTGATGAGTCAAGCGACTTCTATAGCGTGAACCTTACAGGTCTTACAGAGACATCAACCATCACTTTGAGCTCTGTTAGCGGTGCTACACGCGTGATTTTGGCAGGTGTGTCACTCAACTAAACAAAACTCTTTCGCTTATGCTCGGGTGGGGTAGTACCCGCCCGAGGGGCGAGAGTGACAATAAAAATAAGATATAAATTAATGTATATGTGTGATGTAAAGACCATAATGATGACAATAGTCGCAATAATGAGTGTCATTGTTGTGGGATGTGGTGATGTCTCTGAAGATAGGGTAGTGAGCAATGCCTATATGCAGACTGAGGAGGTGAGGGGCGAGAGTAAGAACTGCGCTGTGGTGCTACGTGCACAACAGGGTACTTCATACTCAATGACCATTCAGTCGGAAGGTGATTGGGCGCACTTCTCATCGGGAAGCAGCACCATGGAGGGCGTAATGGAGAGCATGGATAAAATTGTGTACATCTACTTCGACAAGAATGCCTCGGGAATATCGCGCGCAGCAGATATTGAGGTGTGCTTTGGAGATGGTAGGGTATGCGAGATGAGCTTCACACAGCATAGCTATGATAAAAGCATAGCATTCATCCGACAGTGGGCTGAGCTCCCAGTGTGTAAGGTGGAGAAGGATTATATCTATGGTAGCCATTATGGTGAAATGGGGTATAAGAGTGATGCACGCAACTATACATTCTGCTTTGCCCCCTCGGTGCGAGCATCGTTATGGGTGGCCTACCCTCTACATAAGGACCACATGGTTGGTGATGGCAATCGCAATAACAGCGACTTTGGATACGACCCATCGGTGGATAGCAAGTATCAGGCAAATCTCAATAGATCATATAACGGATGGTATGACAGAGGTCATCAGCTGCCAGCCGCTGACCGCAAATGTTCGCAGCAGATGATGGACCAGACCTTCTATGCTACTAACATGACACCTCAGCAGGGTAACTTCAATCAGAATAAGTGGGGTGTTTTGGAGGGTCGAGTTCGCAACATGGTATGTAGCGATACACTATATGTTGTCACTGGCGCATACTTCGGTGATGAGCACCATTCGTCAATTGACGACCACACATCAGATTGTTCAGGAAATAGGTGCCCTACACCTACTCACTACTATAAAGCTTTGCTACGCACAAAGAAGGGTAATACTGGTAAACGAATAGATGAGATAACAGACGCAAATCAGTTGCGTGCCATAGTTATATGGTTGGAGCATGCCAACACTGGCAATGATATAACGATAACTAATACAGATTGCATGTCGGTGGCCGAGCTTGAGGCTATTACAGGTTTTACCTTCTTCCCGATGCTTGATGATAGCATCGAGGATAAGGTTAAGCGCGCCATGGTGCCATCGGAGTGGGGTATTAATTAATTATTGGATAAATCAAATACGTAAAATTATATGAGAAGAGTAGTCATAATGCTATTTGTAACTCTGTTAGCGGTTACATCGAGTATGGCGCAGGACAAGCCATATACAGTAGTATTCTACAACCTTGAGAACCTCTTTGATATCTATGACGACCCAGAGACTCACGACGAAGAGTTCCTCCCAGATGGAGTAAAGCAGTGGAACGAGATTAAGTATCAGAAGAAGCTCACCAACATGGAGCGCGTGCTATTCGACATTGCCGCTATCCAGAAGGACTACCCAATTGTTATTGGTGTGTCGGAGATTGAGAACCGCACAGTGCTCGAGGATCTTGTGTCACAGCCAAAGCTAAAGGGTGCCAACTATCGAATCTGTCACTTTGACTCTCCTGATGCTCGTGGCGTAGACTGCGCGTTTCTCTATCGCTCGGATGTATTCAAACTTGAGGGTTCGGATAACATTAAACTTGTTGTTGATGAGTTGCCAAACTTCCGCACGCGCGACCTTGTGGTTATGTGGGGCACTATCGAGGGTGAACCCTTCTACTTCCTTGTGTCACACTGGCCATCACGTCTGGGTGGTAAGGAGGCTTCGCAGTTTAAGCGAGATGCTTGCGCAAAGCAGATTAGAGAGATTAAGGACTCGCTTATTGCCCAGAACCCCGCGACAAAGGTTATCGTGATGGGCGATTTCAACGACGACGCTACGGATGCCAGCATCACAAAGGTTATGGGTGCAAAGGCTAAGGTCAAGGAGCTCGAGAAGGGTGACTTCTTCAACCCCTACAACCAGATGCTTCGCGCCGGCATTGGCACACTTGCATATCAGGATGTGTGGAACTTGTTTGACCATATCTGCGTAACAGAGAACCTTGTCAATGCCGAGGAGGGTAAGCTCCGCATCATCAAGGGCAAGAAGTTCTACGGCAACATCTTCTCTCGCCCCTATATGCTACAGCAGGAGGGGCAGTACAAGGGCTACCCCCTACGCACATTTGTGACCAACAACTTCCAAAATGGATTTAGTGATCACTTCCCAGTGTATATCTACATAGGAAAATAAGTAACAAACATATAATTTATGAGGAAACTTCTACTAACAACACTATGCACACTTCTTTGCGCAAGTGTATTCGCTCAGATGGGCGGAATGAAGGGTGTGGTTGTGTCGCGCGACAGTCGTGAGCCCATAAGTGGGGTAGCGCTGGCTATTGATGGCGTGGCTATCAATACAACGACCAACGACAATGGCGAGTTTATAATCGAGGGACTCAAGCCAGGCGAGTATCAGTTGACACTATCTGCTTATGAGTTCGAAAATCTTGAACTTATGGTGCGTGTGAAGGAACTTGTTCACGACATGCAGAACATATATATGATTCCTTCGACCATGACCATGGTTGATGACTCTGCGTTTGCCGAACTCGACACAGATGTTGAGAGTGCTGGTGACTCACAGGCTATGCCCTCGGCATTGTCAGCATCAAAGGATATCTTTAACAACATTGCCTCGTATCGCTTCTCGGAGATGCGCTTTAATGTGCGTGGTTACGATTCACAGTATCAGGATGTATACCTCAATGGCATCCGCTTCAACGATGCGCTTACGGGTTATGGCCCATGGTCATTGTGGAGCGGTCTGAACGACGCTACACGTAACCAGGAGTCTACATCAGGCGTTCAAGCATCGGACTACGGTCTTGGCGGTGTTGCAGGTACAACAAACATCAATGCTCGTGCCTCTCAGCTCCGCAAGGGCTTCCGTGCAAGCGTTGTTAACTCGACACAGTTGTATCGCTTCCGCGCCATGGTTAGCTATGCATCTGGCCAGTTGGATAATGGATGGTCGTACGGCTTCACACTCTCTACACGCCAGGGTGGTAACGGCCGTGTTAATGGCGTATACTACAACGCCTACGGCTACTTCTTCTCAGCCGAGAAGGTGTTTAACGCCAACCACCGTCTTGCAGCAACCCTTATGGGTGCTCCCACACAGCGCGGTGCACAGCAGGCATCTACACAGGAGGCTTACGACCTCTGGGGCGACAACTACTACAACCCCAATGTAGGACTCCAGAATGGCGAGGAGCGCAACTCACGCGTGCGCCGTTTGCACGAGCCCATCGCCATGCTAAACTACAACTGGCAGATATCTGAGAATACATCGCTCTCAGCGGCTACATCTATCCGTTTTGGTAAGAATGGCTACTCGGCACTCACATGGTACAAGGGTGAGGACCCACGTCCCGACTACTACCGCAAGTTACCCTCATACTATGGCGACCGCCTTGTTCGTCGCATGATGTTGAACAACTTTGCAGAGGCAAATGACCAGGCACTCCCATTCACAGATGTCGACCTCGAGACCGACCGCATGAAGCTTGTTGAGTATACTCAGAACTGGAATGGTTATATCGACTTCGATGGCTTGATGCAGGACAATATGATGGGTGAGGTAGATCCCATTTATGGCAGCGGTCATCGCTCAGTAGCCATGATTGAGGAGCGCCACACCGACCAGTTGGACTACAACTTCGCAGCGCAGCTCAACCATATTTTCCGTGGTGGCTCGAAGCTCACAGCGGGTGTTCGTGCGCGCATTAACCGCACAGAGTACTACTCAACCGTCAAGGACTTGCTTGGTGGTGACTACTGGTTGGACGTTGATAAGTTTGCAGAGCGCGACTTCGGTGGCAACACTGAGGCTTACCAGAACAACATGGAGTACTACCGCACATACGGCCATGCACAGGCTGTTAAGGAGGGTGATAAGTACAACTATGACTATTATGCACACGTGCGCGAGGGTCAGCTTTGGGCTATGTACGAGGTGGCTGCTGGCGGCTTCAGCGCTAACATCGGTGGCGAGGTAGGCTACTCAAGCCTCTGGCGTGAGGGCCTATGGGAGAAGGGTCTCTTCCTTAACGCTAATGCTGGCGACAACCGTGGCATGACATCGTTGGGGGAGTCCGATAGGGTAAATAGCCTAACATACAAGGGCAAGGTTAACCTGTCGTATCGCTTCTCGGGTGCACACTCTTTGGAGGTAAATGGTACTATCATGCAGAATGCACCTATGTTCAACAATGCATTTGTGTCTGCTCGCACACGTAACCAGATAACTCCAGGCATAGATACCGAGAAGATATACGGTGCCGACATCTCGTACAACCTCAATACTCCATGGGTGCGTGCTCGCATCTCTGCATACTACACACAGATGAAGGACCAGTCTAAGGTCATCTCGTTCTACGATGATACTCAAGGCTCGTTCACTAACTTCGCGATGTCGGGCATCGACAAGCGTTACATGGG
>JAGCLX010000110.1 GCA_017646785.1 Alistipes sp.
CAGATGCAACAATCGCAGTTCTTGAGGAGGCTAACAAGCTCAAGAAGGGTTGGAAGCCTGGTAAGCAGCGTGGTAAGGCTGTGAAGGTATCGTTCACATTGCCTGTGAAGTTTGCGATCCAGAACTAACGACAATCGTTGAATAAAGTATCACAAGTAACGCACGGAACGGGTATGTTATCGTGCGTTACTTATTATATATAATGTATAGGTAATAGATGAAAGAGGATAAGGTAAGCATAAAGCAGCGCCGTGAGGAACCATTGCCTACGGTTGAGGAGCGAGAGACGCGCGCGGTGCTTGTGGCAGTAATTCGCGATAGCCAAAATCCTGCGACTGCTATCGAGTACCTCGATGAGCTTGAGTTCTTGGCCGAGACTGCAAATATCCGCAGCGTAAAGCGCTTCACTCAGCGTCTGCCACAGCCACTATCGAAGATATACGTGGGCCCCGGTAAGCTCGAGGAGATTGCCGAGTGGTGCAAGGAGAATGAGATAGATGTGGCTATTTTTGACGATGAGCTTTCGCCAGCGCAGACACGCAATATCGAGCAGGTTATGCCATGCCGTATTATGGACCGTACGCGTTTGATTCTCGACATCTTCATGTCGCGAGCACAGACAGCATACGCTAAAACACAGGTTGAGTTGGCGCAGCATGAGTATATGTTGCCTCGCTTGGCAGGTCTGTGGACCCACCTCGAGCGTCAGCGTGGTGGTACGGGTACACGTGGTGGTGCTGGTGAGCGCGAGATTGAGACCGACCGCCGTATCGTGCGTAACCGCATATCGAAGCTCAAGGAGGATCTCAAAAAGATTGACCGTCAGATGGCTGTGCAGCGCTCCAATCGAGGACAGATGGTACGTGTGGCGTTGGTGGGATATACCAACGTGGGTAAGTCTACGCTCATGAACCTACTCTCTAAGAGTGAGGTGTTCGCTGAGAATAAGCTCTTTGCAACTCTCGACACTACGGTGCGTAAGGTTGTCTTCGATAATTTGCCATTCTTGATGTCTGATACCGTAGGTTTCATCCGCAAGCTCCCCACCGAGCTTATCGAGTCGTTCAAGTCGACACTTGACGAGGTGCGTGAGGCAGACTTGTTGCTTCATGTTGTTGATATCTCGCACCCGGGCTTTGAGGACCAGATTGCTGTTGTTAAGCAGACGCTTGCCGACATTGGTGCTGGAGATAAGCCTACGTTCTTGGTGTTCAATAAGATAGATGCGTATACATATACCCCTAAGGAGGAGGATGATCTCACTCCTGCAACCAAGGAGAATATGTCGCTCGACGATCTGAAGAAGAGCTGGATTGCAAAGGCTAATACGCCCTGCATCTTCATATCGGCGCGAGATAAGACAGGTGTGGACAAACTTCGTTCGGACCTATATGGTATGGTGCGCGAGATACATGCGGGACGCTATCCCTTCAATAATTTCTTGTACTAAGATATTAATAACCAATATGATATGCTTATGGTAAAGATACTCAACAAGGAGAATACAATTCTCAATAAGTTCCTCTCGCAGATGCGTGATAAGAGTGTACAAAAGGACTCTATGCGCTTTCGCCGCAATATGGAGCGTGTGGCTGAGATCATGGCATACGAGATATCAAAGAGGCTGAATTATAAGACTCGCATGGTGGAGACTCCGCTTGGTGTAGCTGCCGTTGAGGAGATCTCTGATAAGGTGGTTGTTGCTACCATCCTACGTGCAGGTTTGCCTTTCCATCAGGGCTTCTTGAACTACTTCGATGATGCTGAGAATGGCTTTGTATCGGCATACCGCAAGAGCCGTCCCGATGGCTCGTTTATCGTGGATGTGGAGTATGTATCTACCTCATCACTAACAGGTAAGACGCTCATCTTGGTAGACCCAATGCTTGCTACAGGCACATCGCTGATGCTTGTTTATGACGCCTTGATTCGTCGTGCTGGCGAGCCTGAGCATACACATTTTGCTGCGGCATTTGCTTCGGAGGCAGGTGTGGACTATGTTAAGCGTCACTGCAACCCAGAGAAGTGCACGTTGTGGTGCGCTGCGGTTGATGCGGAGCTTACGTCTAAGTCGTACATTGTGCCAGGTATTGGCGATGCAGGTGACTTGGCTTATGGCGTTAAGTTGTAGCGAGAAGTGATATAACCCACCGATGGTGAGGAGAATGAGAGGGATATCGTCTTTTTGAGGATGACATCCCTCTCTTGGTTTATATCCAAAGGATATAGATTTTCGGCTATTGGTTGAGAAAGAGAAAAAAATATTTCGCTGTTTGAAAAATTTTGCTTAACTTTGATGATGCGTAATAGCGCATATAGTGAAAACAGAACAACAAACCTAAAACCTATACTAATTATGAGAAAACTACTTCTCGGTGACGAGGCTATTGCACAGGCCGCTATCGACTCTGGTCTATCAGGTGTCTACGCATACCCTGGTACGCCTTCGACCGAAATTACAGAATTCATTCAGCTCCGCGAGGAGAAGCGCGGTGATGCAGAGAATAAGATCTGCTGCCGCTGGGCTACTAACGAGAAGACCGCTATGGAGGGTGCTCTCGGTATGTCGTACATGGGTAAGCGCGCACTCGTGTGTATGAAGCACGTGGGTATGAACGTTGCTGCTGACCCATTTGTTAACTCTGCAATGACAGGCGTTAATGGTGGTTTGGTAGTTGTTGCTGCCGACGACCCATCTATGCACTCATCACAGAACGAGCAGGACTCACGCTTCTATGGTAAGTTTGCGTTGATGCCTATCTTCGAGCCCTCATCACAGCAGGAGGCTTACGACATGACACGCGCAGCATTCGAACTCTCGGAGGCTGTTAAGTTGCCTGTGTTGATGCGCGTAACCACTCGCATGGCACACTCTCGCGCCGTGGTTAACGTAACTGAGGAGCCACGCAAGCAGAACGAGATCAGCCGTCCTGAGGATGTGCGTCGCTGGATCTTGTTGCCCGCATTCGCAAAGAAGCGCTACGTGGAGCTTTTGGCTCAGCAGGATGACCTAATGAAGGCATCTGTAGAGTCTAAGTACAACTTCTACCGCAAGGGTAATAACCCCGAGCGTGGTGTGATCTGCACTGGTATCGCTTATAACTACTACATGGAGAACGTTGCAAACTCAGAGGAGCGCAGCGTGCTCAAGATTTCACAGTACCCACTTCCTATCGTGCTTATCGAGAAGATGGTCGAGGATGGTGCTAAGGAGATCCTCGTGATGGAGGAGGGTCAGCCCGTTGTTGAGGAGATGATTCGCGCTATCGTGCCTTCGACAGTTGTGGTTAAGGGCCGCTTGACTGGTGACCTTCCACGTGTTGGTGAGCTCAATCCCGACAGCGTGCGCAAGTCATTGGGTATGGCAGCTTTGGAGAACCTCGAGGCAGACGATATCGTTGTAGCACGTCCACCCGCATTGTGCCAGGGTTGTGGTCACCGCGATATGTACAAGGCGTTGAACGAGGTAGCTGCAGAGTACGAGAATCCCCGCATCTTCGGTGACATCGGTTGCTACACTCTCGGTGCGTTGCCTCCATTCCAGGCATTGCATGCTTGCGTAGAGATGGGTGCTTCAATCACCATGGCTAAGGGTGCTTCGGATGCTGGTCAGTTCCCCGCATTCGCAGTTATCGGTGACTCTACATTCACTCACTCAGGTATGACAGGCTTGTTGGACTGCGTTAACTCTAACGCAAATGTCGTTGTGGTTATCTCGGATAACCTCACAACAGGTATGACAGGTGGTCAGGACTCAGCAGGTACTGGTAAGATTGAGGATATCTGCCGCGGTGTGGGTGTTAAGCCCGAGCACGTACGTGTTGTGGTGCCTCTACCAAAGAACATGGAGGAGATTAAGTCTATCTTGCGCGAGGAGATTGAGTACAAGGGTGTATCAGTCATCATTCCACGTCGTGAGTGTATTCAGACAGCTAAGCGCCACGCTAAGGCACGCGCTGCAGCAGCTGCAAAGCAGGAGTAATCATAGTCCGCTAACAATAAGCAAACTGTTAAGAACGAAACAATTATGAAGAAAGATATCATTTTGGCAGGCGTCGGCGGACAGGGTATTCTGTCGATCGCTACGGTCATTGGCGAGGCAGCCTTGGCCGAGGGTTGGAACATCAAGCAGGCTGAGGTTCACGGCATGAGCCAGCGCGGTGGTGACGTACAGAGTAACTTGCGTCTTTCGACCGAGCCCATCGCATCGGACCTCATCGCTAAGGGTGGTGCCGACATCATCATCTCGCTTGAGCCTATGGAGGCGTTGCGCTACTTGCAGTACTTGAAGAAGGATGGCTGGGTAGTAACATCTAACGTCCCCTTCATCAATATCCCTAACTACCCCGCAGAGGAGGAGCTTAATGCCCACCTTGCGGCATTGCCACACTGTGTGTCACTCAACGTTGAGGAGTTGGCAAAGGCGGCTGGTGCGCCCCTTCAGGCGGCAAATATGGTACTCTTGGGTGCTGCTATCCCCATGCTCGACATAGAGTATGAGAAGATTGAGGCAGGTATACGCCGTATCTTCGCTCGTAAGGGTGAGGAGGTTATCGAGAAGAACCTTGCAGCAGTTCGTGCTGGTTATGAAAAATCTATCAAGAAGTAATAGCATGGATAGACCATTAGATAAGCAGACCGTCGACAACATCTGTATCGCCAACGGTCTCCGCACCGCCAAGGAGCTTGGCGCGGCATCTATCCGTCAGTTCGTTAGCGTCGTTAAGGACATCGAGGCTAAGA
>JAGCLX010000111.1 GCA_017646785.1 Alistipes sp.
CCGAGCAGGAGATTCAGCGTATGCGCGACGAGGCTAAGGCTAACGAGGAGAAGGATAAGAAGGAGCGTGAGCGTATTGAGAAGATCAACGCTGCCGACTCAAATATCTTTGCTACAGAGAAGCAGCTCAAGGAGTATGGTGACAAGCTCCCCGCAGATAAGAAGTCTGCTATCGAGGATGCTCTTGGCAAGCTTAAGGAGGCTCACAAGGCTCAGGATATCGCAGCTATCGACACAGCTATCGAGGCTCTCAATGCTGCATGGCAGGCTGCATCACAGGATATCTACGCACAGCAGCAGGCTCAGCAGGCTCAGGGTAACCCCAACGCAGGTCAGGGTGCCGGCGAGCAGCAGCAGGCACAGCCTGAGGATGTAGAGTTTGAAGAGGTAAAATAAGAATTTTCCACGATAAGGCAGACATCTACTGCCTCTAACAAAAAGTCCCGACAATGAGCAGTACGATTAGTACAGCCCATCGTCGGGATTTTTGCCGAGAGTTGTATATGCAGCCTTCTCCTGAAAAATTGAATTTCTCGTGATAGCGGCGCATTTGCGACGCTTCAATCAAAGCCCTGAATGGGACGTATATCAAGTACTACCCATCCAGGGCTTTTTCATGTCATCGCCGCATCTGCACCACTCTGACGAGAAATTACCATCGCGCTAATGTGTGAGCTACATCAGCCATAGTGCTCATGTATGTCATCGCCGCATATGCATCCTTCTGACAATAAATTTGCCATAGCGCTAATGTATGTTATCTTGTGGTAGTGCCTCATCTGTAGCTCTCTTACGATAAATTGCGGTTGCCGCTATATTATTCTCAAAATTTTTTCGTAACTTTACCACGATTATAGCCATATCCCAAAATATGTGGTGTGAGCATATCGTAGTTGATTAGTGAAAATAAAATACAATAGTATGAAATGTGCAATTATAGGTCATGGTAAGATGGGCCGTGAGATTGAGCGCATCCTTGCGGAGCGTGGTCACAGTGTGGCGCTTATCATTGACGAGGCAAATGCCGAGGAGCTCACAGCCGAGAACTTGCAGGGCATAGATGTATGCTTCGAGTTCACAACGCCTGCAACAGCCACTGCGAATGTGCGCACGGTGCTCGATGCGGGTGGCAGAGTAGTGTGTGGCACGACCGGTTGGCTTGAGAACCTCGCAGAGATGAAGCAGAAGGCTACAACAAAGGGTGGCGCACTCTTCTACGCCTCGAACTTCTCAATCGGCGTGAACATGATGTTTAAGCTCAACAAGCGTCTTGCGGAGCTGATGAACCAGCACGCGGAGTATGACGTGCGCATCGAGGAGACGCACCACATGTGGAAGAAGGATGCGCCCAGTGGCACGGCAATAACGCTCGCCGAGGGTATCATCGAGAACCTCGACCGCAAGAGTGAGTGGGTGAATAGCAAGCCCGAGGCGGCTGAGCAGCTTGAGATAGAGTCGTTTCGTGAGGGTATGGTGCCAGGTATTCACACCATCACTTATACTTCGGCGGATGATTTCTTGCAACTCCACCACTCGATAGTCAACCGTCGCGCTTTGGCGTTGGGTGCGGTTGTTGCGGGTGAGTACCTTGCGGATAAGTGCGGCGTGCATACGATGGATGATCTGCTATAGTAGGATGACATAACAGTGATGTATATGGATAAGATAAAGGATATGTGTGCAGTGGTTAAAGGCTGGTTTACAAATCGTTGGGTGACCTTTGCTTTTGTGTCAGTAGTGGTGTCGTTGTTCGCTATTTGGTATGGTGCGTGGTGGTCGCTATTTGTGGCCCTCCCGCTCATCTTCGACTACTACATCTCGAAGCGCATTTCTAAGCTGCACAATAAGCTAATCTCGAAGTATGCCTGGTGGCGTGTAGTGTGGGCGGTGTGGTGTGCATTGGTATTCGCAATTATCGTTGGCGTGCTTGCCTACATGCTCATCTTCCGCTGGAACAGCTCGCCTGTGGTGTTGTGGATCGTCGTGGCTGCAATCTTTGGATATGCACTATGGAACGAGATAAGGGAGCAGACAAAAATTTATGAGTGGTTGTACAGCTGGGTGCATGCCATCATCTTTGCTACGGTGGTGGCGACGCTCATACAGCTATACTGGTTCCAGATGTTTGTAATCCCCACTGGCTCAATGGAGAGCACCCTCTTGGCGGGTGACTACATCCTTGTGGATAAGGTGTCGTATGGCCCACGCGTGCCCATGACCCCACTGTCGTTCCCCTTTGTGCATAATACCATGCCTCTCAACCCAGAGAAGGCGTCGTTCTCAACAGCTTGGGAGCGTTCATATCGTCGTCTTGCGGCTACGGATGAGGTTAGACGTGGCGATGTCGTTGTGTTTAATTTCCCTAATGGCGATACCGTGGTTATGGAGGACCCTGCGCGTGACTACTACGAGTTGTTGCGCATGCCAGAGTTTGGTAGTACCGAGGCTGAGCGTCGTGCCTACCTCGCGGAGAACTACACCATCATGGTGCGCCCATTGGATAAGAAGGAGAACTACATCAAACGTTGTGTGGCGGTTGCTGGTGACACTCTTAAAATCGTTGATGGTGTAGTATATACCAATGGCGAGAAGGAGAAGTATGTGCCTAAGCGTCAGTACTCGTACATTAGTGGTAAGACCCGTAGACCAATAAACCCTACGGTGGACTTTGATGGCATGCTTATGCCAGAGCCAATCACTGATGATGCCATTGCAAACTATCAGAGTGAGGATCCCGTGAAGGTGGGTAACACCCCTGCAGGTTATCTCATTCCACACCTCACGTCGGGTGAGTCAGCATCGTGGAACCTGGATAACTTCGGACCTGTGTGGGTGCCTAAGGCTGGTGAAACCATCGAGCTTACACCCGAGAATATGGCTATGTATGGTCGTTGCATCGCTGTCTACGAGCAGCGCCTGGTGGAGCAGAAGGGTGATAAAATATATATCGATGGAGTGGAGTCTACCCACTATACATTCCTCATGGACTACTACTTCATGATGGGTGACAACCGCCATGGCTCTCTCGACTCACGCTTCTGGGGCTTTGTGCCTGAGGACCATATCGTTGGTAAGGCCTCATTCGTGTGGTTCTCTGTGGACCCCGCAGGTGAGGGCGTGCGCTGGGAGCGTATATTCACAAAGATAGAGTAACCGATAGAATACCCCATATACCGTGGCTTCAGATAGCTTTAAGACCATTGCCCGCGCGGCAGAGACAACATATCGCCAGCTGAGTAGCAAGTTCTTGGTGTATGCCTACCCCGTGGAGAGCGAGAGTGAGATTAAGGAGCACCTCGACGCCTTGCGCAAGAGGTGGTTCGATGCTACGCACCACTGCTATGCGTGGCGCTTAGGTCCTCATGGTGAGCAGTTTAGGGCTAACGACGATGGTGAGCCCTCGTCTACTGCCGGCAAGCCCATCCTTGGACAGCTGCTCTCGCAGGAGGTGACCAACTGCTTGGTTGTCGTCGTGCGCTACTTTGGTGGCACGAAGCTCGGTGTGCCGGGTCTTATTGCGGCATACAAGGAGTCTACGGCGCAGGTACTGGCGGAGTGCGAGATAATTGAGAAGACGGTGGATGTGACTGTCGATGTGGAGTTCTCGTACTTTGTCATGAACGACGTAATGCGCATTGTCAAGGAGTTGCAGCCACGTGTCGTAAGCCAAGAGTTTGATAACGCATGCAAGATGCGCTTGTTGGTGCGCGAGTCTGAGAGCGAGCAGCTTATAGGCAGACTCGGCAAAGTCGATGGTGCCATTGTAGAGGCGCATTAATTATATGGATAATAAGATAGTCATAAAGGGTGCGAGGGTGCATAACCTCAAAAATGTTGATGTCGAGATTCCACACAATAATCTTGTGGTAGTTACAGGATTATCGGGCTCGGGAAAGTCGACGTTGGCATTCGACACCATATTTGCGGAGGGGCAACGTCGCTATGTCGAGAGCCTCTCGGCATATGCACGCCAGTTCCTTGGTCGCGTTGAGAAGCCTGATGTCGACATGATTGAGGGTATAGCTCCCGCCATTGCTATCGAGCAGAAGGTCATCTCGCGCAACCCACGCTCTACGGTGGGTACAACGACCGAGATATACGACTACTTGAAGCTACTCTTTGCGCGTGTGGGTCGCACCTATTCACCTACTACGGGCCTCGAGATACGATGCTATGAGGTTGATGATGTGGTCGATAGGGTGCTCTCGTTGAGCGATGGCGAGAGGGTTGTCGTTGCAGCGCCCTTGCTGTTGAAGCAGTCTGAGGGTATTGTGGAGCGCATCCTCACGCTTATGGAGGATGGTGTAAATAGGGTGCGTTATCGTGGCGAGGTGATGCTCGTTGAGGAGTTTATGCCGCACGTAAGTGCCGATATGTCGCTCGATGAGTTGATGATTGTCGTTGACCGCATCATTGTGAGCCATGAGCAGGACTCTGTGTCGCGTATTACGGACTCTGTGGCGCGCGCCATGGGCTACGGTTCGGGCGTGGTGCATATCATAACCGATAGGGTTCAAACTTACTCGTCTCGCTATGATGAGGAGGGAATAGTTTTTGAGCGCCCTACGGAGCACCTCTTTTCGTTCAATAACCCTGTTGGTGCATGCCCCCTGTGTGAGGGCTACGGCAAGGTTATGGGCATTGACGAAAACCTCGTAATCCCAGACAAGTCGAAGAGTGTATATGAGGGTGCTGTGGTCTGCTGGAATGGTGTTACGATGAGTCGCTGGAAGCAGGATGTGGTGCTCAATGCTGCGAAGTGCAACTTCCCAATACATACGCCCTATCACGCTCTTACCGATGCCGAACGCGATATGTTGTGGCATGGTACAGATGCCTTCTATGGTATTGATGCCTTCTTTGACTATGTTGATACACAGCGACATAAGGTGCAGTATAGGGTGCTCAAGTCGCGATATATGGGTAAGACGCTCTGCCCCGAGTGTCATGGCAATCGCCTCAAGCGCGAGGCGTTGTTCGTCAAGGTTGGTGGCTACAACATTGCCGAGCTTGTGAAGATGACGGTGGGTGAGTTGTCGCGTTTCTTCGAGGAGTTGCAGCTCGACGAGCACGACACAAAAACTGCGGAGCGTGTGCTGAAGGAGATACGCAGCCGCCTTGGCTACCTGATGGAGGTGGGACTCCACTACTTGACTCTCGACCGCTTGTCTGTGTCGTTGTCGGGAGGTGAGTCGCAGCGCATCAATCTATCCACGTCGTTGGGTAGCAACCTCGTTGGCTCGATGTATATCCTCGATGAGCCGAGCATTGGCCTGCACCCGAGGGATACAAATCGCCTGATTGGTGTGTTGAAGCAGCTGCGCGACTTGGATAATACGGTTATCGTCGTGGAGCACGAGGAGGAGGTTATGCGTGCTGCCGACTGGATTGTCGATATAGGCCCCGAGGCGGGTGTTGGCGGTGGTGAGGTTGTCTATAGCGGTCCTGCTGAGGGTATTGGCGAGGCTAAGAACTCGCTCACGGCGGAGTACTTAACGGGTAGACGGGTCATCGAAGTGCCAACGCGTCGACGTGCTCATGCAGGTGTAGTAAGGGTGCGCGGTGCAAGACATAACAATCTTAAAAACATAGATGTAGACATCCCGCTGGGTGTGCTCACGTGCATCACGGGTGTGTCGGGCTCGGGTAAGTCGTCGTTGGCCGACGATGTGCTCTATCCCGCGCTCAAACGTAAATTGTCGGAGACGACGCTAACGCCGGGTGACCACGATGGCATAGATGTCGACAGCCGTCAGCTGCAGAGTGTGGAGATGGTGTCGCAGTCGCCCATCGGCAAGTCTACGCGCTCCAATCCCGTTACCTACATCAAGGCCTACGATGAGATAAGAAAGCTCTTTGCTGATCAGCCATACTCGAAGCATACGGGCATTGCGGCCACGGCCTTCTCGTTCAATATGCCTGGTGGTCGTTGCGAGGAGTGTGAGGGTGAGGGCGTCATCAAGGTGGGCATGCAGTTTATGGCAGATGTCGAGCTTACTTGCGAGGCGTGTGGCGGCATGCGCTTCAAGCCCGAGATATTGGAGGTCAAGTACCGCGAAAAGAATATATACGACATACTAAATATGTCGGTGGATGAGGCTGTTACGTTCTTCGGAGAGGACAAAACCAATAGCACGTGTCGACGTATTGTCGACCGCATTATGCCGTTGCAGCAAGTGGGCCTTGGATATGTTAAGTTGGGTCAGTCGTCATCTACGTTGTCGGGTGGTGAGTCACAGCGCGTTAAGCTCGCATCGTTCCTCACGAAGGATAAGTCGTCGGAGCGTGTGATGTTTATCTTTGATGAGCCCACCACGGGTCTTCACTTCCACGATATACGCCGCTTGTTGAGTGCCTTCGATGCACTCATTGAGCGCGGTCATAGCGTTGTTGTGGTGGAGCATAATATGGATGTCATCAAGTGTGCCGACTGGGTCATCGACCTTGGCCCCGAGGCGGGTGTTGATGGCGGTAGGGTGGTCGTAGCTGGCACGCCCGAGGAGGTGATGGCATGCAAGGAGAGCTACACCGGCCAGTACTTATTAAAGCATCAAAATGAAAGAGTTTGAGACATATACACTTTCGAATGGCATAAGGGGCATACATCGTCAGGTGCGTAGTGGCGTGACCCATTGCGCCTTAGTTGTAAATGCTGGTGCGCGCGATGAGCGTCGTGGTGAGTATGGCATCGCCCACTTTGTGGAGCATGCACTCTTCAAGGGTACTACGCGCCGCAAGGCATTTCAGGTGAACTGCCGCTTGGAGAACCTCGGTGGCGAGCTTAATGCCTATACCACAAAGGAGGATACTACGCTGCACGCTACGGTGTTGCGCCACGACTTTGCACGCGCTGTGGAACTTATTGGCGATGTGATATTTAACTCTACGTTCCCTGAGCGAGAGCTTGCCAAGGAGCGAGAGGTGATAGCCGACGAGATTAACTCATATAAGGACTCACCCTCGGAGCGTATCTATGACGACTTTGAGGATATGATATTCCGAGGCTCGGAGCTTGGTCATAACATCCTTGGCTCTAAGTCTTCGATTGCGCGTTTTACAACCGAGAGCATGCTCGCTTTTGTGGGACGCACATATACTACTGACCAGATGGTCTTCTCCTCTATTGGTAATTTCTCTGCAGCTACGGCACAAAGCGTTGCGGAGCGTTATATTGGTGGTTTTGAGCCTACGAAACGCGAATTTGAACGTGTAGCCCCTACGCCTTATGAGGCCTTCGACCAGCGCCTCTCGCGCCATACACACCAGGCTCATGGCATCATCGGTACGCGAGGCTATAGCATTCGTGACGAGCGTCGTCTGCCGTTGGCGTTAGCACTCAATATCTTGGGAGGTCCATCGGCTAACTCGCTGCTTAACATCTTGTTGCGCGAGAAGCATGGCTTGTCGTATAACGTTGAGGCTACCTACACGCCCTACTCCGATACGGGCATTGTGGGTATCTACTTCTCGTCGGACCACGACAATGCATCGCAGTGTGTGGAACTTATCGATAGTGAGGTCGCAAGGCTCTGTCGTGAGCACATTTCGCCACGTCGTCTGGCTATTGCTAAGCGTCAGTATGTTGCCCAGATGGCTATAGCTATGGAGGCCAACGAGGGTTATATGTTGGGTGCTGGTAAGAGCTACCTTTTGTACAAGGATATTGACACACTGGAGGAGGCCTATAAGAAGGTTATGGCAATCACTGCCACGCAGATTTGCGATGTCGCAGCCGATAGCCTGGGTAATCTGTCACGTTTGATTTACAGGTAATTATGGATAAGTTAGAGCAGTATATTTTGGATAACACAAAGCCCGAGGATGAGCTTATGCACCGCCTCGAGCGCGAGACATATCTGCGCGTTATAAACCCTCGTATGATATCGGGACATGTGCAGGGCAAGCTTCTGGAGATGCTCGTGCGCATGATGCGACCCAAGCGCGTTTTGGAGATAGGTACATTCACGGGTTACTCGGCACTGAGCATTGCGCGTGGCTTGGAGGAGGGCGCTGTGCTCGACACCATAGAGGTGGATGACGAGCTTGAGGATATCGCAGCTAAGTACTTCGATGCGTCGGGCTACGGTGAGCGCATACGCCAGCATATAGGCTCGGCACTCGACGTAGTTCCCACACTCGGCGAAGTCTACGACATGGTCTTTATAGATGGCGACAAGCGAGAGTATCCCGCCTACTACAACATGCTAATGGATGGTGGCTATGTGCGTAGTGGCTCGGTGATGTTGGCTGACAACATCTTGTGGTATGGCAAGGTGGCAGAACCTATAGCGCACAACGATAAGCACACCGAGGCCATTGTTGAGTTTAATCGCATGGTGGCAGATGACCCGCGTGTGGATAATGTGATTGTGCCGATACGCGACGGCATCAATATGATTCGAGTAAAATAATTCACTCTTTGCATAGTTACAAGGTTGGCTAAAAGTCGTTTTAGCCAGCCTCTTTTTTTGTTGCGTGGTGGGGTGGAAAACAAAAAAATGTTTACCATAGGTAAAAAAGAGAATTTCCGTTTGCTATGTTTCGAGAAATTATTAGTATATTTGTATGATTGAACTATAGATAACCGAAACTTAAAATATAAAAAGCATGATACGTCACGTTGTAATGTGGAAGTTCCGTCGCGATATGGCGGAGACACCCCAACAGATTGCCCAGGAGATGAAGAGCCGTCTTGAGGCTTTGAATGGTAAAATTGATGGCCTAATTCGCGCCGAGGTGGGAGTTAACATCAAGGAGACGGCATCCTCATACGATGCGGTGCTTACTGCCGACTTCGAGTCGTGGGAGAAGATGGAGGCATACAAGGTAAATCCTTTGCACGTTGTCATCAGCGACTACTGCAAGGAGCGTAGACTTGAAAGAGTCGATGTAGATTATACATTATAGAACGAAACAAAACTAATTAAATAAAACCAAAACTACTATGCAGAAAAGAATTATTGAGTGCGTACCTAACTTCTCTGAGGGTCGCAACGCAGAGGTCATTAAGCAGATTACAGATGTTATCGACGCAGCGAAGGGTGTTAAGCTCTTGGATGTTGATCCAGGTGAGGCTACTAACCGCACCGTTGTAACCTTCGTAGGTGAGCCCGAGGCGGTATGTGATGCAGCGGTTGCTGCTATCAAGCGCGCAACAGAGCTTATCGACATGCGCCAGCATAAGGGTGCACACCCCCGTATGGGTGCTTGCGACGTATGCCCCTTGATCCCCGTATCGGGCATTACCCTTGAGGAGTGCGCAGAGCTCGCACGCGCTCTTGCAAAGCGCATCTCTGAGGAGGTTAACGTACCTACATACTGCTACGAGGCTGCAGCCTTCACTCCCGAGCGCCGCAACCTTGCTGTATGCCGCGCAGGTGAGTATGAGGCATTGCCCGAGAAGATGATGGATGAGAAGCGTAAGCCCGACTTTGGTGCTCGCCCCTACGATGAGGGTGTTGCAAAGACTGGTGCTACAGCTGTTGGTGCACGCGACTTCTTGGTTGCTGTAAACTACAACCTCAATACTACATCTACACGCCGTGCTAATGCCATCGCGTTCGACGTACGCGAGAAGGGCCGTCCTATGCGTGAGGGTAACCCCATCGTTGGTAAGATCATGAAGGATGAGAATGGTAACACCATCATGAAGCCCGGTACACTCAAGGCATGTAAGGCTATCGGCTGGTTCATCGAGGAGTATGGCATCGCACAGGTGTCTATGAATATGACAAACCTCTCTATTACGCCTCTGCATGTAGCGTTTGACGAGGTATGCCGCGCGGCTGATGCTCGTGGTGTTCGCGTTACAGGTGCTGAGATTGTAGGTCTTGTTCCTAAGAGCTGCTTGGTGGATGCTGGTCGTCACTTCTTGCGTAAGCAGAACCGCTCAACAGGTTTGCCAGAGCGTGAGTTGGTGCGCATCGCTATCGAGAGCATGGGCCTTTCAAACCTCAAGGAGTTCAAGCCCGAGGAGAAGGTCGTAGAGTATATCTTGGAGGCTGAGGAGAATAAGGGCGTTAAGAAGCTCGTAGATATGACATGTACAGGCTTTGCTGAGGAGACAGCAAGCGAGTCACCCGCACCTGGTGGTGGTTCAATCTCTGCATACATGGGTGCTTTGGCAGCTGCGCTCGGTACCATGGTTGCTAATCTCTCGTCACACAAGGCTGGTTGGGATGACCGCTGGGTGTACTTCTCTAACTGGGCAGACAACGGCATGGGCGTTATGAACGAGCTCTTGTACTTGGTAG
>JAGCLX010000112.1 GCA_017646785.1 Alistipes sp.
CACCTACGCCCCACCTCTGGGCTTCGCGCCTCTATGTTTAGTTCGCGTGCGAGGGATAACATGGGCAGATAGTCCCTACGTGCTGCCAGCTCACCCTCCCTTACCCCCTGCATGGCAAGCTCTCTATCCAAGAGCTCATGACTGTATGCCATCACCCTTGCGCAGTACTCATCCAGGGTTATTTGCGCTTGTGACGTAGCTACTGTAAAAGTTAATATAAATGTAGTAATCAGACTGCGTATCATAGCTTTATACGATAGAATAGTGAGTAAACAACTGGCAATACCACCAGCACCATAAGTGTAGCAACGAGGAGGCCACCCATGATTGTCGCCGCCATGCTACCAAACATAGAGTCAGCCAACAGAGGCAGCATGCCGAGTATCGTAGTCATCGACGCTGCCACAACGGGTATTAGGCGATCGGTAGCCGCCTCGACAACAGCCCTACAAGGTTCATAGCCATCATTGCGCAGCTCTCGGATGCGGGCAACAAGTATCACAGCGTTCTTTATATTCATACCCACAAGACCCAGCAGACCCAGGAGCGAAAAGAAGTCAAACATCTTACCCGTGACTCCCAACCCAAGCACCACACCAATAAAGATAAGTGGCACAGTGACAAGCACCACCACTGGCTCGCGCAGGTTACCAAAGAGCAGTAGCAAGGTAACAAATATAAGCAACAGTGCTGTAGGTAGCTGACTAATCAGAGCGCTATTGGACTCACCACGACTCTCCTCCTCGCCAAACAGCTCCATGCGATACCCCTCGGGTAGCGACACACACGCCTCCACCTCCTGCTTCAACTCCTTAAGCAGGGCTATGGTATTTACACCACGCACGGGGTCACACTGCGCCTTCATCACTCGCTCCCCATTCACACGCCGTATCACCGAGGTCACAAAGCCAAAGTCAAAGCCCGCAGAGGCCTGCTCGATGGAGTAGCTACGACCCGAGCGCGAAAATATGGGCATGGTACTCAGTGCCGAGAGTGCATTATCAGGCATAGGCTCCGAGCTGAGGAGGATGGGCATAGAGAGGTCACCCTCACGGTAGGTAGCAATAGGCAGCCCCGAGGTGGCCATCTCTAGTGACGACACCATAGCACTACGCTCTACGCCTAGGCGCTGAGCCTTAATCTGCGAGTAGCGAGGTTGCCACTCCGCCACCCTATTACCCCAGCTATTTCGCACATTTCGCGTGTTGGGATTTGCATCCAAAAGAGCCATGGCGTCGCGCGTAAGACGGCCGAGTGTGTCTATATTTTCACCCACAAAGCCAAACTCTATCGTGGCATCGGGGACTGGCGAGAGCCTAAAGAGCGATGAGCGCAACCACACATCGGGCATATTCATCGCAACCCACCAATCGAAGCGCTCTTCAACCTCTGCCGTAGCATCAGCATCATGTAGTTCAACAAGGATATTACCATAGTTAGCGCGCCCAGCGTAGCTACTGCTTGCGAGGTAGTAGCGTGGCGGCGTACCGCCCGACGTTGTCGACACTCGCTTAACCTCTGGTTGCTGTTGTAGCCACAGGCTCAGGGAGTCCAAACGCGCCGTCGTAGCCCCTATATCGTACCCCTCGGGCAGGATAACATCTGCCCTAAAGTATGGTTTTGAGAGCTGCGGAAAGAAGTTCTGTGGCATACGACTCATAGTCCACAGCGACACCACAAATAGCACAATCACAACACATAGCGTCGTCCACCTAAAGCGTAGCGTAAGTTCTACACAGCGACGAAACCATCCGAGGTGCTCCTTGGCCGCAGTGTCGTACGTACCATCCAGTAGTGACACACTCATAACTGGTACCTGCGAGAGCGCCAGCACCCAGCTTGATATGAGCGACAGGGATATCACGACAAACAATGGACGTATAATCTCCGCCACCGAGGAGGGGGACAACTGCAGAGGAAGAAATGAGAAGATTGCTATAAGCGTAGCAGCCAGCAGACCATAGGCGGGACGCGAAGCACCCGTAATGGCTGCATAGCGCATGGGGACACCATGCGAGGAGAGGTAGCGCGTGTTATCCACCACAACAATGGCGTTATCCACGAGCATACCCATAGCGATGATAAAGCCTGCGAGCGAGGTGCGGTTGATACCCTCGCCTATGAGCAGCATAACCAACAGCGTAGCACCTATGGAGAAGAGCAGCGACGAGCCCACGATAACACCCGAGCGCCAGCCCATGACAAGCATAACAAGTAGTATAACTATGGCCACCGACTCAGCGAGGTTAGCCAGGAAGTCGTAGTTTGCCTCGCGAGCTATCTCGTTCTCGGGGTAGAGCGTCACAAGCTCCATACCCGCAGGAAGCTCCTCACGCAGGCTGTCAAGCACACCATCAACCCTATCGCCCACAGCCACAATGTCGAGATTGGGGTTCGCAGCTACGGCAATGGCTATAGCGCGAGAGCCATCAACCTTGACTACATAGGAGGGTGGCTCACGATAGCTACGCTTCACCTCGGCTATATCTCCCAGGCGGTACTGCTTGCCATCTGTAGCCGTGAGCAACTGGTTCTCTATATCGGTCACAGAGCTATAGGCACTACCCTCAAGTAGCTCGATAACCACCTCTCCAGCACGGCGCACACCAAGTCCCACCACCTCATTTTGCGTCGCCACAGCATGCGCAATAGCTTCGGGCTTAAGGTCGAACGACGATAGCGTAGCAGGGCTGATGATAATCTCCACAGCCATGGGTTGCTCACCCGCCACAAGCACCTTACTAACCCCTGCGATGGAGTATAGTCGACTCTCCACACGTCGAGCATAGGCACGCAGCTCCTCCATCGAGTAGCCCTCATCCCCCGTTATAGCGTAGTACAACCCGTAGACATCTCCAAAGTCATCAGCTACATCTATCGTGGTCACCCCTTCGGGGAGTTGCGGGCGCACATCATCTACCTTACGGCGCAGCTCATCCCACAGCTGGGGAATGGCACTCGGCTTGGTATCGGGCTGCAGCTCAACGACCATGCGGGCATAGCCAAAGTGGGCCTCGGAGAGTATCTTATGCACCGATGTGAGGGTGCGGAACTCGCGCTCCATGGGCAACACAACCAACTGTTCCACCTCCGCAGGCGTAGCACCTGGGTAGTAACACGTGACCACTGCGCTCTTAATTTTGAATGTCGAGTCCTCGCGCTTACCGAGGTGCACAAAGGCATATACGCCACCCAACAGCATAACAGCGAGCATGAAGCCCACGACCGAGGGGTGGTTGAGTGAGGCTTTGGTGAATTTCCAAGACATAGGCTCTCTACTTTATATAATCGACAACACTAACTCGCTCACCCTCCGAGAGCTTATATACGCCCGCAGCGACCACCATCTCACCCGCAGACACACCATCCAGCACCACGACATCGCTATCTCCAGTGAGCGCACCGAGGGTTACCCTACGACGCTCAACACAATACTCATCATCCACTACCCATACACTGTCATAGTCACCCACAGGGGCATATATAGCCGCCAAGGGCAGAGTAACGGCACGAGAGTCATTCTCCTTAACCGACACCATAGCGATGCAGGTCATACCCGGAGATATGATATAGCGCTCACGGTCAACATCCGTCAGGCGCAGCGACACGGGGAAGCCCAGTGCGTCACTCGAGGTACGGGCGAAGCTCTTGATTACGGCGTTGAAGTATATGTCGGGATAGGCGTCAAAGAGCACACTGAAGTGCGTGGTGGGTAGCGCAAGGAGAGGCACAAGGCTCTCAGGAGCTGTGAACCCCACGGTATTACTCTCGGGCTTAACAAGTCTGAGGATGGTCTCCCCCGAGGCTACGCGCTGATAAGCATCCACCGCGACACGCTCAACAACGCCACTAAACGGGGCTACGATACGCGTATCAGAGAGAGCGGACTCCGCATTCTCGTAGGCCACCTCCGCCTGAGCGACACCACTCTGCAGCGACTCCACCTCCTGCTCCGAGATAGCGTTGTGAGCAAGCAGGCGTTCGGCACGGCGAAGACGAGAGAGTGCCTCATCATAGGCAGCACGCGCAGCAAATAGCTGTAGCTCAACATCCTTGGAGTCGAGGCGCGCAAGAAGCTCACCCTCCTTAACGCTCATACCCTTAGCTACGGGGATATCCACAACACGCCCCGGAAGCTTAAAGGCGAGGTTCACAGCATCATCCGCAGTCGAGAGGGCAGCGAAGTCGCGCGTAAGAGTATGTAGTGGCTTGGCAACCACACACTTGACAGGTTGCACAATAGGGTCGGGCTGTGTGCCACCACCGTGACACGCAACCAACAGAAAGAGAGAATGTATTATGAGTATATATCGCATAGCAACAAGAGTTTGCTGCTATGCGGGCAATTATCTTGCCATTAGATATCTCGGATGTCGGACTTAAACTCCACAACACCACTATTGACCACCATCAAGCCAACATCAGCACGCACCATAGAGCGCAACGTCATAGCGTCGACGGTGTATACCTCTGTATTGAGAAGCTTAGCGACATAGGCAGGGTCGGAGTTGGTGAGCACCACAATAGCCTGCTTGGGGTATAGACTCTGCAACAGTTCAACGTAGCCCTTGCAGCGACCAGTGAGCATATCGACATCGTTAACACAGAGCCACGCTACACGACCCGGTCTTTCGAGAAGCAATAGTGTAACATCCTCACCCTCGCGATTATAGATCCTAAAGTCAGCAAACACGCCCTCACCATTAGACACCATCTCTGTATAGGCGTCACGATACTCAAGATGGGGGTTCTCCCAGCATGACACATCATCCGCGGGGTACTCAACAACTGCTCCGGTGGTGGCATCCTCGAACACAAGCACACTACGCACATCCTCCGCCTCACTCTCCTGGGCAACCTCAGCACGCAGGTTCACGCCGACCTTGTAGGGCATGAAATCAACAAGAGGAAGGTAACGCAACGAGTATAGATTGATCGCCAGAGGGAGCAGCGCAGACATAGCCACAACAACAGCCACACGCCTCCACCTCAGTTGCTCCTTCTCGCTACTACGCCACACGACAACGGCCATGGTAAGCAGCACCACATTCTTTGCGAAAGTCTGCCAGGGGGTGAGCTTCACCGCATCACCAAAGCATCCGCAGTCGCCAATGGGTAGCACCGTAGCACTAAGCAGTGTGACACATGTAAAAAGGAGTAATAAAATTGTAGCAGAGAGAGCTGTATAACGTCTTAACACGCCAATAACAAGCAATATACCCATCATCACCTCCACCACTGCAAGAGTTACAGCAATACCAAGCGACAGGGGCAACAGATCCTCCAAAGAGTATGTAGCAAGATACTTATCTACAAAGACCAAGGTGCCTACGGGATCGACACACTTGACAATGCCCGAGAAGATGAAGACTCCTCCGAGCAACCAACGCAGGGCGACAGCTCCGATATGCTTTACCTTGGGCGTCACGCTACTACTTCGAGATAATGGGTGCAACGTGGTGCATGATGCGCTCGTATATCTCCTCGGGCGAGGCCATAGCACCCTCCGCAGTTGAGCAGTCCACGACCTTGATATCGTCAGAGCATGCCGCAGCCTCCAGGTACACCTCTCGCACACGACGTTGAAGGTCGAGCGACGCCTCGTGTATATCCTTACCACCCTGCAGGTATGAGCGGTCATCACCCTCGCGCACCTCCGAGAGCTTACGCTCGGTGAACGAGAATGGCACATCGAGGAACAACGACACATCGGGACGAGGGATAGCGAACTCCTCGAACTCGGTGCGGAGGATCCACTCGCGAAGAGCATCACGCTCCTTACCAGCTGGGAGCTTAGCACACTGATAGCCTATATTGGAGTAGACATACCTATCGACGATGACCACCTTACCCTCAGCCAACCATCCATTTATGGTCTTAGCAGCATCAGCTCTATCGCCAGCATACAGCAACGCCACAAGATATGGGTTAACACCCTCCACAGTACCCAAGTCGCCACGCAAGAAGCGCGCGATGAGCTCTCCATAGACAGGTGCATCGAAGCGTGGGAAGTGCAGATACTCCGTAGCCACACCTCGCTGGTTGAACATCTCCTTAAGTTTGGTTATCTGTGTCGACTTGCCAGCTCCGTCAAGTCCCTCCAAAACGATAAACATCGTATTTATATGTTTAGTTATTAATTGTTTAGCGCAACATCATCACCGCACGCTCAATACCCTTAGCAAGCATATCTACCTCCTCCAAGGTGTTGTACATACCGATAGAGGCGCGACACATGCCAGTAACACCATAGTGTGTCATAACGGGCTCAGCACAGTGGTGACCCGTGCGGATGGCGATGCCGAGTTTATCGAGAATCATACCCACATCATAGGGATGGGTACCCTCCACCGTGAACGACACCAAGGGGCACTTATGCTCTGCCTTGCCGTAGATGCGCAACCCATCAATAGCCTCAAGACGCTCGGTAGCAACCCGAAGAAGCATCTGCTCATGCTCCTCAATGGCAGCCATGCCCACGCCATCAACATAGTCGATAGCCGTGCCAAGAGCCACAGCGCCAATAAAGTTCGATGTACCCGCCTCGTACTTAAGAGGCAGAGGTGCGTATGTAGTCTTTGCGAAGGTCACCTTGTCGACCATATCGCCACCACCCATAAATGGCGGCATAGCCTCTAGCAGCTCCTTACGGCCATACAAGACACCGATACCCGTAGGTGCATAGAGTTTATGTCCCGAGAGGGCGTAGAAGTCGTAGCCACGCTCGGCAACCCTACCACCGCCATGCACGATACCCTGACAGCCATCCACCATGACCACAGCACCCACGCTGTGCGCCTTAGCTACGATAGTGTCGAGGTCGGGGCATGTACCGAGGGTGTTAGAGGCCTCAGTAACAGCAACCAAACGTGTGCGCTCATCTATGAGGCTATCCAACTGCTCCATACACAGCTCACCCCTCTCGTTGAAGGGCAACATGCGCAACTCGGCACCATGGCGCATAGCCGCCAACTGCCAAGGCACGATATTGGAGTGGTGCTCCATCTCGCTAACGACAATGTTATCACCCGCCTTAAGGAAGCGCTCGCTCCACGCATAGGCAACAAGGTTGATGCTTGCCGTAGCACCCGAGGTGAAGACCACCTCCTCACGATGCTCTGCGCCAATGAACTGACGAACACGCTCACGTGCCTCTTCATACATATCGGTCATGCGACCCGAAAGGTGGTGCACACCGCGGTGTATATTAGCGTTGTAGTGGCGCATAAGCTCATCCACCTTCTCGATTACCACTAGGGGCTTCTGTGCCGTAGCACCCGAGTCGAAGTAGACTAATGGGCGGTTGTTCACCGTGCGCGAGAGGATGGGGAAGTCTGCGCGTATCTTCTTAATGTCGAAAGACATAGCTTATAGGCTATTGAGTTTTGTGTTGATAATCGCCATGAGCTCCTCCGCAAGGCTCTCGATGGCCGAGTGCATAGCCACATCCTGCACAAAGCCCTCAATCTGTAGACGCTTTGCTTGTGCTGTGCTTAGGCCACGCTGACGCATATACAAGATGGCATCACTATCCATCTGGCCCACCGTAGCACCATGGCTACACTTAACATCATCGGCATAGATCTCCAGCTGTGGCAAGGTCTCGATGCGTGCCTCGCCAATGGTGACGTTACGGCTCGACTGTACAGAGTCGGTATGCTGAGCTCCTGGGGCCACGTAGACAAGTCCAGAGAAGCTGCCATGTGCCTTATCTGCTGCCACACCCTTAACCGAGGTATGCGACGTACACTCTGCCGCCATGTGGTTGACATCCACCGTCACACTACCCTGCTCCTGGTCAACAAGGATAAAGCAACCGTTATGCTTGAACGATGCCCCCCCCTCCACGAGGCTCGCAGCAACACGCACATCCGATGGTGATGTAACGACCTGTGTCATAACGCACTCGCCATGCTTAGCTATAGCGATGCTTAACTGTGTTGCGCTATGCTCGGCTACTACCTCTACAATGCGCAATACACCACCTTGGCGCACATCTATATCGATGTTCACAGCCTTATCGCTATCCACAATGAACAACTCCACCGTAGCACCCTCAGCTATGGTTATATCTCTATCTGCCTCAGCACGCAACACCCAACGACCCGACTCGGTGCAACACCCTACAGGGATGGGCTCGGCAGCAAAGGCCTTGATAATAGACTCTGTCATGGCTACTCCTCCTTATAGTCATTAATCAACCAGTCGTAACCCTCCTTCTCCAACTTCAACGCCAATGTCTTGTCGCCAGTGTAGATGATGCGACCCTTATATAGCACATGAACGTAGTCGGGCACGATGTAGTCCAAGAGGCGCTGGTAGTGTGTGATGACCACCGTAGCGTTATCCTCGCGCTTGAGGCGTGTGACACCTGTTGCCACGATGCGCAGAGCGTCGATATCGAGACCCGAGTCTGTCTCGTCGAGGATGGCGAGCTTGGGGTCAAGCATAGCCATCTGGAAAATCTCGTTCTTCTTCTTCTCTCCACCCGAGAAGCCCTCGTTCACAGCACGCGACGTGAGCTTTGAGTCGAGCTCCACAATAGCACTCTTCTCCTTCATCATCTTGAGATACTCGGCCGCAGTGAGAGGCTCCAAACCACGATACTTACGCTGCTCGTTAACAGCTATCTTCATGAAGTTTGCCATCGAAACACCGGGTATCTCCACGGGATACTGGAAGCCCAAGAACAAACCCTTGCGTGAGCGCTCCTCAATTGGGAGGTCGAGCAAGTTCTCACCCTCAAACTCCACCTTACCCTCAGTAACGGTGAACTTCTCATTACCCGCCAACACCGATGCGAGCGTCGACTTACCCGAACCATTAGGGCCCATGATAGCGTGCACCTCGCCAGCCTTAACCTCGAGGTTTATACCCTTCAAAATCTCCTTATCGCCAACCTTAGCGTGCAGATTTTCAACCTTTAACATATATATAGTTCTTTATTTTTTATTATTACTTATTAATTAAGGAAGTTAGTGAGTTTAAGGAATTTAGCATCCCCACCCATTACTAATTGTTATCCCACACTGCCCTCCAACGAGATAGCGAGGAGCTTCTGTGCCTCCACAGCAAACTCCATGGGCAACTTAGCCAACACCTCGCGGGCGTATCCATTCACGATAAGACCCACAGCATCCTCGGTTGACAAGCCTCGCTGGTTGCAGTAGAAGAGCTGCTCCTCCGAAATCTTAGAGGTCGTAGCCTCGTGCTCCAACACCGCAGATGGGTTGTATGAGTCGATGACGGGGAAGGTGTGTGCGCCACACTTATCACCTATGAGCAATGAATCACACTGCGAATAGTTGCGGGCATTATCCGCACCCTTAGCCACGCGCACAAGACCGCGGTAAGCATTCTGTGACCTACCCGCCGAGATACCCTTCGACACAATGCGTGAGCGGGTATTCTTACCTATGTGAATCATCTTCGTACCTGTGTCTGCCTGCTGGTAGTTGTTGGTCATAGCCACCGAGTAGAACTCTCCAGACGAGTTGTCGCCGAGCAACACACAGCTGGGATACTTCCACGTGATGGCAGAGCCTGTCTCCACCTGGGTCCACGAGAGGTGGGCACCCTCACGACAGAGGCCTCGCTTAGTCACGAAGTTGTAGATACCACCCTTACCCTCCTTATCTCCTGGGTACCAGTTCTGTACGGTAGAGTACTTAACATCGGCATCCTTCTCCACGACAATCTCCACAACGGCAGCGTGCAACTGATTTTCATCGCGACGGGGCGCTGTGCAACCCTCGAGGTAGCTCACATATGAACCCTCATCCGCCACGATGAGCGTGCGCTCAAACTGACCCGTACCCTCGGCATTGATGCGGAAGTAGGTCGACAGCTCCATGGGGCAGCGCACACCCTTGGGTATGTAGCAGAACGAGCCATCCGAGAAGACAGCAGCGTTGAGTGCAGCATAGAAGTTGTCCGTATAGGGCACTACCGAGCCAAGATACTTCTTAATAAGCTCAGGGTGCTCCTTCACGGCCTCCGATATTGAGCAGAAGATGATGCCCTTCTCTGCCAACGTATCGCGGAAGGTGGTCTTAACCGACACCGAGTCCATCACGGCATCCACAGCAACACCCGCCAAAGCCATCTGCTCCTCGAGTGGAATACCGAGCTTGTCAAATGTACGCTTAAGCTCGGGGTCCACCTCATCCATAGAGTTAAGTTGCTTCTTTGGCTTAGGTGCAGCGTAGTATATCACATCCTGAAAGTCTATTTCGGGGATGTCGAGGTGCGCCCAGTTGGGGTGTTCAAGTGTTAACCAGTGGCGGTATGCCTTGAGTCGGCTCTCCAACATCCACTCTGGTTCACCCTTCTTTTGGGATATCAGGCGAATGACATCCTCATTGAGGCCCTTACCTATGGTATCGGTCTCAATATCGGTTACGAAGCCATATTTGTAGTCGCTGGCCTCGAGTTCTTGAATTATATTTTGTGTATCCTTTTCCATCTCTATATGTTTAGCTTGCAAAAGTAACAAAAACTATTCACAAAGTCAAAATTTTAGCCATCTTTATTTTTTATATAGGTATAAATAGTGGTTATACAAACTGAGCAAGAAGAGATGTCGCAGTGGAGATAAGGAACAAAAACTATAACTAAAACTCCACACAAAGATACAAAAAAAACCACCAATTGCTTGGTGGTTTTAATCACTATATTGCCTTGATGCTACTTGAAGCTAACAAGCGACTCACCTGTCATCTCCGCGGGCTTTGGAAGACCCATAAGGTCAAGAACTGTAGGAGCCACATCTGCAAGGATACCATCCTTAACGCTTGCTACGCGCTCCGACACCACGACGATGGGCACGGGGTTGAGTGAGTGTGCAGTGTTGGGTGTGCCATCAGCGTTCACAGCGTTGTCGGCATTACCGTGGTCGGCAATCTGGACAACCTCGTAGCCATTAGCCTTAGCTGCCTCCACTACATCCTTAACACACTCATCCACAGCCTTAACAGCCTTCTCAATAGCTGCGTACACACCAGTGTGACCAACCATATCGCCATTAGCAAAGTTGAGGCAGATGAAGTCATACTTCTGCTGGCCGAGAGCTGCAACGAGCTTATCCTTAACCTCGTATGCCGACATCTCGGGCTGTAGGTCGTAGGTAGCAACCTTAGGCGATGCAACAAGGATGCGCTCCTCGTTAGCAAACTCCTCCTCGCGACCACCATTAAGGAAGAATGTCACGTGTGCATATTTCTCCGTCTCAGCAATGCGCAACTGCTTCAAGCCCTGCGCTGCGACATACTCACCGATGGTGTTAGCCACATTCTCCTTATCAAAGAGGATGTGTAAGCCCTGAAACTTAGCGTCATAGGGGGTCATGCAGCAGTAGTACAAGGGCATTGTGTGCATACCCTCCTCGGGCATATCCTGCTGTGTGAGCACGATAGTAAGCTCCTTAGCGCGGTCGTTACGATAGTTAAAGAAGATAACAACGTCGTTAGGCTTAATAGTGCCGATGGCGTTACCCTCAGCATCCACATTCACAATAGGCAATACGAACTCATCCGTTACGCCATTATCATACGACGCCTGCATAGCAGCAACCATATCCGAAGACTTCTCGCCCACACCATTAACAAGCTGGTCGTATGCCATCTTAACACGCTCCCAGCGCTTGTCGCGATCCATAGCGTAGTAGCGACCGATGATAGAGGCAATCTTACCAGTCGAAGTCGCCATGTGCTTCTCCAACGCCTCAATAAAGCCCTTACCACTGCGAGGGTCTGTGTCGCGACCATCCATAAAGCAGTGTACAAAGGTGTTCTCAATGCCGTAGTACTTAGAGATGTCACAGAGCTTGAAGAGGTGGTCGAGTGACGAGTGCACACCGCCATCAGATACCAAGCCCATGAAGTGTACACTCACGCCATTAGCCTTAGCATACTCAAAGGCCTTAACCACCTCCTTGTTCTCAAGGATAGAGTTGTCGCGGCATGCGCGGTTAATCTTCACCAAGTCCTGATATACGACACGACCAGCACCGATGTTTAGGTGACCCACCTCCGAGTTACCCATCTGACCCTCGGGCAGACCCACGTTCTCACCATCGGTCTTAAGCTCCGCATGAGGGTAGTGCGCCGTCATGGCGTTGATATACTCTGGGTTTGTTGAGTAGATGACATCAGACTTCGTGTGGTCGCCATTACCCCAGCCGTCCAAAATCATCAATAACACTTTATTACTCATAGTATTATACGTCTTATTTAATCCATTACTTTATCTTTTCCATAATCATCTCTACAGCCTTGTCAACTGCAGCCTGCAAGCCATCGGGGTTCTTACCACCCGCAGTAGCGTAGTGCTTCTGACCACCACCGCCACCATTCATCAGCTTAGCAGCCTCACGCACCGTAGCACCTGCGTCTACACCCATAGCCACGATGTCGTCCGAGAGCATGATGTTGAGCGTAGGCTTGCCATCGTTGAGGTTACCGACAACCATCACCAACTTCTCCGCTACGCGCTGGCGCAAAGCAAATGCCAAATCCTTCATCACCTCAGAAGTATGCTTAGAGGTGTGAGTGATAAGCTTAACACCGCCACGCAAAGGTGTGTTCTCTGCCAAGCCATCAGCCATGGTCGCCACCTTCTCCTTGCGCATCTCCTCAATCTCGCGTGTGAGTGCATCGTTAGACTCCATCATCTTCTCGATAGCCTGCACGACCTTAGGGTTACGCACGAGCTGCTCGAGTGACGAGATTATATCCTGAGCACCATAGATGAGTGCCTCTGCGCCCTCACCAGTTGTAGCCTCGATGCGGCGCACACCAGCCGAGATAGCGCTCTCACTTGTAATCTTGAAGAAGCCAAGGTTACCTGTAGCCGACGCGTGTGTACCACCACAAAGCTCAGTCGAAGGACCGAAGTTCACTATACGCACCTTGTCACCATACTTCTCACCGAAGAGCATGATAGCACCCGCAGCCTCTGCCTCAGCCATTGTAGCCTCGCGATTCTCTACCAATGGGTAGTTAGCACGGATAAGGCTGTTTACCAAGCGCTCCACCTCGCGCAACTCCTCTGCAGTCACCTTCTGGAAGTGAGAGAAGTCGAAGCGCAAGCCCATGGGGCTCACCATAGAACCCTTCTGCTCAACGTGTGAGCCGAGCACGGTGCGCAATGCGTAGTCTACGAGGTGAGTAGCTGTGTGGTTGTTAGCCGCCTTAGTGCGCGCCTCAGCGTTTACAACTGCGCGGAACGATGTCTCTGGGTTCTCGGGCAACTGCTTAGCGATGTGGATGATAAGGCCATTCTCCTTCTCTGTAGCCACAATCTCAATCTTCTCATTTGCGCTCTCGATGTAACCGATGTCACCAATCTGACCACCTGAGTTACCATAGAATGGTGTGTGGTCGAATACGAGCTGGTATGTAACATTATTCTTCGACTTCACACGGCGGTAGCGAGCGATGCGGATGTCAGACTCCAACGTATCGTAACCCACGAATGTGCTCTCAGCGATGGGCATAATCTCCTGCCAGTCGTCGATATCCTGCTGTGCAGCGTTACGCGAACGCTCCTTCTGCACCTGAAGTTCCTTCTCGAACTCCTCGATATCCACCTCTACGCCCTGCTCCTTAGCGATAAGCTCAGTGAGGTCAATGGGGAAGCCGTATGTATCATACAACACGAATGCATCCTTACCAGAAATCTTACCACCCTGCGACTTCTTGATAACACCCTCCAAAAGGTTGATACCAGTAGCCAATGTACGGAGGAACGAAGCCTCCTCCTCCTCGATAACGCGCTCGATGAGTGTCTGCTGTGCCACGAGCTCGGGGAACTGATGACCCATCTGCTCCACAAGGCCCGCTACGAGCTTGCAGATGAATGGCTCGTTGAAGCCGAGATATGTGTAACCATAGCGCACTGCACGGCGCAAGATGCGACGGATAACATAGCCAGCCTTAGCGTTTGCAGGGAGCTGACCATCAGCAATAGAGAACGAGATAGCACGCAAGTGGTCTGCGATAACGCGCATAGCCACATCACACTTCTCATCCTTACCATACTCCCTACCCGAGAGTGCTGCGATGCGAGCGATAGTGGGCTGGAAGACATCTGTATCGTAGTTAGACTTCTTGCCCTGCAAAATCATACAGAGGCGCTCGAAGCCCATACCAGTATCTACGTTCTTTGCGGGAAGTGGCTCGAGAGAACCATTAGCCTTGCGGTTAAACTGCATGAACACGAGGTTCCAAATCTCAATAACCTGAGGGTGACTCATGTTTACCATCTCGCGGCCAGGGATCTTAGCCACCTCCTCGTCGTCGCGCAAGTCGAAGTGAATCTCGCTACAAGGGCCACAAGGACCTGTCTCACCCATCTCCCAGAAGTTATCCTTCTTGTTACCACGAATGATGTGGTCCTCGGGCAAGAACTGCTTCCAGTAGTCGTAAGCCTCCTGGTCGAAGGCTACA
>JAGCLX010000013.1 GCA_017646785.1 Alistipes sp.
AACTGCAACTGGCTTACCCTCCTGAACGCGGTAGAAATCTACATGGAGAACCTGCTCGCGTACTGGGTGGAACTGAACCTCGCGCATAACTGCCTTCTCAACAACGCCATCGATGTTAAGCTCGATGATGTATGAGTTAGGAGTGTAGATAAGCTGACCGAGCTCCTTAGCGTCGATAGTAAACGCCTTCTCCTCACCGCCACCGTAGATGATGCAAGGTACCTGACCCTCGCGACGAGCTGCCTTAGCGAACTTCTTACCGAACTCCGCACGTGCAGTACCGTTAATCTGAATTGACTTCATAATTGTTTGATAATTAATTGTTTAACTTCGATATCACTCAGTTGCGATAGTCACTCGCAACCCCATAGATATCTGCTTTGGGACTGCAAAGGTAGTAAAAAATCTCTAATTCACAATTTTTCAGCACTTTTTATCGCTTTTTTCACAGTCTTTCACTACCCACTCCCACGCTAAGTCGCGCTCGGGAACAGCTTCTTGTGCATAATAGCCGTCATAGCTTTTTATAGAGATGAGGTTTTAATATCCATAAAGGTGGAGAATAATCTTTTTATTTCGAAAAAAAAGTTTAATTTTGCCAATTAAATAGTACTACTAACAGACTATATGGAGATTATTACAGGTGCTCAAAAGGAGGACTTGCGCAAACGATACAATCCCGATGGTTCGCAACTTAGGCGTGACCAAATGGAACTATTGAAGATGTTGCGCGTGGTCGCAGATATATGCGACGCCAATGGCATACAGTGGTGGCTGAGCTCGGGCACATTGCTCGGTGCGGCGCGCCACGAGGGATTTATTCCATGGGATGACGACCTCGACATCGTATTGCTCAAGAAGGATTGCAAACGCTTGGAGCGCATCCTCGAAAAGCTCGATAGTGAGGAGTATGTCTACCACTCCATGCGTACGGACATAGACTACGTCAATGCCTTTGGCAAGTTCCGTAAGCGCGAGGGATGCATCACTACCTCAAACCGCCGATACAACTACTACAAGTGGGCGGGCATAGGCTTCGACATCTTTGCCATAGAGAAGACCAGCTACTTTGCTGCGCGCGCGGCAACGGTGATATACAACAACGTGCAACATCTCACCTCCTATGTCCGCTGCCCATGGGTGCGAAGACCCTTGATACGCCTTGTGCAGGGACTGTGCTTCGGAGTGATTAACCCCATTCTGCGACTTGTGGGTAAGATAAATTCGCGCCAAGAGTATCACTATGTGTTGGGTACGGGATGGGCGCGCCACACTTTCTTTATGAAGGATACGCTACCACTTGCTAAGGCACGCTTCGAGGATGGTGAGTTCCCCGTGCCAAAGGATATGGATGCCTACCTAAGTAATGTGTATGGCGACTGGCGCAAGCTGCCTAACGATGAGCAGATACGCAAGTGTATACACTGCAAAGAGTATATTGAGGAGATTTACGGAGAGAAATAGACCGAAAGATGAAAAAGGTTATTACATACGGCACATACGACTTGCTACATGAGGGACATATCAACCTCTTGCGCCGAGCAAAGGCGCTGGGTGACTACCTTATTGTGGGCGTTACGAATGATAGCTTCGACCGTGAGCGTGGAAAGCTCAACGTGCGTAACAACGTACTGGAGCGTGTTGAGGCGGTCAAGGCAACGGGCTTTGTCGATGAGGTGATAATAGAGGACTATGTGGGCCAAAAGATTGACGACATCCTTAAATACGATGTCGACATCTTCGCTATCGGCTCGGACTGGGAGGGTAAGTTCGACTACCTCTCGGAGTTCTGCGATGTGGTATACTTGCCACGCACCGAGGGCGTATCATCTACCATGCTACGCGCTGAGAGCGAGGTGGTTATAAACATCGCAATGGTAGGCTGTGGTCGTATTGCTCAGCGTTTCTATGCCGAGGTGGATAATGTGGATGCAGCCTCAGTGTCTGCTCTCTACGATGTTAAGCGTGAGGCGGCAGAGCAACTGAACGAGGAACTCGTGGTGGATAGCTTCGAGGAGGCTGTTGAGAGGGCCGATGCCGTATACATTGCTACGCCCCACAATCTTCACTACGAGCAGGCTAAGTATGCTCTGGAGCATGGTCGCCATGTGTTGTGTGAGACACCCATGGTGCTTTGTGCAGCGCATGCTGAGGAACTCTTTGCCATAGCCAAGGAGCGTGGTCTGGTGCTTTTGGAGGCGAATAAGACTGCCTACTGCCCGGCGTTCAATCACCTCGTTACGCTTGTCAAGAGTGGACTTATTGGAGATGTCGTAGGCATAGATGCTTCGGAGTCAAAACTATGGGGCAAGGAGCAACTTAAGCGAGAGCTTGACCCCACAATGGCTGGTGGCTCACTCTACGAGATGGGATCATATCCCCTACTGCCCATCATCAAGCTATTGGGTACAGAGTATAAGGGCATCAACATCTACAGCCGCTTGAATGAGAATGGCGTAGACGTCTACACACGAGGTATCATGCGCTATGCGGGTGCTGTGGCGTCGTTCCAGTTGGGCTTGGGCGTGAAGACCGAGGGCAACCTCGTTATATCGGGTACGCAGGGATACGCCTACGTCCCCTCGCCATGGTGGAAGACCGACTACTTTGAGCTTCGCTATGAGGACCAAAACCGCATTAAGAAGTACTTTTATAAGTGGGATGAGCCATGCTTGCGTTATGAGATACAGGAGTTTGTGTCGTGCGTAATCAACCGTCGTAGCTCCTCGGCTCGTCTGACGCCTCTACAGAGCATAGCCATGGCGCGTGTCATGGAGCAGTTTGCTAACCGTGAAAACTTCTTCGAGATATGAGCCGCGCGTTAGTTGTTGGTGGCGCTAATGGTATAGGCCTCGCCATCGCCACGCTGCTTGCTGAGCGCGAGGAGTGTGATAGAGTCTACATTGTCGATAAGGCTACGGTGGGTGCGGAGTATGAAAATCCCAAGTTCCACAGCGTGCAGTTCGACCTAATGAGTGATGACTTTTCGCTATTTGATGGCTTCCAGGATGTAGATACACTGGTTATCACTGCCGGCTTTGGTCGCCTTGCGCACTTTGCTGATGTTGGCGAGGAGCATATCGTGGCGAGTATGGCGGTGAACTCTACCGCCGTGATGCGCATTGTGCACCACTTCTATGGCCGCATAGCCGATAAAAAGTCCTTCCATACCGCTATTATGGGTAGCATCGCGGGCTTTATGTCGTCGCCGCTGTTTGCGGTGTATGGTGCGTCGAAGGCTGCGCTAAAGATATTTATCGAGAGCCTGAATGTGGAACTCGAGAAGTGTGGTACTCCCAATCGCATACTACACGTGGCACCCGGTGCAATAAAGGGTACGGCATTCTATAACGGAGCTACAGACCTTGCGATGACCCGTGAGCTGGCTATGCAGATAGTTGACCACATGGAGCGTGGTTGTGACCTCTTCATTCCGCGCTACGACGAGGTGTATGGCGAGGTGCTGGAGCGATACCACAAAGACTTCCGTGCCGAGGGACGCCATTCGTATGAGTATAAGATGAAAAGCAAAAGGTAGTAATTCAGAGTTACTATCTTTTTTTTATTAATGGAATAGCGCGTTGTAGCACTTGACTATTACCTGGAAGATGAAGGGCGTGCGATAGTTGGTACTCATTCGCGCCTTGCGTATGGCATCCCCAAGCCAGGGATACTCCGCATATAGGTCATATTTGTGCAGTATATGGTGCCATCCTGCGCGTAACACAAAGCCGTCAGCTACATCCTTGATGGGACTCTCTGCAATGTTATCCATAAACTTTGAGTAGAGATCCAATAGATTGCGTGACGAGGCTACGTGGCGCACCTCGCGGCGCTGCGAGCACATAGCGTTCATATTATCCTTACGGTAGTGGTACAATACTTCGTGTAGGTGCACAATGCTTTTTGCGCGATATATGAGCTGTGACATAAGGTACATATCCTCGTGCATACCCAACTTAGGGGTAAAGACAGGACTTTCGGTGTAGAGCGCACGACGGAAGCACTTGGTTGCAGTGTAGCCGTGTGAGCGGTAGTTAAATATGTTCTCAATCCACAGTTCACGTGTCTCGGCAGTGTACTCGCGCTCATACTTCATGCTACGCTTTGTGGCATACTCCTTCACCAAATCGAAGTAGATGATGTCGGCGTGTGTCTTGTCGGCCATATCCATAATCTTCTCCACAGCATCAAGCTCAAGCCAGTCATCGGAGTCGGCAAAGAGTATATACTCACCCTCGGCAGCATCCAGACCACTTTTACGCGCCAGAGGTAGGCCTTCGTTCTCCTTGTTGATAATCACGATTCGCTCCTTGAGGTGCGAAAAGCGTTCATCTATAAGATTGTTAAGGATCTCCATAGCGGAGTCCTTCGTGCCGTCGTTGACGAAGATGAACTGAATATCGCTGTAAGTCTGGCCGAGAAAGCTCGCGGCGAACTTAGCGATATATTGCTCTGTGCCATATATCGTAGTTATCAGAGATATCCTATACTTGTCCATAGTCCTTCTTTTATTTTGGTGTGGGGTAGTCGTTTGGGTCTATTATTTCATGCCACTCTTAGTCATTGCGCTAAAGCGTCGAGCCTGCTTCTCGGGGCTGTGCTTCCAGCGCTTGTGTGACCATATCCAGAGCTCGGGCCTCTCCTTAATCATGCCCTCTAAGGCCGCTGCATAACGACGCGTAATCTCCGTGGGTGCGACCTCCTCCACGCCGTCGTATAACTCTTCAAAGCGGATGGCGTAGTGTCCCGCTCTCACACGCTCCACGCGAGCAAAGTAGATCGGTAGGTGAAAGCGCATGGCGAGTTTCTCGCTGCCATCTATGAATGCCGTTTTGCGGTTCAGGAAATCGAACCACTCGGTGTCGGCACGCAGGAGGGGGTTCTGATCGGATATGAGTCCGAGGGTGGTGCCATATTTATCGCTTCGGTTCTTGACGTAGTGGCGAACCGTATCCTGCATTGTCACCTGATGGTAGTTGGGAGCTAAGTTGCGCAGGCGGCGGTAGAAGTGCTCGAAAACCACGCTCTTAAGTTCGTGGTATACGCCCATGAAGTGACAACCGGGGTCTTCGTAGCACCAGAAGGGGAAGTACTCCCAACATCCGTAGTGTGAGGCCATGGCTATCCAGTCGCGACCTTGTGTGCGTGCCAGGTGCTCGTTGCGGTTAAGCCACGTTATGTGTTGCTGTTTGCGACGCTGTGACGTGCCCGCAAGGCTTATGGTGTCGACGATAATCTCTGCCAGAGTCCAGTACGACTCTCTTATGATGCGTTTAATTTCGCTGTCGCACTTTTCGGGAAATGAGAGTGTTATGTTGTTGTGTATGACATGTCGACGGTAGCGCACCATGCGTAGTAGCGCATAGACAAACGGCTGAAGCACCCCATAGAGTATCCATCGAGGCATGTAGCCAATGATGCAGCATGTCCCCCATAATAGTTCGAGGGCCAGTCGCTGGTGCCAGCATAGCGTGCTACAATTTCGCGAGTGCTCGTTCATTAGATATCTGCCGTTTGGTTTAGAAACAAATACACTACAAAGTTAAGTAAAAAAGCCCACTCTACCAAATTTAGGGTTTTAGGCTCACGAAGTCTACCTGTGCGGCGCACTCGTATCCCTCCTTGTAGAGGGCGAGTAGCTTGCGGGTGTCGCGCTCCATGCGTCCTACGTCGATTGGGCGTTCGGGGCGTATAACAACAACCTTGCCATCGGCCTCGAGTCGCTCCACCTCCTCGATTTGATGGTTGTATATCGAGTTGCGCATGGCGAGGGCCTTGCGTAGTGCGGGGTAGCGACGATAGAAGAGTGGCGGAACGTATGAGTCACCCTCCTTGCGGTAGCCCTTATTGCGCGTTAGCACAACGACACTATTTCTAAAACCTTGCTCGCTGGCACGACCTATGGGAATGGAGTCGCTTATGCCTCCGTCGAGCATCTTGACGCCATCAACCTCCGTCATGGGACATACGTAGGGGAGAGAGCTTGATGCCTTGACAATGGCAATCACACGCTGCGGGTCGTGGTACTCCTCAAGATATGTGGCACATCCCGTAGCTACATCCGTAGTGACCATCTCAAATCGGTTGTTCGAGGCTGAGTATGTGTCGTAGTCATAGGGGATAATCTCGTTAGGGAAGGTGTGAAAAAGCAACTCGAAGTCCATGATGTTGCCCTTGGTTATCAGGTGCTTAAACCCTATGTAGTGGTACTTATCCAGGAGGTCTATGTTGCTGAACTTAGCTCTTCCGCGTTGGCGCGACATGTATGATAGTCCATTACATGCTCCAGCGCTGACACCAATGGCATAGGGGAAGCTTATTCCGCGGTCCATAAGGTTGTCCAGTACGCCACAGGTGAAGACTCCACGCATGCCACCTCCCTCGAGAACGAGGCTCGACTGCTCATTTAGTATGTGTTGTTTCATGCTCATGCCACGAATATAATAGTGCAAATATACCATTTTTCTTTTTTATAAAAGAAACTCTCGTGCCAAAGGTTGATTATTCACTAATGTTTACTAATTTTGTACACTCTTATGTAATGCAATTATATTGCCTGAAAATAAATTTGGAGTTGTATATGACAAATAGTAAGATATGGCGTGGGGGCTACCCCATCTTTATGGTGCTGCTGTCGGTGCTGCTGTTGAGTCTTGGTTGGTGGGGTGTGAGTGGAGGATTTATGCTCGGCGCCCTTGTGCCTCTGCTCGTTTTGAGCGAGAGGTATAGCGATTCGCGTGGTGACTGGTGGCGTATGTGTGGCTGGGCAGCAATGACCTTCCTTCTGTGGAACTTTGCTACTATATGGTGGGTGTGGAACGCTGCGCCTATAGGTGTCTTTACCGCAAGCATCGTAGGCTCGTTCTACAACTTGTGTGGTGTTATGGCCTATCACTACACCTCGAAGCGTGCGCCACGCGCTTTGGCATATACACTCCTTGTGTCGATATGGTTGGCTACAGAGTGGGCATACAACTCTGCCGAGGTGATGACATTTCCATGGTTGCTTCTGGGCCACGGCTTTTCGAACAACGTGATGGCAGTGCAGTGGTATGAGTACACGGGCATCTTTGGAGGTACGCTCTGGGTGCTGTGCTCAAACATCGCCATTTTCGAGGCTCTACGCACACGCATGCGCTCACGTGCAGTGTTGGCCGCAGTGGTTGTTATAGTGCCTGTTATCATCTCATTGTCGCTATACTGGAGCTACAAGCCATCAGAGCGTAGCATTAACATGTCTGTCGTGCAGCCCAATGTGCCATGCTACGACGAGGAGCGTGAGGCTGCCGGCATGGATGACCCCACACAAACTCTCTGTTCGCTTATTGCTGAGGTGCCCGAGGACTCACAGTTCGTCTTGCTTCCAGAGTCGTCACTTGCCTATTTGCCAGCGTTTGGTACAATAGATGAGGAGGATACAGACCTATATAAGAGGATGCTGAAGCACCTGCATGGTGGCAAGAACGATGATATGAAGCTGATTGCTGGAGCATCCACAGTGCGTTACTATGGCGATGTGGAGGCTACGGAGACGGCGCGATATGCCTACTATGGTTACTATGACCTCTTCAACTCATCCCTGCTCATTGACGCTGAGGGTGAGGTTGAGCAGATATATCACAAGCAGAAGCTCGTGATTGGCGTTGAGGCGATACCCTTCCGTCGACTACTCAAGAACTTCGAGGTAGACCTCGGAGGTGTGTCAGGTCAGCTTGGCTGGGGTGACCGCCACATGGTGTTCGAGGGTGGCGACGCTAAGATAGGTCCTGCTATATGCTATGAGGGACTATATGGAAACCACTTTGCTGGCTTCGTGCGCGCGGGAGCTGAGGCGATGGCAGTGGTATCGAACGATGGCTGGTGGGGTGATACCCCAGGCCACAGACGCCTCTTTGACTTCTGCCGTCTGCGCGCCATAGAGACGCGTCGTGCCATTGCTCGAAGTGCTAATACGGGCATCTCGGGCTTTATATCGCCTCGTGGAGAGACCATCGGCGAGCCTCTTGAGTGGAATGAGCGCGGCGTGCTTACCGAGGAGGTAGAGCTACGCAATGACATAACCTTCTATACGGTGTATGGCGACTGGATTGCGCGCATAGCGACCTACGTTGCCGTGTTGGCGATAATGTACTATGTCGCATATCGCACCAAGCGCCGCAACCACCTTGTTGATTAACCTCTAAATATAATATAGTATGAATTACGCAGAGACACTCGAATTTCTATTTACTTCTATGCCGTCGTTCCAGCGTGTTGGTGGCGACGCCTACAAGCCAGGATTGGAGCGTATTGCATCATTCTGCCAACACATAGGCAACCCACAGCGCAACTTCTACACCATTCACGTTGCGGGTACCAACGGTAAGGGCTCCGTGTCGCACATGCTTGCCTCGATACTACGCGAGGCGGGATACCGCACAGGACTCTTCACCTCGCCACACCTTGTCGACTTCCGTGAGCGTATTCGCGTAGATGGCGAGATGATATCTAAGCAGAAGGTGGTGAACTTCGTAGATAAACACCGCGATAAGATGAAGGAGCTCGACCTCTCGTTCTTCGAGATGACGGCAGCCATGGCCTTCGACTACTTCGACCAGAGCGACGTGGAGGTGGCGGTTATCGAGACAGGTCTTGGTGGTCGCCTCGATGCAACAAACATCATTACCCCCATCCTCAGCGTAGTGACCAACGTGAGCTACGACCATACGGAGTTTCTTGGTGACACCATCGCAAAGATAGCATCCGAGAAGGCGGGAATCATTAAGAAGAGCGTGCCCATCGTTGTTGGTCAGCACTCTGAGGAGTACGACAGCGTGTTCGTGGCGCGCGCCGAGGAGCTACACTCGCGCATCATCTTTGCTGAGGATGAGTGGCGACTTAATGGCGTGGAGCACTTCGATAACGAGAATCAGCACTTCAGCCTCACCCGCATGCGCGATGAGCGTGGCTATGAGCTCGATGTAGATCTCCTGGGTGACTACCAGCGCCACAACATCGTAACTGTATGTGCTGCTGCCGACTACCTCGCAGATAACACACCCCTCACAATCTCGCGTCGTGCATTCCGCGAGGGTATAGCCATCGCAGCTGCATCTACAGGCCTCGCAGGTCGCTGGCAGGTGCTCTCACGCGAGCCATATACCGTCTGCGACACGGGTCATAACGAGGATGGTATACGCTATGTTGCCGAGCAGCTCAACAACCTCGAGTGCGACCGTCTCTTCGCTGTTATGGGCTTTGCCCGCGAGAAGGAGCTTGCTAAAATTTTGGCGTTGCTACCCAAAAAGGCGCACTACATCTTCACACGCGCAAACATCGAGCGTGCCCGCGCTATAGAGGATATAGCCGCCGAGGCAACAAAGCTCGGTCTCGATTTCGAGATAGCGCCCTCTGTTAAGGAGGCTGTGGAGCGCGCCCGCTCTCTGGCATTGCCCGCCGACGCTATTTTTATCGGGGGAAGTAATTATGTTATCGCCGAAATGTAATTTTGCATGATAAGGCAGACATCTACTGCCGCTAACAAAAAGTCCCGACAATGAGCAGTACGCTTTAGTACAGCCCATCGTCGGGATTTTTGCCGAGCGTCGTATCTGCAGCCTTCTGATGCAAAATTGGGTTGGGGAGATAATGAATGTGGTGGTATAATGAATTTAGGGAAGTTAGAAAAATTAGAGAATTTAGGGAAATTAGGGAGGACTATAAAAACACTAAACACCCTAAACACCCTAAACTACTTAAACTCCCTAATTTCATTATGACGCTTCCCAAACGAACAACCCACCCAAGGCAGTCCTGGGTGGGTCATTTGTAATGATGTGGCGCTAATATATGCAAGCGTCACCTTTTTGTTAGGATAACAGAGTTTGTCGACTAGTTTCCTCTTCCTTTTTGCAAAACATTGATTTTGCGAGTAACGCCATACTTGTTATTATAAAAAACTATAGTAGCAGAGCGTTGGGCAGTATATTCGTTTTTGGAAAAGGATAACGTGACTGTACTTTGTCCACGCTCGCCTTTTTTTGTAGAGGGGGTGATCCAATCCCATCTCTCTGTGCTTGATACCTCCCAATCACACCATGAGGTTACTTCAATAAGAAATGAACTACGTGAGCTGCCCATTACAATGCTATCGCTGGATACAACAAGCAATTCCTCTTTATCAAGGCCTACAGTTTCGGTACAACTGCCCAATAGCATCGAAAGTAGTACTAAACAATATGCAATACACTTTTTCATTGTTCATCAATTTAGAAAGTCAAACCAACATGGATGTCAAAGCCATATCCAACTGCGGGTCTCAGCATAGCATTATAGCCTGTGTAGTTGAAGCAAGATGGCGCGGTGAAACACTGGAAACCAACAGCTACAAAAGTACTAAAATCTTCAGATATTCTGAAATTAACACCCACCTGAGGATTTACAAATGCACCAATGGTCCTATACTTAACCCAGCATAAATCAAGGTATAATCTCTGTCTTGTAGAAAAATCACCTCCCGCAGATAGCGCAACGAATGGAGAACAATTACCATCGGTAATGTTAGCTCTGAAGTAAGCAAATGCAGGTACAGAAATTTTGCAAGGATTTAGGAACTTACCGTAGCCAGTGTAATCAGCGCTTCTCGCCGATGCGCCGCCTTTGAAATTTACTTTTGCTCCAACACCCGCACCAACAAGGAGATACTTGTTAATATTGTATCCCGCAATGTAGCTAACACCAAAGCTTGGATAAGGATAGTTGAATCCCAATCTAAATGACGCATCAACCAATGAGGTGAAACCCTTTACTGTTTCAGCGTGCAACTTGCGTGGCTCCTCAGCTTTTGCAGCCTCCGCTCTTTTCTGAGCCTCGATACGTGCCTGCTCCTGAGCTTTTGCCGTCGCCTCCGCTCTTTTCTGAGCCTCGAAACGCGCCTGCTCCTCAGCTTTTGCTTTAGCTACCGCTGCCTTAGCCTCGGCATCTATGCGCGCTTGCTCCTCGGCTTTTGCTTTCGCTTCCGCTACCTTAGCCTCGGCATCTATGCGCGCCTGCTCCTCAGCTTTTGCTTTCGCTTCAGCTGCCTTAGCCTCAGCCTCGATGCGTGCTTGTTCCTCAGCCACAGCCCTCTTTTGAGCCTCGATGCGTGCTTGCTCCTCAGCCATAGCTCTCTTTTGAGCCTCTATGCGGGCGCGCTCTTCAGCCGCAGCTCTTCGCTGTGCCTCGAGCTGTGCTTGCTTCTCTGCCGCAGCCTTCTTAGCGATGTAGTCTTTGTCAACCTTTAGCTTAAATAGAATATAAGAGCCCTCAATCTCTACTGTTTCAGGAAAATATCCCTCGGCTCGTGCAGTTAGTTCGCGAATATGAGAGGACACAACAATAGTAAATTTACCATTACTATCGGTTGTGGTACTTACATTTCCTGCAAATACTGTCACATTGGCAATGGGCGTATTGTCAGGGTTGAACACAACACCCTTAATGGTGCGTCCACCCTGCGCCATTGCCGATGAGGCTAATATGAAGCAGATAACAATAAGTATAAATCGTTTCATGGTTGACTATTTTTTGCCAAACTTAGGAAGCTTAAGACCGCCTTCAGACTTAGGTGCCTGTGGTACAGATGCAAGGTCTTCCTCAGTAGGAGTGCGGAAATTAACATACCATGCTGGATAGCCAGTAATAGTGATAGACTCAATACGACCTACAGAATCATATTTAGTCTGCTTCTCAAGACCTACAAATACGTCTGCATCACCACTGTTAAGCAATGCCTCACGAATAGCTGTGTTAATGACATTCTCCTCGCCACCATTCATAACGGTTGAAGTAGGCATGTAGAAGTGTGTAATTTTGGTTGGAGATACATTAAGGTCAGCAAACACTGCCGATGTCAGAACTGTCTTATGTGTGGCTGTGCTTTTTAATAACGAAGTTGAGCTTGAACAACCAACTGCAGCAAATGCAATTACACATAGAAATAGAATCTTCTTCATAATAGTAAGGAGTTAAAAGTTAATATAAATTTTGTTCAGTAATAATTGTGACAACACCATAGTGACTATGGCCACTACGATAATACAAAATTAAATAAATTTTTCGAAATAAACAAGACTCTTAAGGTGCCTTGTATATTAAAAGTTCGATTATTTATAATAAAAAAGAGTCGCTCAGATTAAAACGTTACAGCTCATCGTTGGGCGGGGAATTACCGAGCTATGTAGTTGTGTTGACGGCGAGTAAGGTGTCGAAGAGAGATTAGGGGAATTATGGAGAATTATAAAAACACTAAATTCCTTAAATTCACTCTTCTACACCTTTCTATTCCTCACTACTCTTTTTCTACTCCCTCGCGCGTGTCATTCTGAACGTAGTGAAGAATCTCCTCAATGGCAACACACTGTAAACGCTGTTGTCCTGGTCGGCTTCGAGGAGATGCTTCACTTTGTTCAGCATGACATAGTATAGCATCATCTCAATAAAACTGCGTCATTGTCTTACCTCGTTATTTAAGTCTAAAATATACAAAATGAGCATGTCCGAAAAATAGGACACGCTCATTTTGTTGGGTCACGAACAACCCCTTATCACTGAATATTAGCGGTAGAAGATTGATGAGATTGACTTGTAGTTGTGAACGCGCTCGATGACATCAGCAAAGATGGGAGCTACGCTCAATACAGTAAACTTAGACAAGTCCTCACCCTCCTTCAAAGGAATAGTGTCGGTTGTGATTACCTCCTGGATGGCGCTCTCGTTGATGCGGTCGTATGCCTTACCTGAAAGCACAGGGTGGGTGATAGCCGCGCGAACGCTCTTAGCACCACGCTCCATAAGCATGTTAGCTGCCATACAGATAGTACCCGCTGTGTCGATCATATCATCCACGATGATGATGTTGCGACCCTCAACCTCGCCGATAGCTGTCATTGAACCAACGACGTTAGCCTTAGCGCGCTCCTTGTGAGAGATGATGATAGGTGCGTTGAAGTGCTTAGCGTATGATGAAGCACGCTTTGCACCACCCATATCAGGTGAAGCGATAGACAAATCTGGAATATTCAACTTCTGGATGTAGGGCACGAAGATGCCTGATGCGTAGAGAGCATCCATAGGAAGGTCGAAGAAGCCCTGGATCTGGTCAGCGTGGAGGTCCATAGTCATCACGCGCTGTACACCTGCAGCGATAAGCATGTTAGCTACGAGGCGAGCGGTGATAGGCACGCGGGGACGGTCCTTACGATCCTGACGAGCCCAACCGAAGTATGGGATAACGGCGATAACCTGGTGCGCAGAAGCACGGCGTGCAGCATCGGCCATCATCAAGAGCTCCATCAGATTGTCTGAAGGTGGGAATGTAGACTGAATGAGAAACACGGTACAACCACGGATAGACTCGTGGAAGCAAGGCTGGAACTCGCCGTCGCTAAACTGCAGAACGTCAGAGTCTCCGAGCTTAATGCCATACTCGGCAGCGATCTTCTCTGCGAGGTAGCGTGAGCCGCGACCTGCAAAGAACTTAATTTTATGGATTGCCATAATTATTAATATAAGTTAGGTTAACTGATACAAAAGTAGAGCAAATAAGCTTAATAAGCAACTTTTTCGTCGCTTATTTTTTAATAATTTGTTAAACACTCCTCAATGAAGGTGAGTATCTCCTCTCTGCCCGAGCCCTTTTCGCTCGACGAGGTGAGCATAGGTGGCAGCTCCTCCCACACCTCTGAGAGTGCTTTTTTGTAGGTGGCGATGCTGCGATTTAGCTGTGCCTGAGATAGCTTGTCGGTCTTGGTGAAGATGATGCCAAATGGTACACCATTCTCGCCAAGCAGGTTCATGAAGCTTAGGTCTATCTTCTGTGGCTCGAGGCGTGAGTCGACAAGCACAAAGAGGAAGTGCATCTTCTCGCACTTAAGCACATAGTCGGTGATGATCTTCGAGAACTCGCCGCGTGCTGTCTTTGACACCTTGGCATAGCCATAGCCTGGGAGGTCGACTAGATACCAACTGTCGTTTATGAGGAAGTGGTTTATGAGCTTTGTCTTACCTGGGGTGCCCGACACCTTTGCGAGGTTTTTCACTCCTGTGAGCATGTTTACGAGCGACGACTTGCCGACGTTGCTTCGGCCGATAAAGGCTATATCCTTAAAGTCATCCTTAGGCACTTGTGATATACGCTCGGAGCTACACTTGAATTTTGCTTTTATGGTGATTGCCATAACTTATTCACTATTAATTTCGGCAAAGTTACTAAAAAAATGGAAAAATTGCCTATATTTGTACGATTGAATAACATAAAACCGAAATAAAGTATGAAGAAGGAGTGGAATGATGTCCGCGAATTTCATGAGAAGTTTGGACATCCTGTGGCTGCGGAGCCCAAGATGATTGATAAGAAGCGTGCCTTGTCGCGTGCTAAGTGGATGCAGGAGGAGGTTGCAGAGTTCTTGATTGCTGACGACATCTACGAGCAGGCGGACGCCATGATTGACCTCATGTATTTCGCTCTCGGCACAATGGTAGAGATGGGCTTGGAGGCTGACGAGTTGTTCTCTATCGTTCAGCAGGCCAACATGGCTAAGTTGTGGCCCGATGGTAAGCCTCACTACAACCCCAAGGATGGCAAGGTTATCAAGCCTGAGGGCTGGGAGGATCCAGCGCCCAAAATCAAGGCTTACATCGACTCGGTGATTGAGGCTAAGAAGCGCTAAAAAGCTATATTACACTGGAGGATATGGTGGTGAAGTGGGGCTTATTTTCCGCTTAAACCACTCTGATGACTCGGTGTAAAATGGTTCTACATAGTAGAGGGATTGCTCAACGTGAATGTTGGGCAGTCCCTTTATGCTATGTAAAAATGAGTGTTCATTGAAAATATTTCTCCAATGAAAAAGTTTGACCTATATTTGTCGCGAAAAAATAAAAATGAATAGACTTATCTATGAAGATTTTTAAGAAAGTATCTTTTTTTGCAGCGTTGGCTATCTCTTTAGCGGCGTGTACTGACGTGGTTGACAGCAGCCATGTTGGCCCCACAGTGCAGGTTGAGGAGATTGGTTTCTCAATGGCTGCGGATGTTACACGTACGGGTATCGAGGCCGATGGCAAGACTACACGTTGGTCTGTTGGCGATAGACTCGCCGTGTGGGCAAAGGATGAGGGTGGTAACTACACCTTCGAGAATACGGAGTTTACACTACGCTATTTCAGCCACGAGTTCGACAAAGCGTACTTCACATCTAACATTGCCACAATGGCCGAGGGCGAGTACACCTACTACTTGAGCTATCCCAAGCCTAAGTCTGTGGAGGGCACATCTGCGACATTTAGCGTCTCTGCTGAGCAGTCGGGAGCTTACGATGGTAAGTACGACATCATGATTGCTAAGCCCGTTGTTGCCGAGGCGCTCACCTTGTCGAAGAAGATGGAGCTTAACACCGTGATGCTTCATCAGATGCACGCGCTCAAGATTACCGTGCCCGAGAAGGCGTCGAACTTCGACAATAGGGTATACCGCCTTGAGGTTACATTCCCCAATGCTGTGGTGGGCGATATCACACTGGATGTTACCGACCCCAATGCCGACCCTGTATACACTAACACCTCGAATACCATTGTCGTGACGAGCGATGAGGGCTTTGCTGTAGGTAGCGATATCTGGGTGTTTGTGCTTCCTGGTACTATTTCGGGCGATGTTAGCTACAAGATTGCGGGTGCTGAGCAGCGCTCGGAGGTGGCTACATACCCATTGGAGCACACCATGGAGCGTGGTCACGTGACACCTATCCGCATGGCAATGCCTCCATTTGAGAAGTACACAGTCTTTAACTTCTCCATTGGAGAGAACTACCTCGGCGAGGATTTTAACTTCTTCACGCTCTACGATAGCAACGGTACCAATATGGGTACATACAATCGCAATGCCGAGAACAAGTACACATGGGAGTATTATGGTGAGTTTGATGTTACGCCATATAACAACTCTAATTGGACTCTTGTTTTCGATACTGAGAATGCTGTGGTAGAGAATAAGGTGAATATGGGTACATTGAAACCATATTTTACAAATAATATCACGCCCGTGGATGTTCCCTACCTCTTGTTCCAGGATTTCAATGATGCGACGGAAGCAGAGAGTTATGGTAACAACTCATACTCATCAAACGAGCGTGAGCAGCCAGGTGTGGCTCTTAGTGGCACGCTTGCTGGTTGGAATGCGGCACGCTTCTGGATTAAACCAGGTGCTGCGCGCGTGAATACTCGTTCTCAGGTTGTTAAGTTTATTATGTCGTTCCAATCATACCACTATGGTCGATTGGATACTCCACAACTCGGTAATGGTACACGAGGCCTAAAGCCAGGTAAGAACGTAACAGTGCAGGTATCGTTCGATTCGGCTCTATACAGACATACTAAAAGTTCGCTAGGATATACTGAGGCTGGTGTAAGTGTAGCTACACACACCAATGCCAATAATCCAATCAATGGTATCCCAACTGGTTCGACAGGTATCTCATCAACGTACGATACCACGATTGCCGACATTGGTACAACATACTTTGCGCAGAACTTGGAGGATAATGCTGGTGACAATGCCTTTGGTCAGAGCTTTCCTACGTATATGGCAGAATTTCAGGCGACAAGCGATACGCGTATATGTTTCTATCCTCACTTGAAGACCGCGGAGGCAAGTTTTGCAAATAATGTCGAGATTAATGTCTATGTCGACAATATCAAGGTATCGATTGCTAAGTAATTAACGAAAAATAAATAATAACCAAACAAACACAATTATGAAAAAGTTTTTCACATTGGCATCGCTTCTTGCGCTCTCGATGGTCGCTTGTACCAACGAGGAGCCTAAGAACGAGGCAAATGAGAAGGCACAGGTTAATCTAAGCCTCACAATCTCGAATGAGGTGGTTGATACACGTGCCAACATCAGCTGCACAACACCTGCAGCTGAGGAGTTTGCTCTTAAGATTGAGGGTAAGATTGAGTGCTATGACAATCGCGAATACTCAGCCGAGTATGCCTCAATCGAGGAGTTTAAAGCTGATAGCTACCTCCACCACGGTACATACACTGCTACAGTTGTTGCGGGTGACCTCGCAGAGGAGGGTTACGACATGGCAACATTCGTGGGTAGCAAGGAGTTCACTGTTGAGCCTCGTAAGGAGGGTAGCGTGGAGGTGACAGCAACAATCGCCAACGCTCTTGTACAGGTAGATGTAACAGAGAATTTTAAAAACTACTTCGTTGGTGGTTACACTCTTACGCTCACAACAGCAGCGGGCAACGAGTTCAATGTTACAACGCAGACCGAGCCTATCTTCATCGCTCCCGCAGCATTTACCATCTCGGGTACTGCAGTAAAGCAGCCTAACCAGTCGGGTGCTGAGGGTGTAGTAGTCGATTTGGAGGGCTACACACATGATGAGGTGGCTGCACAGACACTCTACACTGTAAAGATGGATGTTGAGACTGCTGGTCGCGCAACACTCACAATCACACTTAATGATGAGCTCAAGGAGTCTTTCGACATCGAGCAGGAGCTAAACGATCATTCTAAGGATATACCAAATAATAAATAGTAAGAGATATGAAATCAGTAGTTAGAATTATGAGCATCGCCTTCGCCTCACTCGCAGTGTTGGCGTCGTGCAGCAAAGATAAGGTCGACTATATTGATAACGACAAGGTGTCACAGGAGCAGATTGGCTATTTGAACCTTAGCAATATGGCGGCTTCAGTACTCGTGGAGACCGAGAACATCGAGAGCGTTACACGTGCAGAGGGTATCGATATCAACGACTTCGATGTTGTCATCACAAATCAGGCTGGCAAGACTGTTGCCGAGTTCAAGTATGGCGAGCGTCCCACTGAGCCAATCAAGCTTGAGGGTGGCACTTACACAATCAGCATGACCTCTGCAGATATGCAGGCAGCAGCATGGGATGCTCCTGTTTATGCTGGTAGCAAGGAGGTTATCATCGTGCGTCAGAATACAACCACTGTGAACGACTTGGTTTGTAAGTTGGCTAACATCAAGGTTACTGTAGCTTACTCTGCAGACCTCGCTGAGCAGGTTGACCCTGAGCACACAAAGATGACTATCGCACTTGGTGAGAACTCTTTGGAGTATGCTTTCGGTAAGGAGCAGGCTGGCTTCTTCGCTCCTGCAGCTGCGGAGAACACCTTGAACCTTACATTCAACTGCCGCTACAAGGGTGAGACTAAGGATATCGCCATGACAAATAAGATTGAGGGCGTTAAGGCTGCTCAGTGGCGTCAGATAGAGGTTGTCGTACAGCATGCTGCCGATGGTACTACAAACGTAGGTATCGTATGCGACACATGGACCTACGACGAGGAGGTGACATTCGATACATCAACATCAGTAGCTATGTTCGAGGAGGTTATTCCCGATGATACAGATGTTCCTGTAATCGTTTGGGAGGGTCACGATCTTGCAGAGGTTTTCGAGCTTACTGACGATATGTTCGACGCTGAGGGTAACTTCAAGTCAAGCATCAACCTCGATGTAGTGGCTAAGGCTCCTATCAAGAGCTTCGTTGTTAAGGCGGCATCGGACAATGCCGATTTCGTTAAGGCATACTCTGAGATTATGCCCGTTGAGGAGGATTTGTGTGCACCCACAGTGTCAAACGCTATCCTTAAGATGATGGGCTACCCAACAGATGTTAAGGCTGCTACAACAACACGCATCAAGTTTGCTGCGCAGACTGAGCTTTTGAAGTCTTATGAGGGTACACACTCATATGATATTATCGTAATCGATGAGAATGGTGCTGAGGGTCGTGCGACACTCACAATCAAGTATGGCCAGAATGTCGCTCCTCAGATTGTATGGGTGGGCTACGACATCGATAAGCGCCAGACAATTAAGGATGGCGATACTTGTATGATTCGTGTAGTTGCACCTTTGGCAATTAAGGATTTCGAGATTGAGATCGTATCAAATACTCTTACTCCCGACCAGTTGGAGGATGTGGGTCTTGCTGCAGAGTTCAGCCTTGTAAACTCTACGGAGTTGTTTACATCGCTTTCAGATCTTGGTTTCCCTGTCGGTGATGCAGTTTCTAACCAGACATTAATCTCGGAGGATAAACTCAATATTACAGATTTCTTGAGTGTACTTGGTATGCTTGGTCCTGGTGATCACGACTTCGTGATGACCGTAACCGATATGGAGGGTAACGCTACAACTAAGACCGTAATGATGCGCTTCGAGTAGCATAATTAACGTATTAAGGTTATGTCTATTATGAAAAAGTTATTTCTTATGTTGGGTATGGCACTCGCTGTAGTATCGTGCTCAAAAGATATAGATTCAAGCGTGGATATGACATCTGGTGAGGGCGCAGTGCGTCTTGGTGTGACAACCAAGGCTGAGCTCTCGAATGATGACACAGTCGTTGTTAAGATATACAAGGTTGAGGATGGCGAGCAGAAGCTTATCCGCCGCTATGAGGATATGGCTGATGTTCCAGAGTACCTCGCACTCCTTGAGGGTGACTATGTAGCAAAGGTGCAGGTGGGCGAGAAGCGCGCCGTATCGTTCGACACAAAGTACTACTTGGGTGAGCAGGACTTTGCTGTTGAGCCCGGTGTCGTAACCACTGTTACTGTTGATTGTAAGCTCCAGTCTACTGTAGTGGTTGTTAACTATGACGCTACCGTAGTTGAGAAACTCAACGAGGGCTACTTCACAACTGTGGCTATTGCAGAGTCATACGATTCATCTGCTATCGCTACAGGCGATGTCCTTGCATTGACTTATGAGGAGTCAAAGGAGGGTTATGTTGTAATGCCCGAGGGCGAGACTTCTCTCTACTGGCACTTCGAGGGTACACACCCCGGTGAGGGTGACATTGTTAAGGAGGGTCTTATCGAGAACGTTAAGCCTTCAGTGCGCTACACTATCAACTTGAAGTACTCTAAGGACGCTCCTGGTAACCTCGTATTCGAGGCTACAGTGGATGAGTCTGTCGAGGAGTTTGATGATATGATTATCTTCAGCCCCGATCCTACAGTTCTGGGCGAAGGCTTCGATGTTGGTGATGTGCAGCTCTCGACCGTTGCTCGCAAGTATAACATCTCGGCTTTGGCCACTATCAACAAGATGATAATCTCTGTCGATGGCATTGAGTACAACCTTTTGGAGGCTGCTCCAGCGGATGTCGTTCTTACCAAGGTTGATGATATGACCTACACACTTGTTGTTGAGCCATCATTCTTCAGCTCTATTACAGGTGGTGAGCAGGCTCTTACATTCAATATCGAGGATGTTGACGGCGGTAAGCTTATTAAGGATGTAAACTATAAGGTGCAGGGTGTATTGCCTCTCACAACTGCGGACTACGACCTCTGGTTTGCTCGTGCATCGTTCAAGGCTATGGTGATTGGTGATCCCGAGAGCGTTAAGGTTGCATATAACGTCAATGGCGGTGAGTGGCAGATGGTAGATGCTGTTGCGGGTGCAGATGGCTACTACACAGCAAATCTCGATGACTTCACAGTATCAACTACCTATGGATATAAGCTTGTTGTGAATGATGCGGACTATGGTAAAAACCTCTCTATCGCTACTGCTGCTGGTACACAGATTCCTAATGGCGATATGGAGCGTTGGCACACAGCATCATGGGTGCTCCCATATGGTCAGGGCGATACCCCCTTCTGGCTCACAGGTAACGAGGGTGGTAACATGGCAGGTGCTACACTTACACAGTCCTCTGATGATGTTCGTCCAGGCTCTACAGGTAAAAAGTCGGCATACCTCAAGTCGCAGTTTGCTGGAATGGGAGCTATCGGTAAGTTCGCTGCGGGTAACCTCTTTACAGGTACATTCATGCTTAACGGTATGGATGGTATCGTAACCTTCGGTCGTGACTTTGCGTTTACCGCTAAGCCTAAGAGCCTCTCATTCTGGATGAAGAACAATGAGGGTACTATCAATGAGGGTTCACACGCTTCAGGTACTGATATTTATACCGTTATGGTGATCATTACTGATGGTACAACATATTCAGTAAACACTAAGGATGAGAGCTCATTCCTCAAGGTTGATCAGTTGGGTAATACTCCCGGTGTTATCGGCTACGGCTATATTTCTAACACAGACTCACGTGCTGAGTGGACCCAGGAGACTATCAATATCACATATCGTGAGGAGATGAAGAATGCAAAGCCTAAGAAGATTGTTGTGTCGTTCACACCTTCTGGCTATGGTGACTACTTCTGCGGTTCTACAAGCTCGTGGATGTACGTTGACGATATCGTCTTGAACTATTAAAAAACCAACGGGATGGAGGCTGTCTGACAATATAGTCGGACAACCTCCCTCTCTACACCTTCTTATTAATGAAGAGATTTTACGTTACTATTCTTGCCATGTTGGCTGTTGTGGCTGCATCGGCACAGAATAATGAAATTGAAACCACGTTAAGTGAAAACTCGGAGGTTGCCGAGCAGTCGTTAGATCCTAATGAGGCGCGTAGGCATCGTGGTTTCTCCACTGACGAGAGCTTTGTGCCAAAGGGACAGTGGATATTCGGTGGTACTGCATCGTACTCGACACATGTTAACGATGATTATAAGCTTGTCGTTGTTGATAAGATCGACTCGGAGGGCTATACCGTTAATGTGAGTCCTATGATTGCATATGCCATCAGCAAGAATATGGCCATTGGTGTACGCTTCGGTTATGGTCGCTCACTCCTGGCTTTGGATAATGCCTCTGTGGCAGTGTCGGGAACGGAGTTCAATATCGACTACTTCCACCGAATAAAGCACTCATACACCGGTACAATCTTCTGGCGTCCATATATCCCACTGGGACACAGCAACCGCTTTGCAGTCTTTGCAGAGGTGTTGTTGAGCCTGTCGGGTGGTCAGTCTAAGGTGGTGTCGGAGAATGGTATCGTGGATGGCATGCAGGACTATTTGGGTACCTACTCAAAGAACTTCGGTGCATCTATCGCGCTCCAGCCCGGTATTGTAGCCTTTGTGACTAATAGCGTGGCCCTCGAGCTCTCTATCGGTGTGTTTGGCATCGGCGTTGACCGTGTCACACAGATTAAGAATCAGATCGAGAGTGGCGAGTTCCTATCTTCGGATATGAATTTCAAGCTGAACTTCCTATCGGTGGGCTTCGGCGTATCGTTCTACCTATAAAATGCAGTGTACTATGAAGAGATTAATACTATTTATAGCTGCTGCATTGGTATCAGTAGCAACGGTTCAGGCGCAGAACCGCGATGTCGTAGAGATTGCAAAGAGCATCCTCCCCAAGGAGTTCCTTACACAGCAGACCCAAACAGAGGAGGCTACCTCCGTAGAGGAGCCCGTTGCGGTTGAAGAGGCTGCGGCTGAGGTAGTCGCAGTTGAGGAGGTTGTGGCTGAGGAGGCTGTGGTAGCTGAAGAGGCTGCTGTTGTCGAGGAGGTCGCAACGGAGGTCGCAACGGAGGCCGCTGTAGAGGATAAGAAGGAGACTCCCGAACCTGTTAAACAGAGCATTGCGGAGATTGTAAATGCTATTCTTCCTGCTGGCTTTAGCCTTGACGAGAGAGTCGAGAAGGAGAGCGAACCATCTGATTTGACTCCAATCGAGGAGATTGCAGCATATGTTGATGAGTATGCAACAGAGTCTGCTGAGCCTGTTGAGCCTGTTGAACCTGTTGAGGTGGCAGAGGCTGTTGAGGTTGTTGAAACTCCCGTAGTTGAGGAGGCCGCTGAGGTTGTAGAGGTTGCTGAAGTGGTTGAAACTCCCGCAGTTGAGGAGGCCGCTGAGGTTGTAGAGGTTGCTAAAGTGGTTGAAACTCCCGCAGTTGAGGAGGCGACTGAGATTACAAAGGTTGTTGAGGCGACTGAGACTCCTGCTGTGGTTGAAGTCGAGGATATTGCAAAGTCGATATTCCCTGCCGATTTCAACATCGAGTATGAGTCTTCAAATGGGGCTCTATCATCTGATTTGACACCTATCGAGGAGATTGCGGACTATGTCGAGTCTGAGAGCGTCGTGAAGATGCCATTCATGCCTACGCGTCAGCGCGTGAACCGCAATGTAGACAACAACAAGTTTGTCTACAAGGGTGAGGTTATGCTCGGTCTTACTGCCTCATTTGGTAGGGTTAGCTCTGAGGATTCCGACCTTATGTTGTTGCTCAATGGCATCGACGTGGGCCTACGTAGCACTACAGTACGTCCATTCTTTGCCTACGCCTACCGCGACAATCTTGCCGTGGGTTTGCGCCTCGGTTATGAGTATATCAAGGGTAACCTCTCAAACATCGATGTCAACCTCGGCCTTATAGCTGATGGCATGGAGGGTATGAGCATTGGTGACCTGTCGCTGCGCAACGAGACATTCTCATGGGCTGTGTTCCATCGTCACTACCTCGGTCTTGACCGTCGTGGTATCGTTGGAGTGATCCTCGAGACCGAGTTGTTATTCAAGGATGGCACTTCGCGTTTCTCGACAGGCAATGACGTGGCGAACGCATCATTCAGCCGAAACTTTGCTGCTCAGCTGAATGTAAACCCAGGTCTTGGTGTATATATTTTCCCGCAGGTGTGTGTGACTGCCACCGTAGGTATCGGAGGTTTGAGATATAACAATATCCGTCAGTGTGATGCAATGGGTGAGGTTATAGGTCGCCGTGACCACTCGAGCCTCAATTTCAAGGTCAATATCTTGGATATCCAGATTGGCGTTGTGGCGCATTTGTGGAACAATAAGAAGTAGAAGTTATGCAAAAAATGTTCAGATATATCTGTTTGGGTGCTGTCGTAGCGATGTTTGCGAGTTGCATCGAGAACGATATTCCATATCCCGTTGTAAAGTTGGATATTGTAAGCCTTGAGGCTGATGGCCTTTTGTCTGAGCCTGTTATCGACGCTGCGGCACACACCGTGAAGCTCGAGCTGGAGGAGACTACCGATATCCGCAAGGTGAATATCTCGAATGTGGTTTTGACTGAGGGTGCTACGTCGGATGTTACGTTCCCAGGCATCTTCGATATGCGCAATCCCCTGTATGCTAACCTCACTAAGTATGAGACAACTGCCGAGTGGACTATCACTGCCGCGCAGCAGATTGAGCGCTACTTCAGTGTGGATGGCCAGATGGGTGAGGCGGAGATTGATCCTGATGGCTGCGTGGTTACCGTCTACGTGCCCATGGACCACGACTTGAACAATGTCTCCATCCTCAGTGCTAAGTTCGGACCTAAGGATATCACTACCTACTCTCCCGACCCATTGACGCTCACGTCGTTCTACGACACTGTGCGCCATGTCGAGGTGAAGTATCATGGTGATATAGTCGAGGATTGGACAATACGCGTCATACCTAAGGATCTCGAGATTGAGATGACTCAGGTTGATGCGTGGGCTAAGCGTATTTGGGTTAAGGCTGTGGGTCGTGCTGGCTCGGAACTTGGCTTCAGATATAGACTTGCTGGTAGCGAGACATGGATTGATGTGGCTGATGTGACAGTTGATGGCGGTAACATCTCGGCTTGCATTGAGAACCTTGAGGCGCTCACCTCATACGAGGTTGTGGCATACTCTGGCGATAACGAGTCGGATGTCTACACAGTGACTACCGAGGATGTCATGACGCTTATCAATGGAGGCTTCGAGGATTGGTCGCTTACCGATGGTACATACTACCCATATCTCGAGGGTGGTGAGCCATTCTGGGCTACGGGTAACGACGGCGCTAAGGTGGCAAATACAATCCTTACAGAGCCTACTAATGACGTGCGTCCTGGAACAACTGGCAAGAGCGCTGCAGCATTGCAGTCGAAGAAGGCGGCGTTGATGGGTATCGGTAAGTTCGCTGCGGGTAATATCTTCTTGGGCCGTTTCGGAGGCCTTAAGGGTATCAATGGCTTGGTATTCTTCGGTCGTCCCTCTACGGCGCGCCCTGTGGCACTACGTGGTTGGGTTAAGTATAACCAGGGTATGATTGACGAGCTTGGAACGGTTCCTACGTCGCGTCCCGACCTGAAGAAGGGTGATCCAGATGAGGGTCAGATATTCATAGCTGTGGGTGACTGGACTGCCGAGGAGTATGGCGGTGATGCCGATAGCCCCGTGTCGGTAGATACCAGCGACGAGTCTACCTTCTTCGATATTAAGGGTAAGAACGTAATTGGCGCAGGTGAGCTAATCTTGACGGAGTCAACTGACGGATGGGTTGAGTTCACCATTCCAATGGATTACACAACTACCTCGCGCATACCCACACACATGATTATCGTATGTACAGGTTCGCGCTTCGGTGACTACTTCACCGGCTCGACAGGTAGCCTTATGTTGGTGGATGACCTCGAACTTGTTTACTAAGCCTACGTTATAGTGGCGCATGCCACGATAACCTCTTTAGCGAATGGATCACACGTATGGTGTGGTCCATTCGCTTTTTTTGTTTGCTTCCCTAACATTTAGGAGTTGTAATTATTAAAAAAAATTATGAATTCTTAATTGCTTTATCCGAATAGTTTTCGTACATTTGTCACGATTTGTGCAATGGGAAACAAGATGTAGAATTTTGTTTGTGCGTTGCCAAATAAATGTAGTAAAATAAGGTATTGATATACAATAAATTAAAAACATTAAGACTATGATTTACTCACACGAAGTTCAGCAGATGTGCTGCGTGAAGAAGGGTGCTAACCACGAGTCGGCTCCCATCCCTGAGGAGGGAAAATGGGTACGTGCTAAGGAGATTAAGGATATCTCTGGTCTTACCCACGGTATTGGCTGGTGTGCTCCACAGCAGGGTGCATGTAAGCTCACACTCAACGTTAAGGACGGTATCATTGAGGAGGCTCTCGTTGAGACTATCGGTTGCTCAGGTATGACTCACTCAGCTGCCATGGCATCTGAGATCCTCCCAGGCAAGACTCTCCTTGAGGCTCTTAACACTGACCTCGTTTGCGATGCTATCAACACTGCAATGCGCGAACTCTTCCTCCAGATCGTTTACGGACGTACTCAGTCAGCTTTCTCTGAGGGTGGTCTTATGATCGGTGCAGGTCTTGAGGACCTCGGAAAGGG
>JAGCLX010000113.1 GCA_017646785.1 Alistipes sp.
CCACGGTCGCGACTCGCTATACGCCTTCTCGCACCGCCGCGCAGTGTTGCACACCCCCACATGGCTCGACCTACCCTTTAGGTATATGCCATACAAATGGTTCAAAAGAATAAAGAGGCTGCTATAGGCGGCCTCTTCTCGTATCATACTGATGAATAATATTGTCGATATATCTCTCCAGCTCGGGGCTCTCGACAATCTCCACATCATCCAGAAGTCCCATCACAAAGCGACCCACGCCGACATAGTTACACACATGAGTATCGAGCATCCAGTGCGTCTCGTCAATGGGCTGTATATCGCGCTCTGCCAGGGGGTACTCCTCAATCAGTAGGTTACGCGCCAACATGCCGAGCTTCACCTGAACGCGGTGCTGCTCGAAGCCCGTCATACGGAAGATGTCTATAAAGCCCTGCTCATGCTTATCCGCACACTGCCATGGCGTGTCGAGCACCTCAACCGAGCCGATACGCGCCACCTTAAAGAGTTTGTTCATTGAGCTCTCGGGCTCATAGCACCACAACTGCACATAGTTCGTCGTGAAGCCAAAGGGCTCGACCACCCTATTGCGCGTCACTCCCGCATGCGACGATGCGTAGTCCACGAGCACGACCTGGCAGCGGTTCTCGATAGCCTCCTGCAAGCGGTTTACGTTCTGGGCATTCTTACCCTTGACGATGCTCGCTGCCATGGCGGTGGAGTTGTATACGGTAGAGAGCTTGCGACGCAGATTCTGCTTGAGCGCATTGGTATCATCCAGACCCTCGAGGAGTTGGTTGAAGATGTGTGCCTCCTCGTCCGTGAAGTGCACAAGTTGCGATATATCCTTGAAGTAGCGGCTCTCCTTGCCAAGCTTATAGACGCCACCCTCGAGTTTATGCACCACGAAGCCAGCATTCTTAAATGTGTCGATGTAGCGGTAGATGGAACGATACGAAGTGTCGAGGCGCTCAGCGAGATCCTCGACAGTATAGTTCACATTCGCCGTCATCAGCTTCATAAGCTTCAACAGGCGCTCAACTTTTGGTTGTTCCACGGCGCTATTTCTCTACGAATACCTGGAAGATGAGGGGCGTATAAGCCTGAATTTCGGTAGATGTGGTTGTCACAGTTACGGATGTATTCTCTCCACTAACGGGAGGCACATAACCATAGTAGTATGGGTTATAACCGTAGTAACCATTGTTGTACATATTACCATAACCATAGCCGTAGTAGCTATTCATGTAGTTCATGTAGTTATAGTAATTTGCGTAGTCGTAGTACGCCTGATTGCTATTTGTCGTAGTAGAGGTTGTTGCACCTGTCTGACCCTCAAGACCATAGGCGTATGTAGACACCGTGAGGATTGTTGCCCACTGGCCACGGCGCAATGTGGGTATAGCATAGTTCCATGCCAGGATATAGTCATTCTCCAAGGGGTCAGCAGTCTCGAACGTAAGCGCCTCACCCTCGCTCTCCACCTTGCCGTAGACAATCTCCTCGACCTCATCAATGTTGGTGTCGAAGATGAAGCCGTCGACGAAACGACCAATGTACCATACCTTAACCGTTGGCTTTGTTTTTACGGAGTCGGCCTCAAGCACCTCATCGTAGGTGATGCCTGCACCGAAACGCTCGACAAGAGCCTCATTTATACGGCGGTCAACATCGCTCAAGTTTGCATATACATCTCCTGCCTGATACTTGTTCTCCGATACCTCCTCGCGGTTGTACATCAACTTATCGGCAGCCACAGCATCGAAGTCAAACGACTGTCGCGCGGGTGAGTATGCGTAGTTCACCAAGAGGTGCTCCAACGTATCAACAGGCTGATGCCAGCGACCATCGAAGAACTCCAAGGGTCGTGTGTCAATCTCCTCTTCCTCCTTGTCACTACCCTCGCCATTGTCATCAGCACGGGTGATGACACCGCGACGGCGAGCCATACTCTTCTCGGCATCCTCCTTCTCCTCCTCCTTTACAGTCTTATGCTCGGCGCAGAGGCCGCCATTGACATTTGCGAAAGCCTCAACACGGCTACCCTCATATGCTACGGGGTTTGCAACATGGCCATAGATAGACATATCGACAACCAGAGGCTTGCTCTCCTCAAGACCATACTGACCCTCATAGCCACCATCAGCAGAGACACTTGCCACAATGGCCGATGGGAGATACAAACGCAACTTTGTGCCATAGCGCACCTCGAACTCCTCGCCACCGATGGTGAGTTTGTTGAATGTAGCAAGGTAGGTACCCTCCATCATCGTTGTGGACTCCTTGCCACTGAAACGGAACGAGGGGACATAGTGTGTGTAGTCGGTATATGTGCCGAGCTGCTTTGCTATCTTCCAGTCGCGTGTCTCGCAGATGGTACCCTCGAGGTCACGGCCCGTAAAGTCGTACCACAACCACACATCCTTGCCTGTAATGGCCAAAGAGTCTGCGCAGCCGGCGTCGAGCACCTCAACATAGTAGCCACCCTCCTCCTGATAGTTATCCTTGAGTTCGGGTCTATGCTTCTCAATCCACGCCTTAAGCGAGCGCTGCTCAATATCATCAAAACTTATTGTAGGCTCCTCGATGCACGACACCGCCATTACTGCAATGGCGAGCAACGAAACAATACCAACAAACAATCTATTCATAGTATATCTAAAGTTCATTATTTAACATCAACAATATCGATGTACCACACGACGGCAGACTTTGCGGGCACCATGCCAACATAGTGCTTACCATATGCAGCATCATAAGAGAGGTAGACCTCTATGCTATCTCCCTCGCGGCAACCCACGAGCGCTGTCTCAAGACCTGGGAGAATCTCCTCCTTGCCCAATGTAACAACCATGGGGTCAGTGGTCCACTCGTACTCCGTATTGAGACCCCTCTTCACAAGCTCCTCAATAGAGGCTGCATCGTTCGTAGCATAGATACTCTCAACCGTGGGCTTGCCACTCGTAAAGATATATGCAGTATATACAATCTCAATCTGACTGCGGTTTGTGACTTCTGCCCACTCATCGCGACCCTCATCGTAGTAGGTGGCGATATAGCGGTAGATGTCCAGGCCCCAATGTGTGTAAAACGCGGGATTGGGGGTGGTTTGATTGTGCACATCCTCCTCGGCCACAAGGCGGGGCTGGTGTGACGAGGTGAGGTAGCTGCTTATCTTGTTCTGCTGGCCTGTAAGCACAGCGTCGTTCTCGTTACTGCACGACAACGAGAGCGTTGCGACAAGTGCCACAACCACCACAATAGCGACATTGTATAATCTTTTCATATCCATATAAGCGCACAAAGTTAACAAATATTTTGCAACTACGCGACTTTTTAATGAAATTAAAACGTGGAGCGACTACAAATGCTTAAGCGCAGCACGCACCGCCTCCTCGACAGCCATCGTGGGGTTCTCCTTAAAGATCGCCTTGAGGGCCTTATCCGAGGCTGCCTTCTGGAAGCCCAGCATCTGCAATGCCGCCATAGCCTCATCGTAGACGACATTGTTCGCAGGAGCAGTAACGGGCATATCCATGGTGTCGGCACCAAGCTCCAACATCTTGCCCGAGAGCTCCACAATAATCTTCTGTGCAGTCTTGAGACCCAGGCCCTTAACATTCTTAAGAAGCACGGCGTTCTCCGTAGCGATAATGTTCTGCAACTCGCGGGGCGAGTAGGTCGAGAGTATCATCCTTGCGGTGTTGCCACCTACGCCCGAAACGCTGATAAGGCGGCGGAAGAGCTCGCGCTCAATCTTTGTTGCAAAGCCAAAGAGTGCTTGCTGATCCTCACGAACAACGAAGGGTACATAGAGGCGCGCCTCGTTTGCTCCCTCAATGGCGGAGTAGGTATTGAGCGAGATGTGGATGAAGTAACCCACACCCGCAGCCTCAACAACGGCATATGTGGGGTTCACCTCATCGAGTCTACCTGATATATATTCGTACATAACCTATATCTTTAATAGAAGTAATTCTAAAATAATCTAATTTTTTTACAAAAGTAAATAAATTTTTCTTACCTTTGTATTTTGAATTTGAAAATTAACTAATAAAGAGAATAAAA
>JAGCLX010000114.1 GCA_017646785.1 Alistipes sp.
ATCAGCACGGTGAGCAATCTGCTCCGCGGGGAGCTCCAATACGCTCTTTGCAGTGTCGAAACCAGCATTCTTAAGGGCCTCAATGATCCATGCCTCAATCTCGTCTGCGAACTCTGTGAGTGCTACATCCTCCTCCTCGATCTCACGATATACGTCGATGTCGTAACCTGTAAGCATCTTAGAGAGACGGATGTTAAGACCACCCTTACCAATAGCCAACGATACCTCCTCGGGCTTCAAGTATACAGATGCTGTCTTACGCTCCTCGTCGATGGTGATAGTAGAGATCTTTGCGGGGTTCAACGAACGCTGAATCATTAGAGATGTGTTGGCTGTGTAGTTCACAACATCGATGTTCTCGTTGCGCAACTCCTTAACCACGGTGTAGATACGTGAGCCCTTCATACCAACGCATGCACCTACGGGGTCGATGCGCTCGTCGTATGACTCTACTGCCACCTTGGCACGCTCACCAGGGATGCGCGCGATACGCTTGATGGTGATAAGGCCATCATAGATCTCAGGCACCTCCTGCTCGAACAAGCGCTCGAGGAACTGGTTGTCGGTACGCGAAAGGATGATGCGTGGCTGGTTGTTGTTCATCTCCACAGACTTAACGATAGCCTTGATGGGGTCGCCCTTGCGGTAGAAGTCGTTAGGAATCTGCTCGCTCTTAGGCAATACGAGGTCGTTGTCCTCATCGTCGCGTACGAGCACCTCCTTCTTCCACACCTGGTAAACCTCACCTGTGATGATCTCACCCACCTTCTCTGAGTACTTCTCAAAGAGGGCTGCCTTCTCAAGGTCGAGGATGCGCGATGCGAGGTTCTGGCGGAGTGACAACACGGCACGGCGACCAAACTGAGTCATGTCGATCTGGTCTACATACTCATCACCCACGTCGTATGACGCGTCGATAGCCTTAACCTCCGAGAGTGCGATCTCGGTGTTCTCATCCTCCAACATGTCGTCCTCAACTACGGTACGGTTACGCCAGATCTCGAGGTCACCCTTCTCGGGGTTGATGATGACATCGAAGTTTTCGTCACTCTCAAACTGCTTCTGAAGTGCGTGGCGGAACACATCCTCCAACACACCAATAAGCGTAGAGTTGTCGATGCTCTTGAGCTCCTTGAACTCTGCAAAGTTGCTGATAAGATTAATGTACTTCATTTTCGTGTATATATTTTGTTTTGATTATTTGTCTTGTTTGTAGGCACCTCTCTAATTTGTCGTCATAAAAGTCAAATACCATTCAACAACGGTCATTAGCGTGAGACATGTTTTGATGTCAGAATGGTGCAGATACAACGCTCGGCGAAATTGGCTGCGATGGGCTGTACTTGGGCGTACTGCCCATTGCAGACATATTTTGTTAGCGGCAGTAGATGCGCCATTATCACATCAAAACTATTTGAAGTCGAGGTACTCTTTAACGTACTTGATATCCTCCCACTTGTACTCCTTCGTAACCTCAACGGTCACCTTGCGCTTCTTACCCTCCACGGCCTGCTTCTCCTCATACGAGATAGCGATGCCAGCCTCGTCTGCGCTATTGAGCTTCGCGAGAAGCTTGATACCATCCTTGAGCAACACCTCTACAGATGAGCCGATAATTTTGTTGTACTGGCGGAGGAGTTTAAGCTCCGAGCCGATGCCTGCCGAGGCTACCATAAGTGAGTAGTCCTCAACCTCACGGTCCAACTCCGCCTCGATAGCACGGTTTAGTGCTGCGCAATCCTCGAGTTTTACGGCAGTATCGCTATCGATGAGGAGCTCTATCTCTCCCATAGGGCTGATTTTACACTCCACAACATACATGTCGCTACCCTGAAGGTGGCGCTCAGCAATCTCCGTAACTAACTTTACATCAATCATTTTCTACTATATTTTACTACGTTATTATCGGCTATAAGTACGAAATAAGGGGACTCAATGTCCCCTTACTCTCGCTCTATTACGACGCAAATATACGACTTTTTTTTATTATACACAATATATATAGGTATTTTTTCTCAATCAACACTCATATTCAACCCCACACATGCAATGAAAAAGGTATAAAAATTTGCACTTATCACTTTATTCGTTAACTTTGTATTAGAATTAATAAATTTTCTGATATGTCAGTAGAAAGCACAGTAAGAGCCGTAACGACTCTACGTCTTACAGAGATGAAGCAGCGCGGCGAGAAGATCGCTATGCTAACATCATATGATTACTCGATGGCAAAGATTGTTGACAAGGCAGGCATCGACGTTATCCTTGTCGGCGACTCAGCAGCAAACGTGATGGCTGGTTTCGAAACCACACTCCCCATTACACTCGATATGATGATCTATCACGCCAAGTCGGTAGTACGTGCCGTGGAGCGCGCATTGGTGGTTGTCGACCTGCCGTTCGGAACATACCAGGGTAACTCGAAACTCGCCCTCGACTCGGCAGTTCGCATCATGAAAGAGACTGAGGCAGATGCAGTTAAGATGGAGGGTGGCGAAGAGATTTTAGAGTCGGTACAGCGCATCATCTCGGCGGGCATTCCCGTTATGGGACACCTCGGCCTGATGCCACAGTCGATCCACAAGTTCGGCACATACAACGTGCGTGCGAAGGATAAGTCGGAGGCAGACAAGCTCATCCGCGACGCCAAGCTATTGGAGGAGGCTGGCTGCTTCGCAGTCGTTTTGGAGAAGATTCCCGCAGAGCTCGGCAAGCGCGTATCTGAGGAGTTGCACATACCCACAATCGGCATCGGTGCGGGTGGTGCGACAGATGGCCAGGTGCTCGTAGCACACGACATGCTCGGCATAACACAGGCATTCTCACCCCGCTTCTTGCGTCGCTATGCCGACGTTGGCACGACAATCCTTGAGGCCGTGGGTCACTATGTTGACGACGTAAAGAGCCGAGACTTCCCCAACGAGAAGGAGCAATACTAAATATAATTAGCAATTAGCAGTTAGCAATTTAGGGAGTTTAGCGATTCATTTCACTAAGCTCCCTAAACTCTTTATACTCCCTAAATTCACTAACGACTTACCTTCAGCAACGACGAGTCGCCATAGCTCAAAAAGCGGAAATTATACTCCAAGGCGTAGTCGTAAATCTTATGCCAATCATCACCGACATAGGCACTTACAAGAAGTAGCAATGTCGACTTTGGCTGGTGGAAATTAGTGATTATATAACGCACAATACGGAAGCGATAGCCCAGAGGCGTAATCATAATCTGCGTCGCCGCCTTAAGCTGCTCTAGGCCATGCTCACGCATGTAGCAGACAAGCGTCGAGAGCACCTCCTCGCCCTTAAAATCTGTGGGGATATCATACAACTCCCACTGTCCCACAACGCGCTCCTCATGTGGGTTGCCCTCACTCTTGATGCGCCATGCAAGTGCTGTCAAAGACTCCAATGTACGCACCGACGTAGTGCCCACTGCTACGATGTTCTCAGCACGCGAGAGTAGCGACTCAAGGGTAGATAGCGTAACCGAGAAGTGCTCGGTGTGCATGGGGTGGTCAGCGGCATTTTCATCCTTCACAGGGAGAAATGTTCCCGCGCCAACATGCAGTGTAACACCCTCAAAGCCAAAGCCTTTAGCACGCATATCATCCATCAGCGACTCGGTGAAGTGCAAACCCGCCGTAGGTGCCGCCACAGAGCCCTCGTAGCGAGCATAGACAGTCTGGTAGCGTGTGTTGTCTATCTCCTCGCTCTCGCGGTTGAGATATGGTGGGATGGGTATGCGACCAAGCTCCTCGAGGAGTTCGCCAAAGGTGCAATCGGCCGACCAGCGCATGCGCACGATATGTTCACGTGTACCGCGCTCAACAATCTCAGCACGCAACGTATGTCGCTCGCCCGCAAAGTCGAAGTCGATGCCCACCTCGCCCTCCTTCCACTTCTTGAGGTTACCCACGATGCAACTCCACTCGCTCTGGCCACGCTGCTGAAAGGCACGCTCATAGTCTGCGGGGTTATGGGGTTCGAGGCAGAAGACCTCGATGCGAGCACCCGACGCCTTGTGCATTACGATGCGGGCACGCACCACGCGGGTGTTGTTAAACACAAGCATAGCGCCCTCGGGCAGATAGTCCGCAACACTGCGGAAGTTACTCTCGGCGATTGTGCCGTTATCGTATATAAGAAGCTTGGATGATGTACGCTCTTCGAGTGGGAACTTAGCGATGCGCTCATCAGGGAGCGGATAGTTGAAGTCGTTGATATCAATATGTCGCTGCATAGGCTACCGGTATAAAACACAAAAAGATGTCTTGCGACATCTTCTTGATTTTTAGTAGTCGATAGGGGATTCGAACCCCTATGTCCTGCGTGAGAGGCAGGTATCCTAGCCCTTAGATGAATCGACCAGTTTGTGTTGTCATCAGGCTTATCTCCTTTTGACACTGCAAATATACGGCAAATATTTTATTCTGCAAATTTTTTCGCAAAAAAAATGCACTTTTTTGTGTTTTTTCTTAAAAAAGCACCAAAATCGGAGGAAAAAGCTCTCTTTTACCTGCAATTTCAGGATGACTACCCCTGTTTTCACCGCATAAAATATCGGCACAACATTGCGCAGAATACCCAAAGATTTTTGCAGATACGATAAAATTTAGTATCTTTACGCTACTATTAATATATATTAGGTATGAGAAAAGTAGATTTTTATATACTTGCCATCGTTGCACTCTGTGCGGTGGCTTGTGGCGAGGAGGCGCAGAAAAATCACCTCCCAGAGTTTAAGACATTCGAATATGAGCGTTGCGAAGAGGGTAAATACAATTTCACCATATCGTATGAATGCATAGTCAACACCTCGGACAATAGTGCATACGCCATTATCGACAGCATGAACTACCACACCACGTTCGGGGAGTATGCCCTCGAGCCACTCGACCTTAACCGCTCTGCGGAGTTGATGTGCGACGACACGCTTTCAAGCATGGACGACTACAATATAGAGGATATGCAGTGCGAGATGCACCTATACCAGGTGGCGTCACTCGTGCGTGACAACAGCGTAGTGTGCTACGACACCGTCATGGAGACCAACTTCGGGGGCGTATACCCCATCGTCAGCCACACATACGAGTGCTACGACATCGCTACAGGTAATGCCTACGACTTTGGCTACCTCGCCGAGGGCGAATGTGTGGAGGCGCTATACACTGCACTCTACGATAGGCTTGTGGCTCAATATGGCTCGAGCATACTATTCTCTTCGCCCGACACCACCCACCTACCCAGTGCCATATACCTTACAGAGGGTGGCTTGGTGTTCCAGTACCAGCCCTATGAGGTGGGCACAGCGGAGATGGGTAGCGTCTCGGTGGAGCTAAGCGACGAGGAGCTTGCCGAGATAGGTGTACCACTGGTGTGGGAGTAGCATAGGCATACCAAATAATATATGCGTGCGCGTGCGCGCATACGCGAGGAGATAATCAAAACATAAAACAGCATAGAGTATGAAGAGACTATTAACACTATTGCTCGTGGTTGGCGTATCGTTCTCAGCCATGGCAGACGAGGGCATGTGGCTATTGCCCTACATCAAGAAGATGAACGAGAAGGATATGAAGGCACACGGCGCGAAGCTCAAGGCCGAGGATGTATACTCTGCCGAGAAGTCATCGTTGAAGGATGCCATCATCATCTTTGGTGGTGGCTGCACTGGCGAGATCGTATCGCCCGAGGGCCTTATCTTCACAAACCACCACTGCGGCTACGGCGCTATACAGAAGCTATCGTCTGTGGAGCACGACTACCTCGCTGATGGCTTCTGGGCTACATGCAACGCCGATGAGCTACCCGCAGAGGGTCTATCGGTGCGCTTCGTGCGCCACATCTGGGATGTCACAGCCGACATCGTGGGCAACATCCCATCGACTGCAAGCGAGCAGGAGTTTCAGGCTATGTGTACTGCCAACAAGCAGGCTAAGATTGCCGAGCTCGAGGCTCAGTACCCTGGCTACGACATCATCATCCCAGGCTTCTTCGGCAACAACCAGTTCTTTGCCTTCGCACACGAGACATATACCGACGTACGCTTGGTAGGTACACCTCCATCGTCTATCGGCAAGTTTGGTGGCGACACCGACAACTGGATGTGGCCACGCCACACTGGCGACTTCTCTATCTTCCGCGTATATGCTGGCAAGGACAACCGCCCCGCAGCATACTCCAAGGATAACGTACCCTACAAGGCTGATAAGTGGCTCGACATCTCGCTCA
>JAGCLX010000115.1 GCA_017646785.1 Alistipes sp.
GCTCGGTGGCCGCACTGGTCGTGATGGCGTAGGTGGTGCTACGGGTTCATCAAAGGAGCACACGCTTACATCGTTGGAGGAGTGTAGCTCGGAGGTGCAGAAGGGTAATGCCCCCGAGGAGCGCAAGTTGGCTCGTCTGTTCCGCCGCGGCGATGTAACACGCTTGATTAAGAAGTCTAATGACTTTGGTGCTGGTGGTGTCAGCGTTGCTATTGGTGAGCTTACCGATGGCCTTGATATATACTTGGATAGAGTACCTACAAAATACAATGGATTAAACTTCTCGGAGCTCGCTATCTCGGAGTCGCAGGAGCGTATGAGCGTGGTTATCGAGCGCAAGGATATGGAGACCTTCATGGCTCTCTGCCACGAGGAGAATGTTGAGGTGACCTATGTTGCCGATGTTACCGACACACGCCGCATGCGTATGTACTGGGGCGATAAGGTTGTTGTTGACCTTTCGCGCGACTTCATCGACTCGGCAGGTGCCAAGCACTACACCAAGGTGCGCATTGGCGGTGTCACTAACGAAAATCCTTTCGAGCGTAAGATTGAGGGCGCAACAACTACCAAGCGCATGAAGACCAACCTCTCGGACGACAATGTCGTATCGCAGAAGGGTCTCGTCGAGATGTTCGACTCTACTATCGGTGCCTCTACCGTGTTGATGCCTTATGGCGGTAAGACACAGTGCACCGAGACACAGGTGTCTGTTCAGAAGTTGCCCGTAGGTGGCGGCTTTACAAATACGGCAAGTATCATGGCCTATGGCTACAACCCTTTCATCGCGAAGTGGAGCCCCTACCATGGTGCTGCATATGCTGTTGTTGATGCTTGCGCAAAGGTTGTCGCTGCGGGTGCTCGCTACGACAAGATGCGCTTCTCATATCAGGAGTACTTCGAGCGCATGACCGACGATAAGTCGTGGGGTAAGCCTATGGCTGCGTTGCTTGGTGCGTTGAAGATGCAGGTTGAGTTGGGCTTGCCATCAATCGGTGGTAAGGACTCTATGAGTGGTACCTTCCGCGACATCAACGTGCCCCCTATGCTCATGGCATTCGGTATCACCACTGTTGATGCTCGCACAGTCATCAGCCCCGAGTTCAAGGAGGCAGGCAACAAAATTTATGTCATCCGTCATACTCCTGAGGCTAATTATATGCCTTCGACCGAGTGCCTCAAGTCTAACTTCGACTTCGTATCGGAGAAGATTATGGAGGGCGACATCCTCTCTGCATGGGCTGTTGGCGCAGGTGGTGTTGCCGAGGGTGTCGCAAAGATGGCCTTCGGTAATAAGATTGGTGCAGCGTTGGAGTGCGACGAGCAGATGTTGTACAACTACTCTTACGGCTCAATCGTTGTTGAGAGCCGCCGCACACTCAACCATCCATCTGCCGAGCTTATTGGTGTCACATCTGCCGAGGAGGCTATCTTCGTAAACGGCACACGCCTTCCTTTGGAGGAGCTCTTGGAGGCAAACACCGAGCGCTTCACAAAGGTATATACAGATAAGGGTAAGGCAGGCGCGCCCACACGCGTAAGCGACGGCAAGGGCTTCGTTAAGACCTACGAGGGTGAGAAGGTGGACAAGGTTCGCGTTTATTTGCCCGTATTCCCAGGTACCAACTGCGACTACGACACAGCGCGTGCATTCAAGCGTGCAGGAGCCGAGGTGGTAATCTCTGTGTTCAAGAACCTCACAGGCGCCGATGTCTTGGAGTCTATCAAGGAGATGACCGAGAACATCGCCAAGTGCCACATCATGGCGCTCAGCGGTGGCTTCTCTGCGGGTGACGAGCCCGATGGTAGCGGTAAGTTCATCGCCAATGTGCTTAATAATAAGGATGTTGCAGACGCCATCCATGCGTTGTTGGACCGCGGTGGCTTGATGTTGGGTATCTGTAACGGCTTCCAGGCGTTGGTTAAGTCTGGCTTGTTGCCCTACGGCCGCTTGGGCATGGTGACAAAGGAGTCGCCCACATTGTTCCGTAACGATATCAACCGCCACATCTCGCAGATTGTCTCAACCCGCGTCGGCACTACCGCTTCGCCATGGTTGAAGTCATTCGAGGTGGGTGATGTTCACTCTATCGCCGTTAGCCACGGTGAGGGTAAGTTCGTCGTTAGCGATGTTATGGCCGAGGAGTTGTTCCGCAATGGTCAGGTAGCGTTCCAGTATGTAGATGCTGAGGCGCGCCCCACAACCGACTCGCCCTATAACCCTAATGTCTCAAGCTTCGGTATCGAGGGCATTATAGACCCATCGGGTCAGATTCTCGGTAAGATGGGCCACACCGAGCGTTACGAGCGCGACCTTATGAAGAACATCCACGGCGAGAAGGTTCAGGATATCTTCTCTAATGCAGTTAACTACTTTTACAACCGATAGAGTATGAAGGAGTTAGAATTGCTCTACGAGGGTAAGAGTAAGCAGATATTCAAGACCGACATGGAGGATAGGGTAGTCATCCGCTTCAAGGATGACACCTCGGCCTTCTACGGCATCAAGCGCGCCAACATCGAGAACAAGGGTCGCCTCACTTGCGACATCTCATCTATGGTGCTTGAGTATTTGAACCGCCACAACATCAACACGCACTTCATTGAGCGTGTTGGTGATGATGGCCAGTTGTGCCGCGTTGTCGAGCATGTTCCCGTTGAGGTCATCGTGCGCAATGTCGTTGCAGGCTCTATGGCCAAGCGCTTGGGCTTGGACGAGGGCATCGTTCCCGAGAACACAATCTTCGACCTTGTGTTGCGCCGCAGTGACCTTGGCGATCCACTCATCAACGACCACCACGCCGTGGCGTTGGGCATCATGACATACGAGGAGATAGCCCAGATGTACGAGATGTCGGCAGCCATCAACCGCTGCCTCACGGAGCTCTACGCCAAGGCAGGCATCACCGTTGTCGACTTCAAAATAGAGTTCGGTCGCGATGCTAATGGCGCGTTGGTATTGGCTGACGAGCTTTCGCCCGACACTTGCCGCTTGTGGGACACCGAGAGTGGCGAGCGCATGGATAAGGACCGCTTCCGCCGCGACTTGGGCCGTGTGCGCGAGACCTACGAGGAGGTATCCCAGCGTTTGCACAATATACTTAAATAAATATAGGTATGCTTAAGGATTCATTAGATATATATGGCGACGACCTGCACGAGGAGTGCGGTGTGTTTGGTATTTTTGGCGTAGACGATGCCCCCAACCTCACCTACTACGGCTTGCACGCATTGCAGCACCGTGGTCAGGAGGCGTGTGGTATCTCGGCGTTCGATGGCGACAAACTCAACACCGTCAAGGGTGAGGGTCTCGTTACGGAGGTGTTCAACCAGCAGAAGCTCTCGAAGCTCAAGGGCCGCATCGCTATTGGCCATGTGCGCTACGCAACTACGGGTGGCGGTGGCGCGAACAATGTTCAGCCCTTCTCGTTCAACCACCACACGGGCGACTTCGCCTTGGCACACAACGGTAACTTGGTGAACTCGCGCGAGTTGGCCGAGTACCTCGAGGTGCGTGGCAGCCTGTTCCACTCTACTTCGGACAGCGAGCTTTTGGCGCACCTCGTGAAGAAGGATAACCGCGAGGACAAGCGTATCGACAACATCATCGAGGCTTTGAACATGATTGAGGGTGCGTTTGCCTTCCTCATCATGACCAAGAACCGCATCTACGCCTGCCGCGATAAGCATGGCTTGCGCCCCTTAGCTATCGGTAAGCTCGGCGATGGCTATGTCATCAGCTCGGAGACCTGCGCACTGGATATCGTCGGTGCGGAGTACATCCGCGATGTGGAGCCAGGTGAGGTCATCACCATCGACCACCACGGCATCCGCTCGAACTACTACTCACGCTACCAGCGCCACTTGATGTGCGCGATGGAGTACATCTACTTTGCCCGCCCCGATAGCGATATCGAGGGTTGCAACGTACACTCCTTCCGCAAGCTTTCGGGGCGCTACCTCTATGAGCAGTGCCCCACAAAGGCTGATGTAGTTATCGGTGTTCCAGACTCAAGTATCAGTGCTGCAATTGGTTACTCTGAGGCAAGCGGCATCCCCTACGAGATGGGTCTTATCAAGAACAAGTACATCGCTCGTACCTTCATCCAGCCCTCGCAGGAGATGCGCGAGAAGGGCGTGCGCATGAAGCTCTCGGCGGTGCGTTCGTTGGTTAAGGATAAGTCCGTGGTGCTTATTGATGACTCTATCGTGCGCGGTACCACATCGTTGCGCATCGTGCGCCTGTTGAAGGAGGCGGGAGCCAAGGAGGTGCATGTTCGCATCGCGAGCCCCGCAATCACTAACCCCTGCTTCTACGGCATCGACATGTCAACCCGCGAGGAGTTGCTCTGCGCGCGTATGTCGAAGGAGGAGGCTTGCAAGGCTATCGAGGCCGACTCGTTGGAGTTCTTGTCGGAGGAGTCGTTGCTCAAGTCGGGTAATCGCTCGGAGTTGTGTATGGCATGTTTCAACGGCTGCTATCCTACGTCGTTGTACCAGAATAAGTTGAATAAATAATAAATACAGATATAATTATGGCAAAAAGTTACGAAGCAGCCGGCGTAAATCTCGAGGCTGGTTACGAAGTTGTTCGACGCATCAAGTCGCATGTATCATCTACAAAGCGCGTAGGCTCAATGGGTAACATTGGTGCTTTCGGCGGTATGTTTGACCTCGCAGCTCTCAACATCAAGGAGCCCGTATTGGTTAGCGGTACTGACGGTGTTGGTACTAAGCTCAAGTTGGCTTTCGAGATGGATAAGCACGATACTATCGGTATCGACGCTGTTGCGATGTGCGTAAACGATGTTTTGGCACAGGGCGCAGAGCCTTTGGTATTCTTGGACTATGTCGCTGTAGGCCACAACGAGCCCGCAAAGGTTGAGGCTATCGTTGCAGGTGTTGCGGAGGGTTGCCGTCAGGCGGGTTGTGCCTTGGTAGGTGGCGAGACTGCCGAGATGCCTGGTATGTATCAGGATGGCGAGTACGACATCGCAGGTTTCACCGTAGGTGTTGTAGAGCGCTCGAAGCTCATCGACGCAGGTGAGCGTGTTAAGGTTGGTGATGTGTTGGTAGGTATCGCCTCAAGCGGTGTTCACTCTAACGGCTTTAGCCTTGTGCGTAAGGTAGTTAGCGACAACAACCTCAAGCTCAACGAGACATATCCCGAGATTCCTGGCCGCACACTTGGTGAGGCGTTGCTCACTCCTACACGCATCTACGTTAAGCAGGTGTTGAAGGTTATCGCCGAGTGCGATGTTCACGGCATCAGCCACATCA
>JAGCLX010000116.1 GCA_017646785.1 Alistipes sp.
TACAGGCTGACCACCAGCAGTGTTGTTAGTTACAGTAACGATGATGAAAGGAATCTTCTCAGCGTTCTCAGCCAAAGCCTTCTCCAACTTAGCGCAGTCTACCTCACCCTTGAAAGGAATCTCGAGCTGAGTATCCTTAGCTGCGTCGATTGTGCAGTCCAAAGCTGTAGCCTTACGGAACTCGATGTGACCCTTAGTAGTGTCGAAGTGTGAGTTACCGGGGATGATATCACCAGCCTTTACGAGGTGTGAGAACAACACGTTCTCAGCAGCACGGCCCTGGTGTGTGGGGATAACGTACTCGAAGCCTGTGATAGCGCCGATAGTCTCCTTAAGCTGGAAGAATGACTTAGAACCAGCGTAAGCCTCGTCACCAGTCATCATAGCAGCCCACTGACGGTCGCTCATAGCACCAGTACCTGAGTCAGTCAAGCAGTCGATGTAAACCTGCTCTGACTTCAAACCGAAGAGGTTGTAGTGTGCCTCCTTGAGCCACTGCTCACGCTCTGCGCGTGTGCTCTTCTTCAAAGGCTCAACCATCTTAATTCGATACGCTTCTGCAAATGGGATTTCCATAGTAGTGTAGTTTTTTAGGTTATAAATTATTTTAATAATATATTCTTTTTATATTTCGCTAAATCCGCATAATTTCGCTATTTACGTCTTTAACGCAACAAAGATACGCAAAAATATGGTCAACTGCAACCCCTCATTAAAAATATTTTTTATCCACGGCTGCCGAAATAACCACATCCTTATTTATTCTCAACAAGAAGTTCAAGAATCTGAACTGCGTTGAGGGCTGCTCCCTTGCGAATTTGGTCGGCTACGCACCAGAAAGTGATACCCTTCTCATTTGCGATATCCTTGCGGATACGGCCAACGTAAACGGGGTCTGTACCCTCAGCAAACAGGGGCATAGGATAGCGCTTCTGACCAGGCTCATCAATCAATACGACACCCTTGGCCTCGCTAAATGCCTCGCGCACCGCCTCAATAGAGAGCACATCATCTGTCTCCACCCAAACGGCCTCCGAGTGGGCACGCATAACGGGAACACGAACACATGTCGCCGAAGTATGTATATCCGAGTGCATGATTTTGCGAGTCTCGTGGTACATCTTCATCTCCTCCTTGGTGTAGTCGTTATCCTGGAATACGTCGATATGGGGGATGAGGTTGCATGCAAGCTGGTAGGCGAACTTCTCAACCTTAGGCTCTGCACCCTCGACAACTGCGCGCTGCTGCTCGGCAAACTCCTGCATAGCCGTAGCACCCGCACCACTTGCCGACTGGTATGTCGCCACATGCACACGATTGATGTGCGACAGCTTCTCGATGACACCCAACGCCACGACCATCTGGATTGTTGTACAGTTGGGGTTGGCAATTATATGGCGGGGGGCATTGAAGGCGTCCTCACCATTAACCTCGGGAACAACCAAGGGCACATCGTCATCCATACGGAAGGCGCTTGAGTTATCAATCATAAATGCGCCATGCTTAGTGATGGTATCGGCGTACTCCTTTGATGTTGAGGCACCTGCCGAGCAGAGAGCCACATCTATATCCTTGAAATCGTCATTATGCTGCAACTCACGCACCACAATATCCTCACCACGGAAGCGATATGTACTACCTGCACTACGCTTCGAGCCGAAGAGGCGCAACTCCTCAATGGGCATAGGGTGGTTCTCCAAAATTTTGAGGAACTCCTGACCCACAGCACCGCTTACTCCAACAATTGCTATCTTCATAATTTTATCATTTTAAGTGTTACGATACTAAATCTATATATCTTTTTCAAAGTCTTTAATCGAAGAACTCATCGTCGCCACTCGGCACGTCGGTAGCAGTCTCCTCCTGCACTGCCTCGCCATCCTGCATGAAGCGCTCACAGTTGTAGTCGGGCAACTCCGTAGAACGCTCGAAGCGATCTGTGCGGTGCACACCCAGCGAACCGTCACTATAGACCTTTGTGAGGAACTTACCCGCTATGGGCAGCGCCATACGTGAGCCATCGGCGCTACGCGTAAAATGGATACTTGGCTCCTCGCCACCTACCCATACGCCCATAACAAGATTGGGCACAGCGCACATAAACCATGCATCTACATTGTCGTTCGTAGTACCTGTCTTAGCAGCAATCTCCACATCATTAAAGCCAAACTCATAGAGCATACGACGTGCCGTACCCTGCGTAACAACACGTTGCATCATCGTAATCATGGTGTAGGCTACACGCTTCGACAACACATCGTTGGTCTTGGGCGTGAACGTAGCCAAGACATTGCCCTGGCTATCCTCGATGCGAGTGACGAATATGGGATCGACACGCACACCCTCATTCGCAAAGGTGCAGTACGCCGATGCCATCTCGTAGGGATTACTATCATACGAGCCTATACATAGCGACACCACAGGGTCGATAAAGCTCTTAACACCAATCTCGTGCACGAAATCAGCCACGGCCTCTGGGCGCTTAGCGTGCTTCATAATCCATGCCGAGTAGTTGTTACGGCTATTAGCCAAGCCCCAGTACAATGGGTTAACTCCGGTGTACTCCACATCTCCCGACTCCTTGGGCGACCATATACCCGATGGGGTCTCTATAGACACAGGGAGGTTGGGCACGGGTGTACATGGTGACAAGCCGAGGTGGTCGATAGCGAAGGTGTAGATAAATGGCTTCGACGTAGAACCCACCTGACGCTTACCCTGCGATGCCGCATCATACTTGAAATAACGATAATCGGGGCCGCCGACATATGCACGCACATAGCCCGTATTTGGGTCGATAGCGACAAAGGCTCCACGCATGGTCTTCATGTAGTGGACAAGCGAATCGCGAGGCGTAAGCACCGTATCGCGCACACCCTTATACGTGAAGACCCTCATGTTGACAGGAGTCTTAAACGATGCTAAAATCTCACTATCAGAGGCTCCATCCCTCTTCATGCCGCGCCAACGGTCGGTCTGATGCATAGCCTTCTCTATCTTAGCCTCCGATTCTGCCTTTGTCAAATCGGGGTATAGCGAGCCTCCCTGGTTCTTAATCTGACTCTCCATGCGTGGCTGAACCAGCTCGGCCATCTGCTCCTTATATGCTTGCTCGGCATAGCGCTGCATCTGTGCATCCACGGTGGTGTATATCTTGAGGCCATCGCGGTAGATGTCATAAGTATCGCCATTAGCCTTATGGTTCTTGTAGCACCATCCCATGATAGGGTTCTCGTTATACTCCTTCAGCGCCTGCTCATAGTCCCACGCCGTGTAGAAGTTCTTGCGTAGTGGCTCCTTGGCAGTCATCGCCCTGCGCACCATCTCACGGAAGTATGTCGCCGAGCCCTCATTATGAGCATCACCCGCACGACGATAGTTCGACAGATCGATGGGTAGCTTCTTCAGCTCCGCAGCCACCTGCTTGGTTATAGCACCCGCCGACGCCATACGATCGAGCACCTTGTTACGACGCTCCAGTGCCTTAGGGTTGGGCTCACCTCGCTTAACGGGGGCGTATGTTCCAGGGGCCTTAACCTGACCTGCAATCACTGCAGCCTCCTCGATAGATAGGTCACAAGGCTCCTTGCCGAAGAAGTTGTTGGCAGCCGACTTAATACCGAAATTAGAGTTCGAGAACTCCACGATATTTAGGTACATAGCCACAATCTCCTCCTTGGTGTAGTTATGTTCGAGCTGTGTGGCGATGACATACTCCTGGATTTTCGCCACAAGCGTACCAGCGCTACCCTGCATGCCCGACTTATTGACACGTGTCTTATAGAGGTTCTTGGCGAGCTGCTGCGTGACGGTACTACCACCACCCTGCTCACTCTGACCCATGAGTATGGTCTTGATACCCACACGTGCCGTAGCCTGGAAGTCGATACCCGAGTGGTCAAAGAAGCGTATATCCTCCGTTGCAAGGAGCGCAGCAACGATGGGTGACAACTTATGGCCATCGATCTCGAGCCACCTCTCCTTATCCGCAGGGAAGAGCTCCTCATACGATAGGTATGTACGGTTCTCGATGAAGTATGTACCTATGACCTCACCATCTGCCGAGTATATCTGCGTAGCGAGGTTTGTCTTGGGGTTCTCCAGCTCGTCAAACGAGGGCATGGGACCCAATATCTCATGCTTAGCAAGAGTAAACACCGTAACCAAGGCGGCAATACCCATAAGGGTAACAGCCCACATCGCAAGGATAATCTTCGACTTCCAACTTAGGCGTCGCTTAGCGTCCTGTTTCTTCTGTGTCATATAGTTTGGTTTTATCTAATTATCAATACTTTATATCATTACCCACTAAAAAGGCAATCCGAGGCCGAACGAAAAATGGAATTTTCCATCCTTGAATGGCACAAGCTCCACCTTCCTATATAACGAGAAGGTGGCCGATATTGTTGCCGAATCGGGCATGGTAAAGAGGTTGAAGTCGACACCCAGGTCAAGACCGTAGGAGCCGATGCTCTTGCGCTGCTCACCAATCAAGCCGCTCTCGGGGTTGACCACCCTATTATCAAACGATGCGTAGTCCGCTCCTACATTCAGGCGCAGGCGCTTGAAATAGATGATACCGCGGATACCACCATCGGGATACCACACCGGAGCCTGGTAGTTGAGTGATGTGGCCACATAGTTGCTGTTCGCAATGTCGTAGGTGGTGTAGCCACGCGGTATGAGGCGCGACGACTTAAGCGACAAGCTCGAGAGCACCATATCGGAGTGGAAACCTCCGATAGATGTCTGGTACGAGGCTGCCAACGACAACGAGTGGTGGGGAGCAAAACCTGGCGTGTAGACCTTACCATAGAGCACCACTAGATGGCCGAAGTCTGTGGAGGCGGGGTTAATACCCGAGTTTACAGCGAGAGCCACACCCCATGGAGGCAAGAAGTCGCGGTGTGCAAGGCGCACATTATCCTGGAACGACACACCCAGATTTAACAGGTGAACACCCTCGGAGTAGCCTATTGTATGGATGTTGGTGACCTTACCACCCCTTATCTCCAAATCATCCACGTTTGCCACCATGCCATTGGAGAAGCTCCACGACGCTGAGGCTGCGAGCTGCGAGGTGTGGTAGCCTCGGTGCAGGAGTATGGGCAGCGTAGCACCAACACTCACCGAGTAGTAGCGACCAAGCTCCGGCTCGTCGGGATAGACCAACTCACCCTCTTGTGGATCATACACAGCCACCTTATAGACCTGTTGCGTGCCGCCATAGACACCCTTCACCCATAGGTTTACACCAAGACCGTAATATCGCAGCATACCCTTAAACACCGAGCCCTCGTGCTGATTCCAGCCCCACGTGAGGAAGCCCTCGGTGGTCGAGAGGATATTCTGCGACATAACCGTAGCTCCGAGGTTGAAAGCGATGTGCGACTCCTCGGTAAGAGCATAAGGGTCGTACGATGCGGGGGCCCAGCTATGCACATTAAAGGCGTTACCTATGCGGCTAAAACGCTTAGCAGGCGTCTTGGTCTTAACTTCGCGCTCCGCCACGTCATCAAAGCGCACGGTATCAAGGTTGACAACACCCCATGGCGCTACCTCGGGGAGCAGCATCTTCGGAGGATGGGGCGCATACTCCACCTTCACTGCATCATCCACACTCTGGCGCACAGGCATATAGCCTCGTCTATCGTACGACGTAGCTACCACATAACTACTATCTACTGGCACGGGCTGGAACGAGCCATAGCGCGATGTCGAAAGACGATACTCCTCACCACGAGCAAGATCATACATGTGCAGTTCATCGCGGCCCGAAGCTATAGAGCCATAGTAGAGGTGACCATCCTTGGCCACAAGGTCGCTGAGCGTGGTGTACGCAGCTCGCGTAACGGGTGTGATTCCCGCGCTATCCAGGCGCGCGATGTGCATACCATCGTCATCGGTGATTATGAGGTAGAGCGCCTCTGTAGCATCATCCCACGCCATGCCGTGCACCTCGCTACCATAGGGCAGTTCCGTGCGGCGTGCTATGGTTGACGTACCCTGCACCACGACACTATAGCGTCCGTCGAGCGCATACTCTACCAATGCCATGCCATGTCCCTTGGTGGGGGTTGGGTAGAGCACATTGCTGTAACCACGCATGGTTATAGGCTTGCCGTACTTAAGGTCCATATAACACAACTGCGACGCCACCTTCTCGGCAAAGAGCGCGCTACGCCTATACTCAGTCCACCATAATCGCCCGTTATCATCAAGTGCAGGGCGCGTAGACACAATACCTGTATATGCAATATGCTGCTCATCTCCCGAGGCCTCATCAACGACTACGAATGCAGTGGGCTTATCGAGAGTCTCCTTAAGCATAAGTATACCCCCATCACCCAGTGGTCGAGGGTGCGAGTAGGTGGTGTAGGACTTAGGCTCCGCAACCTCAATGGGCTCTGTCGTCTGCTCCACCTCCGCAATAGGCTTCCAGTGCTCCTCAAGCGCATCGAACGTGCTATAAAAGAGTTTGGGGCGTGAACTTCCGTACAACTTCTTCAGCACCCATGTATTCGCCACCACCATCCATGGTCGGCGCGAGGTGAGCTCCGCAACATCATCACCCATCACAGTGCCATACTGCTGGTAGCCATGACGCGAGAGCAGGTAGCCTAACTGGTAGTGGTTGGGGATGTAATCCTTGAATGAGCCGCAGAACCATTTATCAATGCTCTTATACCCCTTCGTCACCGACTCGTATGCTCGGTAAGGCATGGTGAACGATGGCTGCAGGCCTCGACCGAATGTAGACATCTCTGTCTCAGTCATAACGGCATCACCCTCCATCATCCAGAGCGGCATAAAGAGCAAGCCTATAGTCGAGCTCTGCTGACCGAGAACATAGCTCAGCGCCTTGACGACACCTCGATTGAGGTTGTTATACTGCACAGCATGGCGATACTCATGCGCCACCAACTGCTTTACCCAAGGCATGGAGTAGCCCCTAATCTCGGGTGTGGAGAGGAACTCCACACGTCGTGGCATCCACATCACCAAGCCATTAGACATCGAATTTGCGGGGTGCACAACAAAGGGTATATACATCTGCGGATGGCGGTAGCCGTATGCTATATCACCCTGCACAGCATCAAGGTAGTACATCATGCGATTGGCGACATTCTCCGCCGTGTCGGGGTAGACGACTCTATACTTCTCGCTTCGCATCTGCTTCCAGCGGTACGACGGTGAGTCCACGCCCCAGCTATAGTACTGCGCAACGACGCGCTCTGAGGATAGCAACCCACAGAGTGTTAAAGCAGTAAGTAGTAGAAGTCGTTTCATACGCGCGCACATGTACATATAACGTGCAAATATACAAAAAAATCACATTATATTGTTCGCCGACAGCCATAAGATTTTAGCACACTCCGCAAAAAAAAGGAGTGATACCACAAAAAATGGCATCACTCCAATCCGAAACACTATACCTCAGCACATCTATTTTGTGCGCATCCAGCGCCACAATTCACCCCATGATGGTCGCTTACCGTGCATGAAGATACCAACACGGAAGATTCGCGAAGCCAACCATGTGACAACCACAAAGGTGATGTAAAGCAACACCAATGAGGTTACTATCTCCCACGTTGGGATACCAAATGGTATGCGCGCTATCATCACTATAGGCGAGGTGAGTGGAATCATCGAGGCCCAAAATGCCATGGGTGAGTTAGGGTCATTGAAGATGGACATCATCACGATTATAGAGAGGATAATGGGCATCATAATGATAGTGTTATACTGCTGTCCCTCCTGCACCGAGTCGACAGCCGAGCCCGCCGCAGCATACAACGCCGCATAGAGCAAGAAGCCTCCAACAACAAAGGCCAAAAGACAACCAAACAGCGTAGCAAGATAACCCGTATCACCCAGCGTGCCAAGGATAGACTGGAGCATCATATCGTTAGTCGCTGTGACCTCAGCGCTAAACACGGCTGGAAGCAAGAACTTTGAGGCACAGATAATAAGAGCTGCCCAGATAGCTATCTGTGTTACAGCCACAAGGGCTATACCCAGTATCTTACCCATCATAATTTGGAAGGGTGTGGAGCTTGTCACCATGACATCAATCACGCGGCTCGATTTCTCCTCCACAACCGACGTGAGCACCATCTGTCCATAGAGGATTAATAGCATATAGAGCATCATGCCAAGGATAAGACCAAGTATGTAACTTATACCCGAAGAGGTACTCTCCATACTCTCCTCTTCGCCCGTGCCATTATTTTCATACGTGGCAAGCTCGATATTCGTAGCCACCGACGCGAGTATCTCGTCGAGGTTTTCTATATCGTGAGCACGAAGCTTTTCACGCTCAACGATAGAGTTAAGTTGCTGAGATATAACCTCCTCAATCATCACCGACGAGGACTCGTTAGTGATGAGTTGCACAGAGTCACGCTGCTCAATCTCACTACCGACATAGAGCACACCAAACACCCCACTCTCCTCATTATATAGTCTACAAGCCTCGCGCTTACTCAGCTGACTATTATCCACAAACAACACTTCAGATGTAGATTCAAGCTTGTCTGCTACAAGTCCCGAACGGTCAACCACAACCACCTGCTTCTGGTCGCTTGTGCCATAGAGCATGAAGAGCGAGGGTGCCACCATAAGACCTATGGTGAATAGAGGGGTGAGTAACGTAGCTATGATAAATGACTTTTTGCGCACGCGCTCCATATACTCGCGCGCAATGATTAGTTGCATCTTTCCCATAATTCTGAGCTTATAGTGTACCATTTACGGCACGAATGAATATATCGTTTATCGAGGGTATAACCTCATTAATAGAGCGCAACTCACACTGCTCGTTAAGGCGTGTGATAACCGTGCGTAGCTCCTCCTCCTTCGAAACGTGTATCTTCGACTCGCGGTAACCTCCCACAATGCCACGACTCTCTCCGAACGATGTTGCCAGACCCTTAATAGCCGAGTTAAAGATCTCGTCATCAGCGCGATGCACAACAGTAAATGTATTACCGCCAGCATTACGGCGAATCTCCTCCACCGAGCCTGAGAGGACGTTGTGCGACTTGTTGATAAGCGTAATATGGTCGCATATCTCCTCCACAGATGCCATGTTGTGCGTAGAAAAGATCACCGTTGCACCCCTATCACGAAGGCCCAATATCTCTTGCTTAAGCCTATCTGCATTTATAGGATCGAAGCCCGAGAATGGTTCATCGAAGATAAGCAACTTAGGCTCATGCACAACAGTAGATATAAACTGCACCTTCTGCGCCATACCCTTCGAGAGGTCCTCCACCTTACGCTCCCACCACTGGGCAATATCGAGGCGTTCAAACCACTCCTTAAGACGCACCTCAGCATCACGTCGCGACATACCCTTTAGGCGAGCAAAGAACATAGCTTGCTCTCCAACACGCATCTTCTTGTACAAGCCTCGCTCCTCGGGCATATAGCCTATATGATACACATCATCAGCTGTCACAGGCTTACCATCAAGCAGAACACGACCTGCATCTGCCAACGTTATACGCGTGATTACGCGAATAAGTGTTGTCTTACCCGCACCATTGGGACCAAGAAGACCATATATAGCCCCTCGAGGCACCTCCAACGACACATCATCAAGCGCTTTATGTCCCGTATAACTCTTCGAGACATGTTCAACCGTCAAAATACTATCCATATTATATTCAATTAGTTAATTGGATAAATTATATAACCATAGCTATACTCGTCTGCCGTTAGGCAGTACTGATCACGTGGCGTAGCACCCCACGATGTATCACCACCCAAGCCGCGCTGTGCAAGGTCTACGTGCAACACCACCTCATCGCGTGGCACAATATCAGAGTAGTGCATCTGACACTTCGACTCCACACCTGGATCAAGATCCTCCGCACGATAAGGCATAGCGCTCACATTGAGTGGCTGCAAGCCCTCGATGCGTATGCCGCGACCCTCGCTTCCCATAAGTTCCAGCCAACGGACATCACTCTTATTACCCGACTCTTGTGGGCGCACGTATGAGAACAACTGCTCGTCGACAGACTGCTCATAGCGACCCAAAAACGATGACTCGCACCTATCTGAGTAGTTCTCCCATGGGCCACGGCCATAATATGTAAACTCCTTGTAGTCAGCATGTAGCATCATGCGCATACCAAAACGTGGAAGCTCTGGCAGCCCCACACCATCCTTGCGCCATGCAACCTCTACCTTCAACGAGCCATCAGCACGGAAGGTGTAGGTCTGTGTGTAGTACGACGGTGCATTCTCAATGTAGAACTCACCCCTCACAACCAATCTATCAGCACACTCCTCCACCGTAGCGCCCAGCGGTCTACGGCCATTTGTACGCCAAACATCGGCTATTCTGTGGAAATTAGCACCCCAGTCGTTATCGGTCACTGCTCGCCAGAACCACGGCTCAGGCAGCTGCTTCATGACGTCGCGGTTATTCGACACATAGCTCAAGATATCACCACTTTCGGTGTCAAACAGCACCGCCTTATTGCCCGCGAATGCCATCACCCAGTCGTCACCACGCTCGATGACAATCACGCCCTCGGGCTCGCTCTTTGTGAAGTCATAAGGATTGAGTACAAACTGCTCCGTAGCCACTACCACATTTTGCATCGCACCAGGCTTGAGCAGATTGTGCATCATACCCTGAGCCTCAACGTCGAGCGTATACTCCGCATCAGAATCAACTGCAGGATAGGTGAGAGCCACATCAACATACTCGCCCGCGGCACACTGCACCATGGGCAACGCCTCCTGATGCACTATCACGCCCTCACGCTTCAAGACATAGCGGAAACTATACTTCGAGAGGTCCGTGAAGTTGTGGTTGTTATATATGCGCACACCACCATCAACCAACTCAAACTCAATATCTTGATAAACCTTTTTAACCTCCATAAGTCCAGGGTGTGGAGTGCGGTCGGGCGACACGAGGCCGTTACAGCAGAAGTTCTCGTCGTGGTGATACATCGTAGCACCGAAGTCGCCACCATACGCCCAGTAGTGCTTACCACTCTCGTCATAGGCATCGATACCCTGGTCCACCCAGTCCCAGATGAATCCTCCCTGCATGTGTGGGTGTCCCTCCATTATGTCGAAGAACTCGCGGAGATTACCCGTAGAGTTACCCATGGCGTGTGCAAACTCACACATGATATATGGTTTTTTGGCATCGGTACGCTCTGCCCACGCACGGAACTCATTGATTGGCGGATACATAGGGCAACTAATATCGGTATGAGGGCCACTAAATCCCTGCTCGAGCTGTACGAAACGCGTCTTGTCACGCTGGTGTATCCACTCATACATCTCGCCATATACCTCGCCATCGCTACTCTCATTGCCCATCGACCAAAGGATGACAGAGGGGTGGTTCTTATCGCGCTCCACCATCGACTGCACACGAGCGTGGTGCGCTGCCTTCCACTCGGGGCGATGCGAGGGATGGAACTCGGGGTAGCTACTCTCATAGCCCACGCCACAGCCATGCGCCTCGATGTTAGCCTCATCAACGAGTAATATGCCGTGGATGTCACAGAGGTCATACCACTCTGTGGGCTGGGGGTAATGGCTTGTGCGCACGGCATTGATGTTATGCTGCTTCATGAGGTTTATATCCTTGAGCATAAGCTCGCGCGTTACGACATGTCCTGTAGCTGGGTTATGCTCGTGGATATTCACGCCGTTTATCATTAGAGGCTTGCCGTTAAGCAGCAGTTGAGCATCCTTAATTTCGACCTTTCTGAAGCCCGTGTTGCACGCCATGCTCTCGATGATGTTACCCCTATTATCCATAAGCGTAACGACGGTAGTGTATAACTTGGGGCTCTCATGACTCCACACATCTACGTTATATATCGTGCGCGCGAGGTCGACATCGAGGGTGGTATTAGGCTCAACCTTAACGCTCCTCGATATTATCTCCACAGCCCTCTCGTAGACGAACTTCTCGGTCTGGTAGTTATAGTGGCACTTAACCACCGACACCTTTACCGAGCCCTTGAAGAGGCTGCTGCCACTATTGTTAAGGCTCACGGTGGCGTTGTATAGTCCCTTGGTGTAGGTTTCATCGAGGTCGGCGACGACGAACATATCGGCTATGCGCGTCTTACCCGCAGCATATACCTTAACACCGCGGTCGAAGCCAGACAGACGCCAGAAGTCCTGATCCTCGAGATATGAACCATCCGACCAGCGGTGGCCCTCAATGGCAAGGAGGTTGCTACCCTCGCTCACGTATGGCGTGATGTCGAACTCCACAGCGGTCTTCGTACCCTCGCTGTAGCCCACTTTGTTGCCATTTACCCAGACGTGCATAGCCGCCAAGCCTGACTCGAAGTGTAGGATTATGCGTCTACCCTCCCACTCAGCGGGTATGTCAAACTCATGGCGATAACACCCCGTGGGGTTGTCATCGTGAGGGATATATGGAGGATTTTTAGGGAAGGGGTATACGATGTTTGTATAGATGGGATAGCCGAAGCCGTTAAGCTCCCAGTTGCCAGGCACAGGCATCACACCCCACGTCTCGTCATCGTAGTCCACCGCCCAGAATCCCTCAGGCGCCTCGGCAGGAGTTGCCGCCCAGTGGAAGCGCCACTCGCCACTTATATCCTTTACAAGCGATGACTCTCCACGCGCAAAAGCCTCTTCTGCCGAGGGATATGGCATCAGCGTAGCACGTGCGGGGAGTCTATTCTCGGCAAACATCTCAGGATTCTCCCAATAGGGATCCTGCGCCATGGTCACATGCACAGCCACAAGCGCCAATATAATACCTACGATCTTCTTCATCGCTACTTTATAATTAGGTCATCAACTCTGATTTTAGGCACATAATGCACACCATCCTTGCGGTAGTATGTCAATGAGTCACCCTCGCTGCACTCTATCAACTCTATGCGTTCTGCGGGGCGGCCGATAGCTATAACGAGCAAAGGATCATACGGCAGCTGTAGAGCCTCCTTTATATCAGCATGGTCGAACGCTCCGATACAGATACCACCAAGCCCTATCTCCGTAGCCTCCAGCAACATCGACTGCGCCACAATGCCAAGATCGACACTTACGTAGTGGCTGTCGGGAACCGTCGAGCACACCACGATAAAGGCATTTGGCTCTGTGCCCTCAAATGGCAGGTGCAACTCAGGTAACGCGCCACCCAGGCGTATATGCTTATTCACCTTTGCCGCCTCATCCTTGAGCACGGGGCGGAAGCGCAACACCTGCTGGTTGCGTGCCGAGGGACATAGCGTTGCCACCTCTATTATACGGCGCAGTTGGTCTGGGCGCACAACGAACGATGCGTCGTAGCCACGGTAGCTGCGATTAGCCTTCAGTAGTCGCTGTAGCGTTGCAACGCGTCTCTTTACGGGTTGCTGGTTGCGGTAGTCCTCCATTCGCTTCTCGAGATAGTTGTCTGCCATAGGGTCTTGAAATTTTATCTTACTACAAAGATAGTGATTTTTCGACATGTAGCAAAAAAAGGGCTGTGCAAAGAGTTGCACAGCCCCATATATGGGGGAAGGTATAATCCTAACCCTATGAACGATGATTAGCGAGCGAAAATCTCGTCAGCAGCCATCTGAACACGCTCCTTCTCGAAGGTCATCTCAGATACGCGCATGCCATAGTCAGTCTTCTCACGGAAGAGCTCATTAACTACGAGGCTTGAGAGCTCAGGACCATCGTTCATGTTCTCCTGCCAGAGTGTGTACCACTCAACGAAGTCCTCAGGATTGCGGCAACCGTCGTATGTAGGACGAACCCACTCACGGTACATGCTGCTGAAGTTACCCTCTGTATCCAAAACGATACCAACCAACTCATACACACCACCAATCTCCAATGGAACATACGACTGCTCAGCTGCTGAGCCACCATAAGTATCCATAGACCAGATAAGACCATCCAGATACTGCTCCTCAGTATAGTACTCGCTCTCATGACGACCAGTCCAATTGTAAATATCGTACCAGAAGTCACCATGCTCATCTGAGCTGAACTCTACATCATATGGGAATACGACCTTGCCTGCGTATGCTTCACCACCGAAGAACTCCAAGCCAGGGTACTGAGCTACTGCAGCACAGTCATAGTAACCAAGATCCTTGAATGAGATATTTACAGCACCATCCTCACCAGACTTTGTTGTGAATGTCTGTGTAAAGATAGACTTAGTTGTAGGCTTACCACCACGTGAACCGAATGCATAAGCGATATACTCTGTATTTGGCTTAAGCTTAGATATCTTAGCTGACACATTGCCTGAGCAGAGCTCATAAGACAAGTTAGTAAGGAGATACTGCTGACGCTCAGCATCGTTGCTACCATATGTATTCCAAAGAGCTGCCTCCTCATAACCTGCTACGTAGTAGTCATCATTTGATGGCCAGAAGTTCAATGTAGCTGTACGTGATGTCAAGTTCTGAACCTCAACACGAATCTCGTTGTCAGACATTGCCACATCACCAGTTGTGAACTTAACTAGCTTAGGTGTTGAGCAGCAAAGACCATGCTCCTCCATTGCGAATGCGAAGAGGTAGTAGTCGTGGTTAGCCAAAAGCTCGAACTCGAAGTGGCTCTTAAGAGTACCATCAGCGTATGTACCAACGCAAGTGTAGTTAGCAATAATCTGGTCGCTTGAAAGCTCAGTCATCATCTCCTGAACAGCATTTGCCCACCAGTACTCAACAACGCGTGCCTCTGTAGTGAGGAAGTCCATGTTATCCATGTAGTCCTTAATCTGGTAGTCATGGAGAACATCGAAGTAGTAGTTGCCATCGTAGTTTACTGGAGTAACGTCAGCAACAACCAAGCAACCATCCTTAATCTCATAATCCATCTTGAAGTCGATGTCCTGAAGCTCAGGCTTTGCAGTCTCAACAGTGAAGAATGATACGTCTGAAAGCAATGCACCTGACTCATAGTCGATGTAGTAGCAGTAGAATGTGTAAGGCACACCTGATGCACCATTTGACACTGTTACACCACGCTGGTCACCTACCTTAGCACGCTCCTGCATAATCTGTACTGCAGACTCGCCATAGAACTGACCCAACCAACCAAAGTATGCAACATCATCCTCATAGTAATCCTCGCCTGTCTCGAAGCCTGAAGCGATGATATACTCAGGAGATGCAGACATCACGATGTAAGGAGTAGTCTTATCCTCGGGAATAACGTCTACAGTGTAGTCGAAATAGGTAGATGTAACGTTCTCAAGCTTGAAGCCCATAGAAATTTTAGCACCCTGCTTAACTACGAAAGTAGCATCCTCAGCATAGCGATACTTAACAGTCACCAAGCACTCACGTGACTCAGATGAAGGGTTAGCATCAACATTGAACTGAAGAACACCTGTAACGCTGTAGTTGAAGTTGTTAACCCACTCCTCAGCTGCCTCAGCAGTGATTTTCTCACCAGTGTGTGGATCCTCACCCTCGCCATTGTACTTGATAGAGTACTCGATAAGGTAGCTACCGCCATCGAGGCTTGCAGATACAGACTCCTTCTTGAGCACGATCTCAGAGTCAACCTTTACGTTAGGCTTGTTTGGGTTTGTACCAGGATCCTTCCTACAACCTGCAAGAAGAGCAACAGCACAAACAGCCACAAGACCCATCATCAAATAGTTCTTAATTGTTCTCATAGATTTTTGTGTTAATAATTATATTAAGATATTTTTTCTATTTCTGCTAATATTTTGCTATTTTCGCCTCAATCTCTCAAACAACAAGGGGTGAATTAATAATTTTTTTTAATAAAAACTACCTCCTCAAGTGGCAAATATAGTAATAAATTGTATACCTCGCAACGATTTACTCGATTTTTTTACTTTTATATACCAAAGGTATTGCATAATGGCAATATAAATCATATCTTTGCTCAAGAAAATAAAATATAAAACATGTCTATGAGAGTATATAAACTATTTACAACATTTGCTATTACGTTGTTAGCCTTGACATTGGGAGCATGCGAACAGCCAACGGTTGAGAATCCAACAACGGAGACATCGGTAACATTCAATGAATTAGAAGTTAACGTCGGCTATGAGGAGTGCGTGACAACCCTAAACTATACTATTAATAATGGTATCAACGGCATAGACATTGTTGCCGAGCCAACAGCCGCATGGATAACAAACATAACCGCTAAGGATGGAGAACTGAAATTCGCGGTCACCCGCAACAACTCAAGTGAGCCACGCGAAGCTAAGATCAAGGTTAAGTACCCAAACATCGATGATATCATAATCAAGGTCACTCAACAGCAGTTCAGTGCCATAACCTTCGACCTTAACATCACCGACGCCACATCTACAGCCTGCACATCGGTAATCACACCCTCAAATAGCGACTACGTATATATCGCTTACATGTCGGAGGTGGACTACTTCCTATCGCTCAACATCACCCTTCCCGAGGAGTTATTCGACGACGACTATCAGTACTACATGGGCTTTGCAGAGCAATACGAGGCACCCAAGCTCAAGGAGTTTATGTTGGCGAACTACTTCGCATACGAGGGCACCACATCTATCGACTGGACTGGCATGATGCCTGGTAAGGAGTATGTGTTGTATGTCTATGCCATTGAGTTCAACGAGGACAACACCGACTACACCATGGCTTCGCCAGTAACATATCAGTTAGTAACTCTCGAGTCCCCATCACTCTCAGAGGTAGAGTTTGATGTTGAGGTCGACATATATGGTCCCGAGGTGGAGTATAAAATCACACCAAAGAATTGGGATGGCAAGTACTATCTCACTGTGTATGAAGAGGGCGATTACATGTATCGTGACGACAATAAACCCGCCGAGGAGAACTACTCCGAGATAGTTACAAGCACATGGCTCAACATGATGAGTGAGCTCCTCGTTTCGGGATACACCAGCGACCAACTCATGGACATTATGTGCCTGGAGGGTTATGCCGAGTATGGAGAGTTGCTAAAGGGCAGCACAAACTACGCCATGGTTATCTACGCTGTCGACATGGTTGACGACCTGCCACAGGTTGTATCTAAGCCCCAGATCATCAACTTCAGCACCGAGGAGGTAGGTCCATCGGATATGACATTCGAGATCAAGGTTGAAAACAACTATGTGCGCGTTGCAGACATCACCGTAACGCCCTCAAAGAACGATCCTTACACCGTGGCTATCGTCGCAACAGAGGAGATTCCCGACAGCACAAACCCCGAGATTATCGCATGGATGAACAACAACTTCGTCATGGACTCATTCCGCGGTGAGATATTTAGCCATATTAACTCTCTACACCCCGACACAGAGTATACTATATTCGCATACGGCTACTATGGCGGTGTGGTAACAACAGACCTCTTCCGATATGACTTCCGCACCGACCCCGAGAGCGAGTGCGAGAATAGCGTTATTCGCGTGGACTACAATGGCCCATACAGCCTTGCAGAGCTTGAAGCGTATGACCCTGACACCTACTACCAGTATGGTATGTTCGAAACAATGGGTTGGTATGCTATGTGGGCAGAGATATTCACCGAGAACCCATCTAACGACCTCTTCTACTGCGTCTATCGCGCCCAGGAGTTCAGCGTATATGGCGAGGAGTCTATATTCGAAGACCTCGTCAGCTATAACTGCGAAAAGACACAGTTGCTCACTGGCGAGAATGGAGCACTCTATGTGATGTGTGCCGTGACGATGGACTATCGCGGTAACTACAGCGACATGTGGGTATCGGAGCCATTCATGTACAACTACGACGCATCGACAAAGCGCCCCATAGAGGAGATTATCGAGAAGATACATGGCTCAGCAGAGGCCGAAAAGCAGGTTAAAGTATTCAGCACACAACCCGTTAAGAAGAGTATTAGAGCCATTTGCAACCGATAGTTACACTCACAGACTGATGATTAAGTGCGGGCAGATAGTTCTGTCCGCACTTTTTGTTATGCAATAGGCATTATCGTAAGATTTTTTTTATAACTTTGTCAAGTTATTTAAATCACAAATTGAATATGGAGTATCTAATCCTTATAGGAGCATTGGCACTTATCATCGTCGGTGCAATGTTGCTCACCGACGGTTCAGTGGCATTGGCAGCACGCTTCCACGTGCCAGAGTTTATCGTGGGCCTTACTATCGTGGCGGTGGGTACATCGATGCCCGAGCTTACGGTAAGTTTCATCTCGGCACTCAATGGCGAGAGCGCTATGGCTATCGGTAATGTCGTGGGTTCTAACATCTTTAACATCTTGGCAATCCTTGGTGTGTGTGCGGTGTTCTCGCCTATACTCTTCACCAAGACCAATATCCGTCGTGACATACCCATCTGTATAGCTGCAACGTTGGCGCTCGTAGCGACAACACTCCTCAACGAGGATATATCACGCATTGAGGGCATTTTGCTTCTCGTAGGCTATATCTCTATGATATTGTTTACCATACACTCGGATAAGAAGGCTATGCCGTCGGCTCCCGCAGCACCTGCCGAGGTGGAGGCTAGCGTCAAGCCTATGCCCGCATGGCGCATCCCCATCTGGATACTCTTGGGCCTTGGAGGCTTGATCTTTGGTGGCGACCTCTTCATTGATAGCGCTTCGGCAATAGCCCTTGCGTGGGGCGTACCCAAGTCGACAATAGCCATCACACTCGTTGCGGGAGGCACATCGCTTCCAGAGTTGGCATCGAGCCTCGTAGCGATATTCAAGGGTCGCGCTTCGTTGGCACTGGGTAATGTACTCGGTTCTAACATCGCAAATATTCTACTTATTTTGGGTCTATGTAGCACCGTAACACCTCTCTCTATGGGTGATATCACCTTTATTGACATATACGTTACACTCGCTGCAGCAACCCTTGTGATGATCTCGGCGCTCGTCATTGGTCGCGATAAGATGACCCGTATTGAGGGCGTTATATTCCTATTGTGCTATGTAGCATACGTATACTACCTAGTAACAAAGTAGCCTCAACAAAAAAAATGAGAACTCCTAACTACAACATACGCATTGCTGGATTTACCCTCGCCGTAATCATTGGCATGGTGGGCCTGGGCTTTCTACCTCCATTCACACTCTGTGGCATGGAGTTCTGCCGCGTGGACATCCTCTCGGAGTTGCGCGACAGCGACAGTGCTGTAGAGATTGTAGAGGACTACACCCCCGACTTCGAGCTTTTGGAGCAGGAGATAGCCGTTGCCGAAGCACACATCTGCGAGGCCGACACCATCGCGGAGCCTACACCAGTGCGTTACGAATGGATAGTAAGCGAAGCCCCTAAGCGAGAGCCAAGAGTTCTGCGCAGCGAGGAGTTTTACTCCTCAAATAGCTCTATTGTTGAGATTGAGGATTTCGATACACTTGCCACAACACGCCTCGACAACTTCATCACCAAACTCGCCAATGGTGAGAGTGTGCGCATAGCCTTCATGGGCGACTCATTTGTCGAGGGCGATATCCTTACTGGCGACCTACGCGAAGAGCTACAGAGTCGCTTCGGTGGTCGTGGCGTAGGATTTGTGACAGCCGACATACCCTTCACCACGGTACGCAAGAGCGTTAAGCGCACATCTGCAGGATGGGATGCGCACAGCGTGATGAAACGCAAGAGTGCACCCGAGGCTCTGCGCGACAGGTTTTATATCTCGGGCTACATCGCAGAGGGAGGTGCAGGTGCAACCACACACTGGAGAGCGACAAATGCCTTCCCATCCCTCGACTCATGCACCACAGCTCGCATCATCTTCATTAGCCGCGACAGCAGCCGCATCGAGGTGGCACTGTGTGACACCCTACGCCATGAGTTTACGATTGAGGGCGACGAGCGCGTGAGAGAGATATACATCGAAGCACCCGCCGACGACATTCGCGTACGCGTGATCGACGGCAATATCATCTGCTACGGCGTATCAATGGAGGATAACTGCGGTGTTACGGTGGATAACTTCTCAGTGCGCAGCAACAATGGACACGCCATCTTCGGCACCAGCGCGACCGTAAACCGCCAGATAGACGAAATTCTGAACTACGACCTCGTAGTACTACAGTATGGACTAAACATCATGCAGCAGGGGCAGCGCGGCTATAGCAAGTATCGCGACCAGCTTCGTGATATGATAGCATATGCCGAGCGATGCTTCCCCAATGCCGCAATAGTGGTCATGGGCGTAAGCGACCGCTGGGTTAAGAACGCCGAGACTGGCGTCTATGAGCCTGTTGGCTCTGTCGACGCACTCACCTCGTATCAGCGTGCTGCGGCCGACAGCTGCAAAGTAGCCTTCTGGAACACTTCGCATGTGATGAGCGACCTCGGTGGCATGCCCGCCTTCGTTGCTAATGGATGGGCGGCAAAGGACTACACTCACATCAACTTCGTTGGCGGTCGCCACATTGCCAAGGCGATATCGGAGTCTATCATGCTACGTGTCTACCATAAGCTATGCGCCATGGAGGAAGAGCGTCGCATCGAGGCAGAGCGCATCCGACGCGCTGAGCACCGACGACGCCTCGAGGCCGAGGAGCGCCTGAACAATCAGATAAATGCCGTGGCTCCCATCATCGACTCTATGGGGTGGCACAATGGTGACAGCGAGGAGGTTAACACTACTAACACCGAGGAGTAATGGTGGAGTTTTTGAGATTTGACAACGCCTTATGGCAGCGTGTGGTGTCACTCTTGGAGTATGACCCCACAGCACCTCTCACACTCGCCACGGGCTTCTTTTTATTCGCTCTATTTGTCTTTAGCCTCGGCTACATCACGATCAGACGACGACCCAACCTACGCACATGGTACGTAACCCTCTTTTCGCTATACTTCTACTACAAGCTCTCGGGATTTTATATCCTACTGCTTGGTATTGTAGCTCTTAGCGACTACATTATAGGTAGGCGTGTGGCACATCGTCGCGACATGGGCGTCAGCACTCGCGGACTCGTGGCACTCAGCATTACAATCAACATCGCAATCTTGACATACTTCAAGGCCTCGGGCTTCTTTGTCGACCTGCTTGCCAACATCTACAAGGATGGAGTGTTGAATTTTGAGGGCGTGGTGGTCCCCGCGGGCGTATCATTCTTCGTATTCCAGTCCATCGCCTACGTCGTGGACATCTCGCGAGGCACGATTAAGCCCCTACGCCGCTTTGTCGACTACCTCTTTCTGTTGTCCTTCTTCCCAAAGATGTTCCTCGGCCCACTGGTCAAAGCCAAGGAGTTCATTCCTCAAATCGAGGCTCGTGACAACACCGTTACGCGTGACGACTTCGGACGCGCCGTCACACTTATTGCTGGGGGCTTAATTAAGTATGCCGTCATAGCCACCTCTCTCGGTGCGCTATTTGTCAACCCTGCATTCAAGGGTGAGCTGGGCGATAGCGGTATCGTGGCACTGCTGGCCATCTACGGCTTTACGATGCAGATATACTGCGACTTCTCGGGCTACTCCGACATCGCCGTGGGCGTGGCGCTCATGATGGGCTTCCGCCTACCCAACAACTTTAATGCGCCCTACAAGTCTGCTACCATCACCGAGTTCTGGCGTCGTTGGCACATATCACTCTCTACATGGCTTAAGGACTACCTATATATATCACTCGGTGGTAATCGCCGCGGAGCACTACGCACCTACCTCAACCTATTCCTCACGATGGTACTCGGAGGACTATGGCACGGTGTCAGCATCTGCTATATGGCGTGGGGCGTACTGCATGGTGTGGCGCTTGCACTACACAAGATGTGGCTGCAGATTATACCATGGGCCAAGAAGAGTGGCGCCGAGATGCACCCCGTGCTACGACTCCCTGCAACGCTTATCACCCTGCACGTAGTAGCCTTCGGCTGGTTGCTCTTCGCCTCGGCTATTCAGGCTCCTGGCATGGGCACCGAGGACTACACGTTGTGCATGGATATAATCAACCGCATAATCTACAACTTCTCATGGCACGACCTTATGCCTGCAGTTGAGAGGTCGTGGGTGGCAATCGTCATTATGTGCGTAGGATACATCATGCACTACCTACCACAGCGTCTCAACCTCTCGGTTCAAGGCATGGTCACCCGCTCGGGATTTGTGGGACAGTGGCTACTCATCGTGGCCGTCATATGGATTGTGATGCAATGCAGCGCGATGCTTGTTGCCGAGACAGGCGTGGCGGCAGGACTACCCATATACGCAGACTATTAACGAAATAAAACCACCTCTATGAATGATATAACATGGGACTGGGCTCTCTTTGAGCTCCTTAATTTTGATGGTCCAACGTGGCTCGACATCTTCATGACAAAGGTATCTGGCATGAAGACATGGCTACCGCTATATGCGCTTATTTTATACATGGTATGGCGTCGTCACTCATGGCGCGGCGTGCTGGCCTTTATTGTCGCCATAGGCGTGGCAATACTTCTTGCCGACCTTGTTGCCGGCATATTCAAGCATCAGGGGCCCCTCAAGGATCTGTGGGCGTCGTTCCCCGCACGCCTACGCCCCTTACACACCCCTGAAGGTGTCGACTTCGCAGCAAATGGCTACTACACCCACAACCTCTATGGCACAGTATCGGGACACACATCTACGATAACGGCCATAGCGATACTCACCTCTGTGGCTGTAGAGAGGCGTTGGTTTACCGCCTTGATGATAACGGTTGCCCTACTCATCTGCTACTCACGCATCTACCTCTCGTGCCACTTCCCGCAGGACATACTCTTAGGAGCCATCGTGGGCATAGCCTCGGGCCTAATCAGCACGCTAGTTTTCAGGTGTGGCTTAAGGCTCGGAAAACACAAAGCATAACATGAAAGATGCGCTGGAGATAGCTCTGGCGCATCTTTTTATTTTTTGTGAATAAAGTGTCGAAAAAATAGTATCAATAAAATTGGGTAATACCGCGAAAAATCACGAATTTTGTACACTCGAATTGTGCCCGTATAACGGGACGATGGGTTGAACGAAGCACCAACGACGACTGAAATAAAATATAAATACGACATACAACAATGACTCAGAAACCTAAAAATGAACAGCTTAGCACTGTGAAGTACGAAGATGCAGTAGCAGCTTCAAAGGAGTATTTCGCAGGCGATGAACTTGCCGCACAGGTGTGGGTGAGCAAGTATGCTTTGAAGGACTCGTTCGGCAACATCTACGAGACAACACCTCGCGATATGCACAACCGTATCGCAGGCGAGCTCGCACGCATCGAGAACAACTACCCCAACCCATTGAGCAAGGAGCAGATTTTCGAGCTTATCGACCACTTCCGCTATGTCATCCCTCAGGGTGGCCCTATGACAGGTATTGGTAACAACCTCCAGGTGGCATCGCTCTCTAACTGCTTCGTTATCGGCCACAAGAACCCCGCCGACTCTTACGGTGGTATCTTCCGCATGGACGAGGAGCAGGTGCAGCTCATGAAGCGCCGTGGTGGCGTGGGTCACGACCTTTCACACATTCGCCCCACAGGCAGTCCCGTGCTTAACTCCGCTCTCACCTCAACAGGTATCGTTCCCTTCATGGAGCGCTACTCTAACTCTACACGCGAGGTTGCTCAGGATGGTCGTCGTGGCGCATTGATGCTCTCGTTGCTTATCAAGCATCCAGATGCTGAGCGCTTCATCGACGCGAAGGTTGATACCGGCAAGGTGACTGGCGCTAACGTATCTATCAAGGTGGATGACGAGTTTATGCGCGCTGCACTGGCTAAAGAGTCATACCGTCAGCAGTTCCCCATAAACAGCGACGCGCCCATCTTCACTCAAGATATCGACGCCAATAAGCTCTGGTCAAAAATCATCCACAACGCGTGGAAGTCTGCAGAGCCTGGCGTACTATTCTGGGACACCATCATCCGCGAGAGTGTGCCCGACTGCTATGCTGAGGATGGCTTCCGCACAGTATCTACAAACCCATGTGGAGAGATTCCATTGTGCCCCTACGATAGCTGCCGCCTTATGGCACTCAACCTCTTGAGCTATGTTGACGCACCATTCACCAAGGCTGCGAAGTTCAACTTCGAGAAGTTCAAGGAGCACATCGCTATGTCTATGCACCTTATGGACGATATCATCGACCTCGAGCTTGAAAAGGTGGAGCTTATCATCAATAAAATTGCTTCAGACCCCGAGGATGACGATGTACGCCGCGTAGAGCTCGAGCTTTGGAAGAAGATTAAGGATATGGCACTCAAGGGTCGCCGTACAGGTCTTGGCATCACTGCCGAGGGTGATATGTTGGCAGCTCTCGGTTTGCGCTACGGCTCAGACGAGGCTATCGACTTCACCGTTAACGTTCACAAGACCCTCGCTGTGGAGGCTTACCGCGCATCAACCATCATGGCTAAGGAGCGTGGCGCCTTTGGCGTATATAACTTCGAGAAGGAGCAGGGCAACCCCATGATTGAGCGCGTTTGCGAGGCAGCCCCCGAGTTGCGCGAGATGATGAAGGAGTATGGTCGTCGTAACATCGCCATGCTTACTATTGCCCCCACAGGTACCACATCACTCATGTCACAGACTACATCTGGTATCGAGCCCGTGTTCCGCCCCGTATACAAGCGTCGTCGTAAGATCAACCCATCGGACAAGGATCAGACTGCTACGTTCGTAGACGAGACTGGTGAGAAGTTCGTTGAGTACTACGTCTACCACCACCAGTTTGTTAAGTGGCTCGAGATTAACGGCTATGACACAAGCAAGCTCCAGACCATCAAGGAGGAGGAGCTCAACGAGTGGCTTAAGGCATCACCCTACTACAAGGCTACAGCAAACGACATCGACTGGGTGGCTAAGGTGAAGATGCAGGGTGCTATCCAGAAGTGGGTTGACCACTCTATCTCTGTCACCGTAAACCTTCCTAATGAGGTTACGGAGGAGCTTGTAGCTGAAGTATACCGCACAGCATGGGAGTCCGGCTGTAAGGGTATCACCGTATACCGCGACGGCTGCCGTGATGGCGTATTGCTCGACGTAAACTCTAAGGATAGCAAAAAGAACTGCGCTAATACAAGTGGCATGCGTCGTCCCGAGTCTATCCCTGCAGATATCGTACGCTTCAAGAATGGTTCTGAGGACTGGATTGCCTTCGTGGGTAAGCAGGATGACCGACCATACGAGATCTTCACAGGTAAGATCGAGGAGGATGCTATGTACATCCCCAAGACCATCACTCACGGTAACATCCTCAAGGTTACAGAGGCCGATGGCACTAAGCGCTACGACTTCCAGTACCAGGACCGCTATGGCTACATCAACACCATTGGTGGTATCTCACGCCTCTTCGACGAGGAGTTCTGGAACTACGCAAAGCTCATCTCGGGCGTATTGCGCTACGGCATGCCCATCGACAAGGTTGTACAGCTCGTCGACGGCTTGCACCTCGACTCCGAGACCATCAACACATGGAAGAATGGTGTTGAGCGCGCCTTGAAGCAGTACATCAAGGATGGTACACGAGGCAAGGGTCGTTGCCCACAGTGTGGCCAGGAGAACATGGCATACCAGAATGGTTGCTTGACATGTATGGCATGTGGCTACTCAAAGTGTAGCTAACATAAAACAAGATATGTAGAGGAGTCCCGATGATGTTCATCGGGACTCCTCTGTTATAGGTATATGGCATGAAATATGTTCAACTACCTATGCGCGTAAACCGCATTGAACAATTTAATGCTTAAGACTATGAAAAAAGTTTTACTTTCTCTGTTTGTTGTCACCCTGGTGGCAACGGTAGCCATAGCGCAAGAGTGGGAAAGACCACGTGCATGGCGTGGCTACGAGACTAATCGCTTCTGGGACAATTGGGAGCTCGCTGCAGGTGGCGGCGCCTCGATGTTGCAGGTATCGCGAAATATGAAGGATGAGCCTGGCAAGTTCTTCAACCGCGTGGGCTGGAATGCCAACGTGTCTGCTACGAAGTGGATAGTGCCCGTGGTGGGTATGCGACTGAGGGTTGACGGCGGTGAGTTCCAAAACTACTCGTTCCACCAGAGCACCTACGGCGACGGCCTGTACAACACTCCATACATCTATGTGCATGGCGACATCCTCGTCAACATGTCCAACTGGATTGGAGGCTACCGCCCCGACCGTGTGTATAGCGCAGTATCGTACTTCGGCTTCGGCTACACAGCCATGTCATGGACCGACAACTCGGCAGGCTCCTACAATGGCGAGTACGCCTTTACTACGGGTCTGCTCAATAAATTCCACATCACACCCCAGTGGGATATAGAGCTTGACCTACGCACCTGGATATTCCGCGAGGAGTCGCTACCTCAGGAGATAAGCAACGGAGGTCGCTACGCCTTGGGCCTTTCAGCCTCTGTGGGCATAGCCTACCGCTTCAACCAGCGCGTATGGACACCCGCCTACTCACAAGTTGAGGTTGACGGCTACATCGCAGCTATCGTAGGTCTTGAGGAGGAGATTCTTACACTCGATGGAGCACTTATCTCCGCCGTTAACGACATCAAAACCCTCGAGGCGGAGAACAAACGCCTCAATAGCGATATCGAGGCGCTCAAAGCCGAGGAGAAGATCTTGTGCCACACGAACATTGGCGAGAGCGTTGTCTTCTTCAATATTGGCGAGGCCACACTATCCGACTATGCACACGCCACACTCGATGGCTACATCGCCACAATGACCGACAACAATGCCGATATAGTAGTTACAGGATATGCCGATAAGGAGACTGGTAGTTCGGAGCGCAATATGGAGCTCTCGAGGGAGCGTGCTGAGTGTGTTGCCGCCTACCTTGCTGCTAATGGCATTGACGCCAGCCGCATCACTACGGAGTGGGTTGGCGACACAGAGCAGGCCTTCGCTACGCCCGACACGCCACTGGTAAATCGCTGCGTAACACTCAAATAAACACGATATAAAAACAAGAGGGTGTCCAACAAGTTGCGGACGCCCTCTCATTATTTAGAAATTGTATAACACCCAATGGCTCTATTTTAACATATTGTAGTGGCAGTACATAAGCTTACCATTGTCGTCGCGGAGATGCATGCCGCCACCGCGACAGAACTCCCAAACCTTACAATCGGCACACTCATCCTGCTTCGTCCACTCACGATTGCGGAAGGGTTTAAACCTATTCTGCCAAACATCCCAGAACCTATCCTTATAGATATTGCCCTGGGCATAGTTGCCACGCACACTGGTACAACCCGAAATATCGCCATTAACACGTATAGAGGCTACTGTAACGCCCGCAGTACACATATAGAAGTGGTCGCGCACCTCGGTCTCATAACCGCCAAGGAATCCCTCACAAGCGTAGTTAAGCTTTATGCGACCCTCCTGGCGTGTCTTGCGGATAAACTCCATAAGCATGCGGAACTGCTCAGGGTTTAGGTGAAGTGTTTCATCGCGCTTGGCACGACCTGCTGGGAAGACCGAAAAGATACGCCAATGGGTGATACCCTCGGCAATAAGAAACTCTTTCCACTCCTCCAGTCTATCCATAATAGCAGGCGTAGCACACGTTATAACATCGTACGTAAGACCCTTTATCTCACGTATATACGATATCGCCTTACGAGCGCGCTCAAAGCTATCGGGGTTCTGGCGAATGTAGTTGTGCACATCCTCAAAGCCATCAAAGCTTACAGACACTGAGCGTAGACCCGCATCAACAAGTCCACGTAGTCGCTCGCGCGTGAGGCTCATGCCATTTGTCACCATACCCCACATATAGCCTCGCTTGGTAACCTCGCGGCCTGCCTCTTCGAGGTCGCGACGCACCAACACCTCTCCTCCCGAGAAGATGATAAGCACCTTCGAGGGGTCTACATTTGGCGTTACCTCCTCATCCAAAACCTTCAAGAAGTCTGCGAGAGGCATATCCGACTCCGATACGTCAACGCGGCAGTCGCTACCACAATGACGACACTTTAGATTACAACGAAGCGTACACTCCCAAAAGAGTGTACGCAACTCATGACGCTCCACCGCACCATCGTATAGACCCTTAAACAATTTGAGTCCCAGGTGCTTGCGAAGGCCTAAACGTTTTCCTTTCACTTGTAGAAGGTATATACATTAAGTTAGCTTAAGACTACTCCTCCTTAGCGGCGATCTCGGCCTTAACCTCCTCAAGACGGCGCTGTGCCTCCTCATCAGTTAGGGGCTTTACCACGCTGCCATCCTCGAAACGAGCGCCCTGCTCTGCAGCCTCCTTCTTCACTCTCTCGAGATCCTCATCAGTCACTGGGCGAGCAATCTCTCCCTCGGGGAATGGCACACCGTACATAAGCATCACACGTGGATCCTCTGTTACGTTATCAACATCTGCAGACTTTGGATCCTCACTCTTCTTAGCCTTCTTAGTGCTGCAGCACGCTGCAGTAGACAAACCCAACATTGCGAGTAGGGCGATCTTCCATTTTGCACTCATAATATCCTCTGTTTTATGTTATATTCAACAATCTACAATGCACAAATGTAGGATTTTTTTTGTTAATCTACAAATTAAACGCACTTTTTTGCACCAATAGTATTGACTGATGCGATAAATTTAGTAACTTTGAACTGCTAAACAAAACAACAGCTACTATGACTGGGCGTGTAAAATGGTTCGATGACAAGCGTGGATACGGCTTTATCACCACCGATGAGGGGGCTGACATATATGTTCACTACACCGCTATTATGACCGACGGATACCGTACACTAAAGCATAACTGGCACGTTGAGTTCGAGGTCGTCACTGCAGAAGATGGTCGCCCCGAGGCCCGTAGTGTTGTTGTGCTCCCAAGGGATATTACCTCAGGCCCGGAGTCTAAAAGAGCTCGAGCTGCTCGGGGGAGACGTTAAACGTCTTACGATGATAGGGCGATAGCCCATACTCTCTAACGGCTATTCTATGTTCACGCGTAGGATAGCCCTTATTTTTTGCCCAGCCATACATAGGATACTCCTCTGCTATGCGCATCATATATTCGTCGCGGTGTGTCTTGGCAAGCACCGATGCTGCTGCGATATTTGCATATTTACCATCACCCTTAACTATTGTACGCCAGGGAGTTGATAGATCCGTATGAAAGCGATTACCATCCACGACGATATACTCTGGCACAGTCTTTAACGCCTTTAGTGCTATGTTCATACCCTCGATTGAGGCATGAAGGATGTTTATTTGGTCTATGCGCTCAGCAGTAACTTCGGCGACATGCCAAGCTATAGCCTCGCGCTCGATAATCACGCGCAGCTGATCACGCCTGCGCTCGGTCATCTGCTTCGAGTCGTTTAGTAGCGGATGGTAGAAATCGGGTGGTAGTATCACCGCAGCGGCAAATACCGAGCCTGCAAGACAACCGCGACCCGCCTCATCGCACCCCGCCTCTATAAGTTCTCGCTGAAAAGTGGTCTCCAACATAGTCGTTACTCTTTCACCTCTACTTGATACACATTATTGTCGGGCGAAAAACCCGCTTTGCCATAGGATGTTATCTCACGCAACATAGCCTCTCGAACAGTTATATCAGTCGACTTAAGACAGCGTGTCAAGACCTCCTTGTTGAGGTAGTTTTCAGCGATATAGTTACACATAGCAACGCGGTACTTGCGAGGCTCCAAGTCGAAGCGAACCTCTACCGCATCGGGGTTATTCTCAGGCTGCGTACCAAGCACTATTTCGTATGGCACGTTAGAGTAGAAATAGACATAATGCGACTCCTTATCAGGCTTCTCCTCAGTACCATTATTATACTTGTTTAGAATAAAATCTCGCATCTCACTGACACTCATTTCACCGACATAGATGGTCGAAACAAAGGGGTCGTTATTGAGTATGTCAACACGTTTTACATCCCCCTCTCTAATCTCCGACAGACGCACGCCACCGAGGTGATAGAAGACAACCTCTGGAGTGAAGCCATCAGCATAAGTATAGTTCTTGAGAGCATCACATGTAAAGTTTGCAATAGCTGCTTTAGTGGCATAACCGTTTGCTTGTGCAATCACAGTATTGAGGCCTAAATCACGCGCTTTAATCTCCTCAACCATAGCCCTAACACGCTCATCCTCTGAGTAGTTTGCAGTCTCAATTTGAGAATACTCAATGCTGGCAATCTCGCCATCTGTAACCATAATATCGGCTACTGTAACGTAGCGTATATCCTTACGATTTTGGCTTATATGAACTCCATTTACGGGGACATTAGTAGTATCGTGGCTATGGCCTCCTGCCACCCAGTCGCACGCTGGTGTCATATCCGCAAATCGGCTATCCATATCGTAGCCCATATGCGAGAGAAGCACCACGAAATCGGACTCTTCTGCAACACCCTGACACACCTCAAACGAGGTCATCACATCATCGGTAAAACTAAAGCCCACATACGATGCATCACCACCCATAGGTCTGCCGTTGAAATCTGTGGCAACAACACCCACGAAGGTTATATCCACATCCTCGATATCCATGGTTACATAGGGCTTGAAACCCTCACCTACATTGTCCACGATATTTGAGCATACCCACTCAAACTCCGCAGCGTCGACCATAGCGTAGAGCGCCTCACGGCCCTTATCGAACTCATGATTACCGAGCGTGACAACATCATAGCCCACAGCATTCATCAGCTCCACCATGGGGATACCTGGCTGGGCATCATCATCGACATAGGCATTGCCCGTAACCCTATCACCCGAGTCTACAAGCACCACTTCACCCTTCGCCTCGAACTCCTTGACAAGTGTCGCAAGACGAGGCATAACCTCGATGTTAGCATGCATATCGTTTGTCGAGATGATATATATGTGACTCACCTCCTCGCTCTTTGAATGAGAGCACGATACAAATGCAAGAAGTGCTAATGATAGTAAAATTAGATTTTTTTGCATAAGTTGTAGCGTTTTGTTGCTACAAAATTATAAAAAATTACTATCTTTACACTCGATTTAATTAAAAAGAGGTAGAAAATGTCAGAGACCATCACACTTCGCCTTGTCAACAGTGGCGTAGCAATAGATGTCGAGATGGGCACTTCCTTGGCCGAGGTGCTCAATAGAGTCGACTTTGCCTGTCCCTACCCCATCCTTGTGGCACGCGTCAACAACCGATACAAGGAGCTTAGCCACCGCATCTTCAAACCCGTCACTGTGGAGTTCCTCGACGTGCGCCACTACGAGGGTTACCGCGTCTATCAGCGCACCATAAGCTTCGTCATGCAGATGGCAGCTACAGAGCTATTCCCCGAGCGTAAGTTGCGTATTCGCCACACTCTCGGCAGCGGCTTCTATGCTGAGTTTGAGAATGGTGTAGTACCCACAACCGAGGAGTTGGCACTCCTTAAGGAGCGCATGATGGCCATCGTGGAGCGCGACCTACCCATCACTCGTCGCAAGCGCCTCACAGAGGAGGTGGCAGCAGAGTATGCGCGTTATGGCTTTGACGACCGCCTCGACCTTGTTGAGACGCGTCCCCACCTCTACCGCACAGTGAACTACCTCGGCGACATGCCTGGATACTTCTATGGAGCTTTGGCACCCTCATCTGGCTATGTTCGCCACTTCGATATTGCACCCTACTACAACGGTTTCTATGTTGCCCTACCCGAGCGCAACAACCCCGAGCAGGTAACAACAAACATTCAGCTCGACAAGATGTTCGACATCTTCCACGAGTACCAGCAGTGGATAGACATCATGGGTGTACCCACCGTTGGCGAGCTCAACCGCCGCGTGATGGAGGGTGACGCCTCGGAGCTAATAAAAATTGCCGAGGCCTTCCACGAAAATAAGATAGCAAGCATAGCACGCGCCATCGCAGAGGCTAATACCGAGCGTGGCGTACGCATGGCACTCATATCGGGTCCTTCATCAAGTGGCAAGACCACCTTCTCGAAGCGCCTCGGCGTGCAGTTGCGCGTATTGGGCCTCGACCCCGTACTTATAGCCCTTGACGACTACTTCGTGGATCGCGATAAGACTCCTTTGGACGAGGATGGTAAGCCCGACTTCGAGGCATTGGAGGCCATCGACCTCGCAACTCTCAACGACCACCTACAGAGGCTCGCTGCAGGCGAGAGCGTCGAGATACCACGCTACGACTTTATATCGGGAAAGCGACAGTGGCACGAAAACCCACTCAAGCTCACCGACCGCTCGATACTTATCTTGGAGGGTATCCACGCCCTCAACCCACGCCTCACACCAGGCATTGCAGATGGTAGTAAGTTCAAAATATACATCTCATGCTTCACGTCGGTGGCGATGGATAACTTCTCACGCATACCCACCTCCGACAACCGCATGCTGCGTCGTACAATCCGCGACCACGCTACACGCGGCAACAACGCACTACGCACACTCCAAATGTGGCCCTCTGTGCGTCGTGGCGAGGAGAAGCATATCTTCCCCTACCAGGAGAATGCCAACGTGATGTTCAACTCGTCGCTCTTTTACGAGATATCGGTGCTCCGTGCCATTGCCGAGCCCGTGCTCCGCGAGGTACCAGACACCGCCCCCGAGTATGCCGAGGCTAAGCGCATGCTTAAATTCCTTGACAACTTCGTGCCTATCGAGCCCGACGAGATACCACCCACCTCACTCCTCAGAGAGTTTATCGGTGGCAGCTCATTCAAGTATTAACAGACGCTATATAAAAGCAACAACTAAAACAATAATAAAACATTAAAACCAAAATGAAAACCTTTGACAGCTTTGTAGACCGCCATATCGGTCTTAACACCAAGGAGGATCTCAAGGAGATGCTCGCAACAATTGGCGTAGCTTCAGTTGAGGAGCTCCTCCAGCAGGTCATCCCACAGAACATCCGCCTCAAGAAGGATCTCGACCTTCCCGCAGCGATGAGCGAGTATGAGTATGCAGCGCACATCGGTGAGCTCGCAGCTAAGAACCGCACCTTCCGCTCATTCATCGGTATGGGCTACTACCCCAACGCCGTTCCCGCAGTCGTTACACGCAACGTCTTCGAGAACCCCGCATGGTACACATCATACACTCCCTACCAGGCTGAGATCTCTCAGGGTCGCTTGGAGGCATTGCTCAACTACCAGACAGCCATCCTCTCGCTCACAGGCATGGAGGTGGCAAACTGCTCACTTTTGGACGAGGCTACAGCAACTGCCGAGGCGATGCTTATGATGTACGCATTGCGCTCACGCGAGGCTGTTAAGCAGGGTCGCAACCAGATCTTCGTAGACGAGAACATCTTCCCACATACGCTCGACGTATTGCTCACACGTTCTGAACCCTTCGGCATAGAGATTATACGTGACGACTTCGCATCATACGAGTTCACAGGCAAGGAGTTTGGTGCTATCGTGCAGTACCCCGCAGCTAATGGTGAGGTACGCGACTATGCAGCCTTCACAGCTAAGGCACATGAGGCAGGCATCACAGTAACAGCTGTTGCCGACCTCCTCTCGTTGGCTATTTTGAAGGCTCCCGCAGAGTGGGGTGCAGACATCGCAGTGGGTACTACTCAGCGCCTCGGTTGCCCCATGGGCTTGGGTGGTCCAAGTGCTGGTTACATGGCTACACGCGACGCCTACAAGCGTCAGATGCCTGGCCGTATTATCGGCGTATCTATCGACCGTCTTGGCAACAAGGCACTCCGCATGTCACTCCAGATGCGTGAGCAGCACATCAAGCGCGAGAAGGCTACATCTAACATCTGTACAGCACAGGCGTTGATGGCATCGATGGTAGGCTTCTACTGTATATATAATGGTAAGGAGGGCCTACAGCGCGCAGCACTTAACGCTCACACTGCTGCTGTTACCGTTAAGGAGGCTTTGGAGGCTTTGGGCTACGTAGTACGCACTAAGAGCTTGTTCGACACCCTTGAGGTGGAGGCTGAGGCTTCAGTAATCCAGGATATCGCCCTTGCACGCGAGATTAACCTCTTCTACCCCACAGACGAGTGCGTACGCATGTCGTTCGACGAGGTTACTACCGACGCTGAGTTGCAGACTATCGTCGAGATCTTCGCTGAGGCACGTGGCAAGAAGGCTAAGGCCGTTAAGCGCGCCGAGGCAGCCATCGCAGCGGAGGTAAAGCGCGAGAGCGACTTCTTCACCGAGAAGGTATTTAATGCTTACCGCACCGAGACTGAGATGATGCGTTATATCAAGCGTCTTGAGTTGCGCGATATCTCGTTGATGAACTCTATGATTTCGCTCGGCTCATGCACCATGAAGCTCAACGCAGCACAGCTCATGCAGCCACTCTCACTCGCAGGCTTCCAGAACGTACACCCATTCGCTCCTGCCGACCAGGCGGAGGGCTACCGTGAGCTTATCACCAACCTCGAGAGCTACCTGGCAACAATCACTGGCTTTGTTGGCTGTACATTGCAGCCTAACTCA
>JAGCLX010000117.1 GCA_017646785.1 Alistipes sp.
CTTCCACTCCAGGATTGGATTGCTATGGATGGCAGCCTCCGTCGCGAGAACCCACACGATGAGCGTATCAATGTGCCTGCAAACTCACGCCACTACTGGCGCTACCGCATGCACCTCACACTCGAGGAGTTGCTCAAGTCGGACGATCTTAACAATATGATTCGACACAAGATAGCCGAGTCAGGCCGATAATTTGTTGTGATAGTGGCGCTACTTCGCCACCTCAATCATTGGGCTGAATGGGACGTACGACAAGTACTACCCATCCAGCCCAATTTCTTTATCGGCGGTAAATTAGCGCCACTCTGACAACAAAATGGGTTGTGCTGCTAAACAGTGTTGTTGCCCTCGGCGCCCTTCTGACAACAAATTGGGTCTTGGTGCCCTTCTGCAATGAAAATCTTTCCTCTGACACCAAATTGTTGTGGTGCTAATACCTGTTGCTCCCATATCCATCGGGTTGCTCCCGCTGCAATAATAATTTTTTTGAAGTTATGATTTTTTTTACTATTTTTGCGCCATAAAGTGTTCTACACTTTGTGCATGAGAGCGTGAACAAAAATTTATAAACTAAAACCTAATAAACCATGAGAAAACTAAACCTATTGTGGGCACTACTTCTAAGTGCAGTTTTTGTTGTGGGTTGTAACCCTGACAATCCAACTCCCGACAATCCAGAGCCTGTGCCTGGCGAGAAGCCCGTTATCACCCTTACTGAGGTGGAGACTACATTCAACTCTTATACCTTTGAGGTTACAACAACCGTGGCAGGTACGTTTGGCTACGCCGTAGTAGCCGAGGGTTATGACGCCCCAAAGATTGATGAGCTCTACGCCATGAACTCAGCAGAGGTGGCTGATAAGGCAACATTTACGGTTAGCGGTCTTAACGACAACACCAACTACACGCTCTACGCCGTATTGCGTGCTGGTGACCAGCAGAGCGCTCCCAAGACCATGAAGTTCACTACGCCTGATGATGGTAAGGTTAACCCCATTATTATCCACAGCGCGACATACGACACCATCTCGTTCTCTATCAACATCTCGGATAGCTACGTCTTCCAGTGTATCGACAAGGCATACCTCGAGTACAACAACCTTACCCCCGAGGACTACATCTCTATCCTCGGCATCGGCCCTACTGCCAAGGGTGCATTGGATGTTGAGTGGGTAGATGGTGGCAAGTATGGTGCATTCGACATGCATGTCCGCGAGGATAGCGACTACTATGTTATTGCAGCTATCGTAGATGGTCAGACCGTAGTTGGCGACATCTACTATGAGACTACTCATACCCCCAAGCGTCCTGTATCTACTGCAGGCCTCACAACAGAGCTTACTGATATCACATCTACAAGCGTAAAGATTAAGACTACTCCCGATAGCAATGTTGTGGACTACTTCATCTTGGTGCGTGACAAGGCATGGTCTGACAGCATCGTTGCGGGCTATGGTGAGTCTATGCTCGCAACACTCGTAACATACCCATCTTCAGGCGCTTGGCAGCTTACAGGCGCTAACGAGGCAGTATGGGGTGGCCTCAATCCCAACACCGAGTATATCTGTCACATCGTGGTTAATGACAACAAGGGTGCAAATGCATTGTCACTCGTGCCATTCAAGACACTCGAGCCTTCGGGTGCTGCTCCCGTTATCGATGCAGACCTCACACCTGCCCAGGAGGATGGTCACTATAACCTTAACCTCAATATCTTCTGTGCTGAAGCGGTAACCGTGAAGTATGCTTTCACTGCAAAGGCCGATGTTGATGATGTGCGCAACCAGTACAACTCCTCTGATTCGGACATCGTGCGCAACTATGGTATGGACCTCAACGCAGAGCAGGTAGAGTCTATTCGTACTACAGGCCTTACACTCAAGCAGGAGAATTTGTATCCTGGTGTAGAGTATGAGGCAATCATCAGCGTAAAGAACGCAGAGAACACCGAGACAACACTCTCTCTCGTTACAAAGACCTCTGATAAGCCCGTTCCCGCACGCGTGGAGTCAGACCTCTTTACATCACTCCTTGGCGAGTGGGAGGTATCTTACTCACTCACACAGTTCAACGGCGTAGCGGTAACTATCAATAACGCAGAGGTTACTATTGCGCAGGGTACTGATGCAAGCAGCGCAGACTACTACCGCAGCCACAACCGCCTTGTAGTTCAGGGCTGGCCATTCAATGTTGAGTCAAGCGGAGTGCTCGCTTCTATGCCATATTACTCTCCCACAGACCTTAAGGAGTCAAGCTCATACTGGGCAAACCACCCACAGCTTGCCGAGCGCGACTGCGGTCCAAAGATCTTCTTCGAGATTGCAGAGGGTGACGTTGTGACTATTCCATCGTCGAAGTCAGAGTACTTCTACAACTGGTCAAGCGATGGTACATTCTACTTCTTCGGAGCCGACACTACAAACGGCTGGACAGCACCTGCTACCTTCCCCGTAACCATCTCTGCTGATGGCGACACAATCACCATCGGTGCTTCGGAGCCTGTTGAGTTGTTTGGCAATGGCATCTATCGCCCTGCTGTATTCCGCAATAATGACCCCTGGGCTATTGCAACAAGCGACATCGTTCTTAAGCGAGTAAAGTAATACAATTGTGATATATGGCAGGACTCTGGGTCTTGCCATATGTCGCTTATACATTAAATTATACTATGAAAAAGATTCTATTTGCATTGTTAGCACTCATCGGCATCGCAGCCTGCGAGCCCGTAGAGCCTGCTGTGGAGCATACTTTATCGCTGATAGTC
>JAGCLX010000118.1 GCA_017646785.1 Alistipes sp.
CCCCAGTGCGCATCCCTCGTGACCCCGAGACGCTCATGCACACTCAGGTTGCGGGCTTGTTCCCTGCGGGTGAGGGTGCTGGCTATGCGGGCGGTATCGTCTCTGCGGCGTTGGATGGCGAGCGTATTGCCGATGCTGTTGCTCGCTACTGCAAGGCGCATAACTACTAATAGCGGGTTCGGTGTCGTCGTTAGCAATCATCCTAACCATTTTGAGCTATGTGGCCATGCTCTTCTTTGTGGCGTGGCGCAGCAGCCGTCGTGCCGATAATGCCACATTCTTTACGGGTGGGCGTAGCACGCACCGCGTTGTCGCAGCTGTGGCAATGGTGGGTGCTGCGATGTCGGGTGTGACATATATATCTGTCCCGGGCACTGTGCTTAGTGACAACTTCTCCTATCTGCAGACGTGCCTCGGCTTTATCGTGGGCTATGCTGTTATAGCCTATCTCCTTGTGCCTTTGTACTATAAGCTTGGTGTGGTGTCGTTGTATGAGTACCTCGACAAGCGTTTTGGTATCGTTGCCCACCGTACGGGCGCATGGCTCTTCTTTGTCGCTAAGACACTCTCTGCCTCGCTTCGCGCCTATGTTATCTGCGTGGTGTTGCAGACCATTTTATTCGACCACTACCATATTCCCTTTGTCGTGAACGCTGCGCTTATGATGTCGCTCGTGTGGCTCTATACGCGCCGTGGCGGTGTCAAGTCGGTGGTGTGGGTGGAGATGCTCAAGACCTTGATTATGGTTGGTAGCCTCGTTGCTGCTATTGTGGTGGTGTCTAAGGCTATGGGCCTGGATGTTGGTGGCTCGATGGCGTATATCGCCAATAGCGACCTCTCGCGCATCTTCTTCTTTGATGACCCTATGGCGGGTCGCTACTTCTGGAAACAGTTCCTTGCGGGTATATTCTTGGTTGTAGCCATGACGGGCCTTGACCAGGATATGATGCAGACGGTGTTGTCGTGCCGCAATAGGCGCGATGCTGAGCGCAGCATGATGACCTCGGTGCTTATCCAGGTGGGTGTCATCACCCTTTTCCTTGCGCTGGGCGTGCTGCTCTACGGCTATGCCGATAGTCATGATATAGATGTTACGGGAGATAAACTCTTTGGCCATGTGGCTACCGAGGCGGGACTACCCATGGTTGTGGGCGTGCTCTTCTTGCTGGGTCTTGTCGCTTCGACATACTCCTCTGCAGGCTCGGCGCTTACAGCCTTGACCACATCATTTACACTTGATATTATACGCACATCGCGCGAGGATGTATGCTTGGAGCGCATACGCAAGCGAGTGCATGGCTCTATAGCCATTGTTATGATGGCGGTAATCACGCTCTTTGATGCCTTTAGTAGCTCGGGTGTTATCACGTTAATTTTCACCATGGCAAGCTATACCTATGGTCCGCTATTGGGACTCTTCGCCTTTGGTATACTCACGCGCCGCAGTGTGCGCAGTGCCGCCATACCTCTTATATCTATAGCCTCACCCGCGATATGCTATCTCATATCCGCCAACTCTGCCACATGGCTTGGGGGCTATCAGTTCAGCTACGAGCTAATCATTCTCAATGGCGCGCTCACCATATTGGGCTTGTGGGTGTGCTCCTATAAGAGTAAATAAACATAATGGCTACCCTTAGAGGTAGCCATCATATTTTATGCTTCAAATTTTTCTCCCATAAACCAGCGCGGAAGGTTACAGCCTATGTAGTTGCCAACAACTGACCACAGCCACGCCATAATCATCCACGAGGCGAAGTCACCCTTGAGGATTGCCACGCAGTAGTAGAAGGCATCGGCAATGCTATGGGGTAGTCCGCACATGATAAATACGGGCACGCCATAGAGTAGTGGCAGGTATGTGCCTTTGCGTACGCCATGCAGTGCCATAGTCACTATAACGCCCGTACCCACAGAGGTGATGACGATGCGCCACGATGCCGCCTCGCGTGCTACCATGATGTCGTTGAGCGTTGACATGGCGTTGTCGTTGAGGGTTGAGTATGCTATGCCCGCCATAAGTAGGCAGCCAAGAGCATTGAGCACAACCATAGGGATAAGTTGCAGCGACTCCTTGTATGGGAGGTAGCCCGCCTTGCCGGTAAAGAGCAGCGCCTTGCTGACACTCACCGACATAAGGCCAAAGGCGAAGAGCACTGCACCGCCCAACTCGCCAAAGCCTCTGCCCTCGTCAAGACCTCCGACATGCAGGAAAACGAGGCCGGCAATGCCGATCAATAGACCGGCAAATACCGACATCGATACGAACGCTCGCATTACATCACAATGTTGATGATCTTGCCCTTGACCACGATGATCTTCTTGGGCTGCTTACCCTCAAGCCACTTCTGTGCGCCCTCTGTTGTGACGATGTGTGCCACGATATCCTCCTGCTTAAGGTCGAGGGCGTACTCCTGCTTGAAGCGGAGCTTGCCATTTATCATTACGGGGTACTCAAATGAGTTCTCCACGAGGTAGTCGGGGTTGAACTTGGGGAACTGAGCATCGCATACCGAGCTCTCGTTGCCGAGCACGTGCCACAACTCCTCGGCGATGTGAGGCGCAAATGGTGCGATAAGAGCTGTCAAAGGCTCCAATATCTCGCGCTTAGAGCAGTCGCCAAGCTCGTTGAGGCATATCATAAACGCAGCTACAGAGGTGTTGAACGAGAAGTTCTCGATATCCTCGCCAACCTTCTTGATTGTCTTGTGCAATACCTTGAGCTCGGCAGGTGTAGCCTTCTCGTCGTTGAGAAGGAGTGCGCCCTCGCGAGAGTAGAACTTAGCCCAGAAGCGGCGCAAGAACTTGTGTACACCATCGATACCATTTGTATCCCAGGGCTTAGACTGCTCCAAAGGACCGAGGAACATCTCGTACATGCGCAATGTGTCGGCGCCATATGCCTCGACGATATAGTCGGGGTTAACGACGTTGAACATCGACTTTGACATCTTCTCCACAGCCCAGCCGCAGATATACTTGCCATCCTCCAATACGA
>JAGCLX010000119.1 GCA_017646785.1 Alistipes sp.
CGATGTGGATACCTACACCCTCCTTAGCGTCGAAGTGCTTGCCACCAAAATAGTTACGTACTGTATCAACGTCGATTCCCAACTCGTCTGCAATGCGCTGTGAGCTGCCACTGGGCAACTTATCCTTAATGCGGCGCAACTCGTTAAATGTAATAATCATAGTTTCGGTAATTATTAGGTTTAATAATTTTGATGTATTAATTTCGTTTTGCTATGCTAAATTAATTCTTTTTTTTGAATTGACCAAACTATTTTAGATATTTTTTCAAAAAATTTATTTACCTATGCTTTATCGCCTCCTATAACAGCCTTTTAGATGGGGCGTTGCTTGAGAATGTTAGTGGAGTATTACATACGTATATATATAGTGTAGTTCCCTATTTGGCGTGTAGTTTGCTGATGGGAGTGTAGAGTATTAATCAACTAAAATTTCCATGATTATGAAAAACACACTCAAAGGAACACTCACCGAGGAGAATCTCCTTAAGGCATTTGCAGGCGAGAGCCAGGCCCGAAATCGCTACACCTACTTTGCATCGCAAGCTAAGAAGGAGGGGTATGAGCAGATTGCCGCCGTATTCGACATGACTGCCGACCAAGAGAAGGAGCACGCCAAGCGCTTCTTTAAGTATCTCGAGGGCGGCATGGCAACCATACACAACGCCTCGTACCCTGCAGGCATAATAGGCTCTACGGAGAGTAACCTCATAGCTGCGGCAGAGGGTGAGCACGAGGAGTGGGAGGTATTGTACGCCTCGTTTGCTGAGACGGCACATGCCGAGGGCTTCCAGAAGGTGGCACTGACGTTTAAGCATGTGGCGGAGGTGGAGAAGGAGCATGAGCGTCGCTACCTCAAGCTGCTAAGCCGCATTACAGATGGCGACTTTTTCCGTCGTAATGGCGAGATAGTGTGGCAGTGCCGCAACTGCGGATATATTGTCAAGGCTTCCGTAGCTCCCAAGCTGTGCCCCTCGTGCGAACATGAGCAGCGCTTCTTTGAGCCTATGGCCGATAACTATTAGTCGCAATGCGAGCCCTGAAGTATGATGCAGTGGAGTAAGATAACGGGAGTCACTTATGCTGTGGCCTCGTCGACAACCTTCGGCCTCATACCGCTCTTCACGCTCTCGCTATTGTCATTGGGCGTAGGGTCGCCTACGATACTCTGCTATCGTTTCCTCGTTGCTGCTGTTGCCATGGCGGTTATCATGTTCTTCACACGTCGTAGCTTTAGGTTGGTAGCCGAGGATGTGGCGGTGGTGTCGCTCCTGGCTGTGCTCTACGCCACGACGGCAATTTTGCTCCTCGAGAGTTATAAATACATTCCCAGTGGTGTAGCTACAACCATACACTTCCTCTACCCGCTGGTCGTTACGCTCGTCATGTCGTGGGTATTTCGGGAGCGCGTGTCGTCTATGGTGTATGTGGCTGTGCTGTTGTCGCTGGTGGGCGTGGCGCTATTAGCATGGGGTAGCCATAGTGAGGGTGACTTTCGACGTGGCGTGAGCCTTGCGCTGGTTACGGTTGTGACCTATGCTGCCTATATCGTAGGTGTAATGCGTAGCCGTGCCTCGAGAATAGACTCCATTGTGCTCACGTTCTACGTATTGGCATTTGGCGCAGTGCTCTTTTTGTTGTATGCCATGATTACAACGGGCGTGGAGGCGTTGCATGCGTGGAGCAGCTGGCGCGATATTATAATGTTATCGTTGGTGTGTACCGTGCTCTCGGACTATACGCTCATTATGGCTATCAAGCGTATAGGCTCAACCAAGACCTCAATACTTGGCTCGATGGAGCCTCTTACGGCTGTTATAGTTGGTGTGGTATACTTCGGCGAGCGCATGGATGCAACAAGCATTGCAGGGCTGTTGTTAGTGATTGTAGCTGTGGTTATAGTCATCGTGCAGAGCGGGGTGAGTGAGTAGTTGAAAAAGATAGGGTCGACTTTTGTAGTGACCCTATCCTTTTTTTAGAAGTTGTACTGCGCCATTATGCTTAGACGGTTGGCGGAGTTCTTATGGTTGCTGACATCCTCCCTGCCACCATGTAGGTATTCGAGTGCCACGGTGAAGTTGCGCGTGACGTTATAGAAGGCGTTGGCGAAGATGTAGTGGCCTCGCGAGTACTGATTTTCCGATAGCGCTCCATTATGCTTCTCGAGGTGCACCTCCGAGTAGCCTCCTGCAAGCCAGAACTTGTTAGGCATGATGTTGAGCTGCGCGGCCATCTGCCAGCCCCACATGGGTAGTGTCTGCATGTGTGCCGTATTATCAGGGTCGTATGCCAAATCATAGGGTGTACCCATAAGGTCGTTGATGTAGGGCGTTATACCACGACCATATACACCATTCATATATAGATCTACCCAGTTACTTGCCTCTATATGGCCACTAAGCTGTATGCCCCAGCCTGCATATGCGGTGTTCTTGCCAAGGCGATTATTGTGCAGATACATGTCGCGGATAACACCCGATAGGCGGACATGGCTTGTTCGCTCCTTGCCCCACGCATACTGCAAGTAGAGGATACCATCGGGCACACGCTGGTAGATGGGTGAGAAGTGCTCTCCATACGTAGCATTAACCACGGGAACCTCGGCAGCGGCACCAAAGGTGATGTGCTTGTCCCAGCAGGTGTGTTCATAGCGTATCATCTCGGTGAAGCGGAAGTTGTAGGCGTTGGGACCCTGAAAATCTACGGTCTGGGGCGCTGCGCCGAGGTCACAGAAGGTGGATACGTCACGACCTACCGTGAAGCCCATCATCTGTAGGTATGCTGAACGTAGGCGGGGTAGGTACGAAAAGGCGTCGCCACCGCGGAAGTCGATGTCGGTGAATGCCACGATGCGAC
>JAGCLX010000014.1 GCA_017646785.1 Alistipes sp.
CCACCGTAAGGCTATGCTCTCTAACATGGCTGTATCGCTCATTCTGCACAAGCGCATTAAGACAACTGTAGCTAAGGCTAAGGCTGTTCAGATGTTCATTGAGCCTATCGTAACTAAGGCTAAGGAGGATACTACTCACTCACGTCGTGTAGTTTTCTCTTACCTCAAGCAGAAGGAGGCGGTTACTGAGCTCTTCCGTACAATTGCTCCTAAGATCATGGAGCGTCCCGGTGGTTACACTCGTATCCTCAAGACTGGTTTCCGTCTTGGTGATGGTGCAGACATGTGTATCATCGAGTTCGTAGACTTCAACGAGACTTACACATTCGGTCGTGAGGCTGCTGCTCCTGTTGCTGAGGAGGCTAAGCCTAAGACACGTCGTTCTCGTAAGAAGGCTACTGAGACTTCTGAGGAGGGTGCAGAGAAGAAGGTTGCAAAGAAGGCTGCTCCTAAGGCTGCTGCTGCAAAGGCTTCTGCTGCGAAGGGTGCTAAGAAGACTAACGTTGGTAAGAAGATGTAATTCTACCTTTAGCACATATTTGAGAACCGCAAATGGATATCCGTTTGCGGTTCTTTGTTTATATATGTTTGATATGTAGTTTTTATTGCAGATTTTTTCATATCTTTGTGGCAGAGTGAAAAATAATAATTACTATGAGAAATTTCCTATTCTATTTGTTTGCAGTACTCGCCTTTGCTTTTGTGTCATGTGAGATGCCAGAAGGACCTGTAGATGATCTGCCTGATGATCCTAATACGGAGCAGCCAGGTGATAATACAGGTAACGACGACGCTACCGATGTGGTGTTCGAGCTTATCACGCCTGCGAAGGTGGATGTTGAGCCTGAGGGTGGTGGCTACACCATTGAGTACTCATTGACTGGCGTTTCTAAGGATGCGGTTATTGAGGTTGTGGTAGCGAATAAGGAGATGATAACTAGCGTGGATGCCTCGGAGCATGGACGTGTAGGTGTGCAGGTTTCGGCTAATACAACGGAGACTGCGCGTGATGGTATCGTTTTACTTCGATATGAGAGCCAGGCACTTAGTGTAGTCTTTGAGCAGGGTGCTGGTGATGGCCAGGGCGAGGAGAAGCCTGGTGATGATAAGGAGGATGACAAGGAGGATGACAAGGAGGATGATAAGGAGGATGATAAGGGTGAGGACGACACTACAGAGGTCGTGTTCGAGCTTATTACGCCTTCGGTGGTGGACGTCGAGCCTGCGGGTGGTGACTACACCATTGAGTACTCATTGACCGGCGTTTCGGAGGATGCAGCTATCGAGGTTGAGGTTACGAATAAGGATATGATTACCCATGCGGATAGCTCGTTGATGGGCTATGTAGACCTCTTTTTCTCTGTTAATACCGATGAGGCATCGCGCGAGTGTGCGGTGTTGCTGAAGTATGAGGAGCAGACGTTGATTGTGCTCTTTAAGCAGCGCGGTGCAGAGCAGGAGGAGGATACCCCCAACCCTGAGGATTATACCAAGGTGGAGCTTGTGGCTGATGGCCTCTATGGTAACTACTATGGAGATAAGCTTGTGGATGGCTTGGGTCACTACTGGCTAATCTTTTCGGGTGGCAGTGATATGACAGGTGATAGTTACATGTTCCGTATGGATATCCTTGGTCCTATGTCACAGAGTTCCGACAGTATTGTTATCCCTGATGGTGTCTACCGATTCGACGCATACAATAGCTATAGAGAGTACACTATGATTAATATCGGTAATACCGACGTTGTTTATGCTGGTGACTATGGTGAGGAGTGGGCTTATGCGTTTGATAATGCAGTACTCACTGTAAGTGGCAACCACTTTGATCTTGTCGCTGAGATTGGTGATAAGCAGTACCATGTGACCTATGATGGTAGCTACAATATCGCCTATTCTGTGATTAACGACTACATTTCGAGCCTTACTCGAGATACGGTTATTGATGTGTCAAATTGTACAGCTTCGGTAAATAATTCTGGAGATTACTGGAAATGTGGCTATAATAACTGGGTTATTGAGTTTGTATGTAACGACGGTTTTACCAATGGCCCATACCTTGTTATCGACTTCTTGTCTGCTAATCAAAAAGATTTTACTGGTACATACATTGATTCGGGCTTCTGTGAGGACGACGAGACCAAGCCTGACTTCCGCGGTGGCGTCTTTGTTCCAGGCTTCCGTGTTTCCGATGTCGCAGACTTGATGTTGGGCTCGTTGTATATGATTTACAAGGATGGTAAATGTATCTCTCAGGCTCCACTCTATACTGGTAGTGTCGACATCAAAAACAATTATGATGGTACATACACCATCAAGATTGATGCTCAAGACGACGCTCCACGTCCCAATAAGTTGACTCTTGACTGGACTGGTGAGTTGTAAACGGGGCGCGATAAAATATTAAGTGGGAGCTCCCTATTGACCGTTGGTCGATGGGGGCTCTCGCTTTTTTGTGTATGTGTGACATGTTGTGGCTTTTGGACTGCACCACTTTTTATTTCATAAAAAAAGCAAAACATTTTGCATAGTGATAAAAATATTATACTTTTGTATATTGTATGGTGTTCTCTTTTTTTTGAGGGTCACAAGTCTGGATGCTCAGATGCTCAGACACACATTAATAGGTGAGAATAATTCTAATAATAACTTTATACCTAACTAAAACTATGAAAAAATTTAATTGGTTAATGATGCTCGTGATGGCATGTGTATTGTCATTTACAGCATGTAAAGAGCCCGCTCCCGAGCCAGGTCCACAGCAGCCCACTCCCGAGGGTCTTACTTTCGACGTGCAGGTTGGCGAGGTGACTTCATCGTCTATCGACTTTGTGGTTATCCCTTCGGATCTCGAGGCGGAGTACCTCTGTGTGCTATATAATGCTGAGATTGTTGAGGATTTTACACTTGACAAGTATCTCGTTGCCACACTCTATCAGGACCTCGAGGCTGAGGCACGTGAGATGGGTATGACATTTGAGGAGTATGTTGCAGAGCTTACCGATAAGGGTATCCTCGAGGATACATACTCACCCCTCTCTCCCGCTACAGATTACTACCTCATAGTTTTCGGTGTTGATGCAAACAATGGCTACGAGGCTAATACAGAGGTGTCTAAGACTAAGGTCTCTACACTCGAGATTGTTAAGGTTGACGTGACATTCGATGTTCAGACCACTGTTGATGAGAACACTGCTTATTTCAATGTTAAGCCATCGGACAATGAGGTGTACTGGTACTTCAACACATTGCCTACATCGACATACCAGGCCTATACAGATCCTGAGGGTGCATACCGCATGACTGACGATGACTTGATTCTATACTCTCTTCAGATGCAGATTCAGTCGCTCCAGCAGGCAGGCTATAGCTCAGATAAAATTATGGCGGCGCTCTTCCACAAGGGTGAGTTGAAGCTCGAAGCTAAGGGCCTTGTTGCATACACCGACTATACAAACATCGTCGCAGCATTCGATATCACATCTGACGGTCTTGTGAACCTTATCTCTGATGTGCAGAAGTTTACATACAAGACTGGTGCTGCTAAGCGCTCGGATATGACCTTCGAGATCACCGTATCAGATATCGAGCCTATGCGTGCCGCTATCAAGGTTGTTCCTTCAAATAATAAGGAGACATTCTGCTGGTTGTGCCTCCCATGGGATGGTAAGCAGACTGCCGAGGAGGTGATGAATGATGTCGTTAAGTCATATGGCGGTCCTATGAATGGTGGTGCTATGCTCTACTCTGGTGTTCAGGACTATACAGGTGGCCCAGGCAGCCCATACAAGATGTCACTATCATCTCCTGATACTGACTACTACGTAATCGCATTTGGTTACGCTGGAGGCATCACTACAGATCCTGTGATGAAGACATTCCGCACTTTGCCTGCTCCTGATGCTACTGAGACAGAGTTTACAATGACAGCAAAGTCTATCTCACCATACGACTTTAAGTTCGTCATCTCTGCATCACACGGTACAACATACTACATCCCTGGCGTATGCCTTCAGTCAGAGTGGAATGAGACAAAGGTTGTTGAGGAGATCAACGCAGCACTCCTTGAGGGTTGGGAGGTCTGGAAGTCTCAGAATGGCGATAACTTGGGTAACTACCTAAGTAATTCATGTTATAGAGGCGATTACGAGCTTACAGCAAGTGGTCTTGAGCCCGAATTGGAGTTCATGGGTTATGTCCTCGCTATCGACTATAAGACTGGTAAGGTGGTAAAGGTTCATGCGTTTGAGCACCTCGCAACTACTAAGCCTCAGGGTAGCGTAGAGCCTACTGTAGAGCTTGTTGGCTACTACTCAGGTAAGGAGGAGAATGGTACTATCTTTGGCGATGCGGAGTATACAGCAAAGTCTGCAATCATCGTTGTTAAGTACGGCAACCTTGATGGTGCACGTTCACTCTTTGCTGCAATGCTCGGTGATAACCTCACAAACTTGAACAACTACTCACACAGCCAGCTTTGGACTGATGCAAGCCAGTATTGGGATGCTGTAACCATCGCTCAGCCATATGCATTCTATGTGGCAGATTGGGATTACGAGCAGACAGCTCTTGCATACTGTGTAGACAAGCAGGGTAATCCTGGTGGCATCGGACGCCTTTATACTTGTCCTACAGCCGAGAATAAGGGTGATATCGAGGAGCTTCGCAAGCTTGTTAACGAGCTTAACGCTGCGCAGAAGAGCCACTTCTCAGTACCTGCATCAATCGTTGTGAATGAGAATGGCGGCCTTACACTCTCAGCTGTGAAGATATCTTCAGAGGTTAATGTTGCTGAGGCTGCTGAGGCGGTTGTAACAGAGACAGCTAAGGAGACTCCAGCAGTCGTTCGCACAGAGGTTAAGGCGTTGGGTAACTATATCCGTCCCTTCTACATCTAATCGCAATACTTCGCATTGCGTATAAAGCAAATGGGTCGTGCCAGGGCGCATGACCCATTTGCTTATTTTTATATCACGACTCCGCTCATATAATGAGTGATGTCCCGCTGTTGCATGCTTAAAAAAGTCCTGCAAAATTTGGTGAAACCGCCAAAAAAATATACTTTTGTATTGGAGAATAGTTGCTTTGTCCGAACGGATATTTTCTCGTGCGCGAGTGTGTGCGCCATGATGCGGGAAAGTATAGAGATAATTCGCTGATAGAAAACAATTTACAAACTAAATAACTACAAATCTATGAAAAAACTTAATTGGTTAATGGCTGCGATGATGGTCGCTGTACTATCGTTGGTGGCATGTCAGGATGATCCAACCGATAATCCTACACCTCCAAACAATGATGATCCTACGCCTCCTACAACTGAGCTTACATTTGAAGCCTCTGTTGAAGGCGTAACACGTACATCTGCCTTTATCAACGTACTCCCCTCAGACCTTGAGGCTGATTACTTGTTGGTAGTCTATGGTGCTGCTGCTGTAGAGCAGTGTGCTACAGATGCAGAGATCATCGCTAAGATCTATGGTGAGCTTGCGACCTATGCTGAGTCTACCGGCAAGAGCTTCGCAGAGTATATGTCAGAGGCTGTGAAGCGTGGTGAAGTTAAGAACCACGAGGTTGGCGGTCTTGTACAGAACACTAACTACTACCTTTTGGTGTTTGGTGTTGACGCTGAGGCAGAGTATGCTGCAACCACTGAGATTACAATGAAGAAGTTTAAGACTGAGGATGTTCAGCAGTCTTCATGCACTTTCTCTCTTAAGTATAGTGTAAATCAGACAACAGCATCTATTAGTGTGACTCCTTCAGATGATAAGCAGAAGTGGCATCTTGTGAATGTGGCTGTTCCTGAGCTCCAGAAGTATACAAGCAAGGAGGGTGAGTATGGTTGGACATTGGAGGAGTTCTTCCAGAACCACTTTAATACAGAGATTGAGACTCTCGAGGGTGAGGGTATGAGCTATTTGGATATCTCTACAAAGCTTGTTCACACCGGTTACAGAACACTTAATGCTTCGGGTCTTCAGGCTAAGTCTAACTACTCTGCACTTGTGGCAGGTGTTTCATACGACGAGCAGGGCATTGCTTTGGTTACAGATGTTACAGAGGTGCGCTACTACACTGGTGAGGCTGCAGCAAGCGACCTTACATTCGACGTTGAGGTAACAAACGTTGCAAACTACTCTGCAGACATCAGAATCGAGCCATCGGACAAGAATGCTGAGTACTACTACTACATCAGCTATATCGATAGCCCTAAGAAGAGTATGAAGCCTATTGATATCGCTAACGATGCTGTTACTAACTATATCTACTACTGGGATAACAACGAGCTTAAGCGTCGCGAGCCAGTGAAGGGTGTTGTCGATTTTAAGGACTTTGCTCTCGATATTGCCGAGACAGAGTACTACGTTGTGGCATTCAGCTTCGAGGCTAACCCCAACTATGGTAAGATTGTCAATGAGGAGACTAATGAGTATGATTCTAACCCAGGTACTATCACTTCGGTTCCTGTATACGTGTCGTTCAAGACTCTCAACCATGGTGATCCTATGGCTGTAGAGTTCAAGTTTAGCGCTTCTGATGTAGGTCCTTACGACCTCAACCTTGAGATTAAGTCGAGTGATTCTTCAGTATTCTATCAGCCCGGTCTTGCTTATGCAGAGGGCTTCGATCCCGAGGCTGCAATGGCGGCATCTGCAAACCAGCTCGCTATGGTTATGCAGATGTGTATGGAGGGTCAGAGCCCATGTCTTACATTCCAGGAGGCATTCGATAAGTTGAAGAAGCAGGGATATCCCTATCGTAACGGTAATGCTAAGTTCTATATCGCAAACCTTGCTCCTGAGAAGGAGATCATTGGCTATGTATTGGCTATCGATATGAAGACTGGTAAGTTTGCGAAGTGCTACTACAGCGATGTCATCGCTAAAACAACCTCTAAGGGCACTATAACTCCTACTGTTGAGGTGCTCGGTATCTTCAATGGTGATGAGGAGAACGGTACAATCTTTGGTGATGCAAGCCTTACAGCAGGTCGTCCTATCGTTGTTGTTAACCACAAGAACGTTGAGGGTGCATCGGCTCTCTTTACAGCCCTTACAACAGAGTCAACTGCTGAGATAAACAGTTACTCTGATCAGTATATCATCTCTGAGTATCTCAAGAGCCAGTATGGCACTTGGAATGAGGTTGAGAATATCGCAGTTCCTTACTACTTCTTCGTGGCTACATGGGATGTCGAGCAGAATGTAATATCGTATGCTCAGGATGCAAATGGTCATGAGGGTGGCGTATCGCGTTTGGCAGTTACACCAGTTGAGTGCAACGACGATCTCAGCGTACTTAAGGGCTATGTTGACGCTGTTAACAATGCTACAGCCAAGGCACTTCCTCAGTCGCTTGTAGTGTCTGAGCCTACTGCAGAGCCTACTATTGAGTGCATCTGGAGCCAGGAGGTAGAGCCTATCAGTGGCTTCGAGGTTACATACCATGAGGTAGACTTCGATGTAGCGACTGTTGATAGCGACCTTGTTGAGGTTAAGGTTGTTAAGAGCTTCGCATTCTAATAATTAATGTATAAGATGGGTTGCGGAACTATACTGCTAAAGAATAGTTCCGTAGCCTTTTAAAATAAGACAATGAAAATGAAAAATCGTCTATTTACTTTGTGGGGCGTTGTTGCAGCTCTCGTATTGGGAGTTGCATGTGAGCAGCCTGATGTTCCCGTTGAGCCACAGCCAGATGAGGCACTCTTCTCTGTGAATATTTCGTCTGTATCACGTGGTTCGGTGACCTTCGACGTAAACCCCAACTCAACAGTTGGTGATTACATCTGCTTCGTTGAGGAGCGCAGTGTAGTTGAGGAGTTTACTCAGGATAAGTATATCATCCAGACCGTGCTTCAGGAGCTTACCGACGAGGCATACTCTAAGGGTCTTACTCTTCTTGAGTATATGCCTTCGATTGTTGACAATGGCCCTATCTTTGATTGCACATTCTCGGGTCTTAAGATTGATACAGAGTATGTTGTTATCCTCTTCGGTGTTGATGCAGAGAAGGAGTATGAGGTTAACACAGACCTCGTAACTGTCGGCTTCAAGACTTTGGCAATTGAGGAGGTTGAGTGCGACTTCAATGTTACTACCAGTGTTGTCAACAACAACGTAACTATCAATGTTGATCCAACAGATAAGGAGGTCTCTTGGTATGTATGTTTGGTTACTGAGGAGCAGTACAACTACTATGTTGTTGATGAGGATGGTTACAAGATGTCTGAGCAGGGCTTCTACGAGTTCTACTTCCAGCAGGAGATTAATAGCTTGTTGCAGCAGGGCTATTCAGAGTCACAGGTTATCGAAGCTCTAATCCACAGCGGTGCACAGGTGCTCGAGGCTAAGGGCCTTCACGCAAATACTACCTATAGCCTTCTCATCGCAGGTCTTATCCTTGATAGTGAGGGTATTGTCATCTGCACAGATATTGAGCGCTCGGCATTCGAGACAAAGGATGCAGCGTTGTCTGATATGACATTTGAGATTAAGGTTTGGGATGTTGGCCAGATGTCGGCAAATGTGCGCATCGTTCCCTCTAACAATAACGATTACTACTGTGCTCTTATTCAGCCTTGGGATGGCGTATCAACTGCTGACGAGGTTATGAATAAGATCGTTAACCAGTGGGGTCCCGGTTGGATGGATGTTATGGCACAGGATAAGGGTGTGGTTGAGTATTCGGGCTCAAAGGCTATGAAGCTTCCCGCAGCAGATACCGACTACTATGCTATCGCATTTGGTTATCGTGGTGGCATCACAACTGCGGCAACAATGGTTACATTCCGCACGCTTCCTGGTGGTAGCATTGATGATGTTGAGTTCTCTATTACTACAAGCAATGTCACTCCATATGGTTTCAATATGAATGTACGCTCTTCAGATCCTACTATCTACTATGTCCCAGGAGCATGTGTAGAGGGTGAGTATGACGAGGCGGAGTATATCGCTATGGAGCAGGAGGCTATTGACTATTACTACACTGAGACACTCAAGTTCAACCCCAGCACATCTATTGCCGAGGTTCTTGATCAGTACTATTTCAATGGTGACCGCGTAGTTCAGGCATCAGGCTTGTTGCCCGATATGGATGTTATGGCGTATGTCTACGCTATTGACTTCCGCACAGGTAAGATCGTAAAGACCTTCACTTTTGACAAAATTGCTCATACCGATGTTTTGGGTAATGTAAATCCTACTGTTGAACTTGTGGGCTACTTCTCAGGTGACGAGGAGGCGGGTACCATCTTTAAGGATGCTAATGCTACAAAGGGTAAGGTTATTACAGTGGTTAAGTATGGTAACTTGGATGGCGCCAAGACGCTCTATACCTCAATGTATACTGAGGATTATACCAATGTGTCAAATTGGCCTGACAATAAGCTTTGGGCTATGGTCCCCGAGTGGAAGACATGTAAGTTGGACTCTCCATACACATTCTACCTCACTGACTGGAACTTGACACAGACAGCGTTTGCATACGCTACTGACGCTAATGGCAAGATGGGTGCTATCGCACGTGTTTTGACATGTCCTACAGCAGATAATAAGGGCGATATCGAGGAGCTTCGCAAGCTCGTTTCTTCGCTTCCTGAGTAGGGGTATATGACCTAACTTTCTGGCCTGCATATTATTATGCAGGCCTTTTTTTTAGTAAAGTGTTTTATCTTCTTAAAATGAAGATAATATCACTATTTTTGCTATAATATGTTAATTAATAGTTTTTTTTACTATCTTTGTAGGTGGTGGGGCGTTAGTCTTGTGGCGCAGTGTCAGTATGTCTAACTTAATATGTCGTGATTATGAAAAAATTAACTCTCTTGGCAGCATTGATAGCAGTTATTTTCGCGTTGTCGTGTGAGCCGGTTGCGCCAGATCGCATTGATGGAGATAATAACGTGGAGCAGAACAATGGTGATGATCAGCAGGAAACTGATAATGGCGATAATCCTGGTAAGGAAGATGATGGTAGTCAGGGTATAGAAGATGATGTTATCGTAGATTGGGCTCCAATTGTGCTAGGTGTATATGTAAGTGACGCCGAGGGAAACAATCTCCTTGATCCAGCGTTTGAGGGCGCATACAATATCGATGATATGGTGCTTACTTACGAGGGTGAGGAGTATGAGGTAGTTAGCTATTTAGCCCCCAAAGAACCTACAGCACGACCATTAGCATACCTCGCAATTTTTGAAGGTGCACATGTAATATGTGACCGTGATGGTGCTGCCGTTATGGTCATTGGTGAGTGGGCTCGAGATGATAAGTGGGATATGGCCACAGTGGAGGTTGCATGGGGTGATGGCACAAAAGATACCTTTGCCTTCTCGCATGACTATACCTACGACCCCGAGTATCGCAATGATCCTGAACACGATTGGGGCTACACCTTCATTTCGCAGTTCTACCTAAATGGTGAGCCTAATGCAGACTGCGTATACCGACTCGTAAAGTAATTTTTTCTACGCATAAAAATAGAATGCCACAAGCACTCGCTTGTGGCATTCTCTATTGCTAATTGCTAAGGTACTGGGTCGTATCCCGAACCACCCCATGGGTTGCAACGCAGTATGCGCCAGATGGTTAGTATGAGTCCCTTTATGGGCCCATGTTTACGCAGTGCCTCGATGGCATATTGCGAACATGTGGGGGTGAAACGACAGCATGCAGGCTTTAAGGGTGATATGCAGACTTGGTAGAAGCGCACAAGCCATATCAAGGGCTTCGCAGAAATGTGCTTACATGCGCTCAGAAATCTCTGCCAAAATTTTGCGTACCGCATGTTCGATGGTTTTATAGGGGAGTAACTCCTTTGTGGAGTATACAAAGGCGATGTCTACATCCACGTTGTGTGCCTTGACGGCAGTGTGTAGCGCCTCGTTGTTTAGTCGATATGCCTCGCGCATGCGGCGCTTCAGGGTGTTGCGCTTATTTGCGCGCTTATGGTTGCGCTTAGGTACAGAGAAGAGCACCTCGACCGTTGGTGTGGTGCTCTCGCTCTTGAATACCATATAGCGAAATGGATACACAAAGCCCGACGCGCCGTCCGTAAAGAGGCGACGCACTGCTGTTAGCGACGATAGACGCTCCGACTTGGGAAGTGCGTGGGGCTTATCCATAATGTTGATTTACTCCTTCTTGGGAGTGCGTGTACGTGTCTTCTTCTGCAACTTGGTCTGCTGCTGACGAATGAACTCCTCCTTCTCAGCATTCTCCTTTACCTCAGCATCTTCAACCTCGAGTCCATCCTCCACCTTGTGGCAGTAGATGTCGAGGGCTTTGACCATCGATGGAGCCTCTGGCGATGGTGCGGATGCTTTAACCTTGAGTCCCGCCTCCTTAGCAGCGCGTAGTGTGGCCTCGCCAAATGTCGCAATTACAGGCAGCTTGTCGAGCTCGAAATTCTCGGTGAGTGCCTTAACATCGTTGGGCGAGTAGAGCGCGATGATGTCGTAGTCCATAGGCTTAAGGTCGGCCATGTCGGCAGACACGGTGCGTGCAAATACCACGGGTGACACCTTCAGCTTAAGCTTTGAGAGTGTGTCAGGGAGGTCGCTCTTGAAGGGCTCGGTGAGTGCGAGCATGAATTTCTCATCCTTGTGCTTCACGATAAGCTCAACGAGTGAGTTGAACGTACCATCGGCGAACGAGATCTTACGCTTGCGGTATACGATATACTTCTGCAAGTAGAGGGCTACAGCCTCGGTGTTGCAGATATACTTCATTGTCTCGGGCACGGTGATGCGAGCCTCTTCGCAGATGCGGAAGAAGCTGTCGATGGTTGTGCGTGACGAGAAGATCATTGTTGTGTGGTCGAGAATCTCTGTGCGCTGTGCGCGAAACTCCTTGAGTGATACACCTACGACCTTAATGAGTGGCTTATAATCTACGTTGAGATTATTTTTTTCAGAAAATTCGAAAAAAGGCGACTTTTCTATAACTGCAGGACGGGGCTGCGACACTAAAATCTTACTAACTTTCACCCTCTGTTCTAATTTTATACTTTTATTCTTACTCAATTTTGCAATCAGTTACGCGTGTGCGTGTTAGATAAAAATAGTATTCCACTATTGATATTCAGTCTAATAGCGATAATGCTTGGCTATAACTGCATTTCTAACACCTTCGCAACGAAGCTCCACGGCAGCAAAATTGCGGTGCAAAGGTACAAAATCCAATACAAAATCGAAATTTTTTTTTCAATAAAGAATACAAAAGTATCCTTTAGATACAATAATAGCAGCACGCTGGCGCAGATAATCAGTGTGATTGCGGCAGCTGAACTATCCCCATTTTCGGTGAGTAGCCATATTGCTGTGAAGGGGTATAGCAGTACCGCTGTGCGTGCAAAGCTCGTATGTCCAATATATGCCAACATGGCGAGGCTGTCGCTGCCAATAACCCAGCCTATTATCTTGTGGTATAGGACGTGCCACAATACATACGCCGCCATGATGAGTAGTGTGCCAAGTGGTGCAAGCGTGTACCACGTATCGGTGATTATCCCCGACGATGTGGCGATGCTATACTCGGTAATCCTCACAATGGCGAGTGCCATGAGCATAATGCCGAGGACAGAGGCCGTGAGCTTAAATCGTTGCAGGGGTAACTCACCACCCTCGAAGACCATGCGTGCCTCGTTGTTTGTTCTGAATATGTCGCCCCATATCGAGCGTATGAAGCCCCACGAGCGAAATAGCGTGGCGAGATATAGCACTAGGGTCGCCAATACGATAGACTGGAATAGAGGCGTAGCTGTGAGTGATGCGGGGTAGGGGTAGTCGTAGCCGCCGTCGCCACGCTCGGTGGTCGTGCCGAATATCTCCTCGACGCTCACCTCTCGATAGCCACCATCGGTGTTTGCCTCTCCACTCTGAAGCTCGGCATTGCGGCCAAACATGCGTCTTGGGGTAACCGTGAGGTAGCCCTGCTCCTTAAGATATGTAAGCTCCTGATTATTCATCTCCCTCACGGCGTTTAAGTGTTATGCGTATTGTTGTGCCCTTGCCAATTTCTGAGCGCACAACGGCGATTTTGCCTTTGTGGTACTCCTCGATAATTCTTCGCGACAGCGATAGTCCGAGGCCCCAGCCACGTGTCTTGGTGGTATATCCTGGTTCGAATATGCGTGTCCAGTTGCTCTTTGCTATGCCCTTGCCCGTGTCGCTCACCTCGACAAACACCGAGTTGTCGCACTCGCCAACAACAACATCTATGTCGCCATGGCCCTGGAGTGCATCAAGCGAGTTCTTCATGAGGTTCTCAACCACCCACTCGAAGAGTGCTGCGTTTAGCGATACGCGTATGGGGGCTATGGCAAGTCCGTTATAGTTGAGTGTTACGTTGCGGGGTATGCGACGGCGGAAGTACATCACCGTGTCGCCCACCACCTCGTTTATGTTCACGGGTGTCAGCTGTGTCTCGGAGCCGATTTTCGAGAAGCGGTCAACAATTTTCATCAGGTGGGCGAGGTCCTTGGACATCTCCTCCACGGCCATCTGGTCTACAAGCTGCGTGCGTAGGTACTCTATCCAGCCGAGTAGCGACGACGTGGGCGTACCCAACTGGTGTGCAGTCTCCTTTGCCAGACCCACCCACACGCGGTTTTGCTCGTTCTGCTTCGTTGACGAGAAGGCTATGTAGGCAAAGATGGCAAAGATGAGGATAATGGTGAGCTGAATGTATGGGAAGGCGGCTAAGGCCTTGCTGTGGGCGCTCGACACCAACTCCTCGTAGTCCGTTGTGCCGTAGTATATGGTATAGGTCGTCTGCTGTGTTATTCGATGTGACACGGTGATGGGCTTATTGTCTTTGCTCATCTCCATAATCTCGTTGCGTAGCAGCTCCCTGTCGTTGGTTATTGACTCTGAGAGATTTGATACCAAAACGTTTAGGCGCTCGTCAGTAATCACCAAGGGGACGTTAGTGTGCTCGGCGAGTTTATCCAGAAGCTCGTAGTTGTAGCCGAAGCCTCCGATGTTTGTCGAGCGCAGTATATCCTCCCACATAGACACGGCATTGTGCTCATCCCTGCGGAGTCGCTCTATGGCCACCTCATCCTCGTGCTTCATCTCCATAGACACCGTCCATGTGTAGTATACCGACAGCGCAGCGAGCACCAGACCTATGGCTATTACCACGGCGCGGCGACGTGCTGATAGGAACTTGATGGGTATGTTAATGCCTGGTATCTTCATTGTTGAGTGTAAGCTATTAGTGCATGTCGAGGTCCTGATCTCGGAGTATGCGGTCATACTCCTCTCTGTTGAGTAGCAGCTCTATGGCTCTCTCTACCGTGGCGTCGTGCATAGCGGCATACTCGGCAACGCCCTCTCGATAGGCGTAGCGTAGTATCACATCGGCGGTGAGAGCCTCCACAATCTCCTCGCGGTAGGTCTGCATGTTTGACATCTTGTCGTCTTTGATAAGGGACTTAAGTTGCTTGATGATATCCTTAAGCTCCTCGTCGTAGCGATCATTCTCCGCAGCCTTCTCCAGTGCTGTTAGTGCACGACGGGTCTCCGACTCATAGGGCACATCGCGCTCCTTGATGAAGCGACAGAAGTCGGCATAGTCTTCATCCGTAAGGCTGAAGGTGCGTATATCAATCTCCTTATCGTGGTGCTTGCGTATGTACTCATCTGCCCAGTCTTCCATGTAGCCCATGGTGTAGAGTGTAATGGCAAAACGGCTGACATACTTAGTCTCTATCTTCACGTCGGGAACTATGCCACCGCCATCGTAGACCTTGCGACCACCTGCTGTGCGGAACTCTGTGATTAGCGAGTCGGGTACCATGGTTGTTTCGCCACCCTTGTTGTAGTTGCGCGACTGTATGCAGCGACCCGAGGGGATGTAATACTTCGCTGTGGTGTACTTGAGGTAGCCGTTGTATCCCACGTGGCGTGTGCCCTGCACCAGACCTTTGCCATAGGTGCGCTGTCCCATCACCACTGCGCGGTCCTTATCCTGTAGTGCGCCCGCAAGAATCTCTGATGCTGAGGCTGATGCGCCATTCACAAGCACCACGATGGGTACTTCGGGCGCTAATGGCGTGTGCTCGGTTGCAAAGTGGTATAGCGACGAGGAGTCACGTCCCATAAGCGATACGATACGCTCGCCGCGTGGTACAAAGAGCGAAGCTATGTCCACAGCACCCTGCATTACACCTCCGCCATTGGAGCGGTAATCGAGGATAAGACCTCGTAGCGAGTCTGTGGCCAGGACCTTCTCAAGGGCGTTGCGCACCTCGTTGTAGCTACCCTCAATAAAGTCGCCATGTTGAATATAGGCTATGCCGTCGCGGAGGTATCCCGCGTAGCTGACGCTTGGTATAGATATGTTGCGACGCGTGATTTGAAGGGTGTCTACAGCCTTGTCGAAGTTGCGCTCAACGACCACCTCGACGATACTCTCGGCCTCACCGCGTAGGCGCGAGCTGATGTCGCTTGCATCGCGGCCCTTCATATCTTCTCCGTTGATTGCGAGTATCTTATCTCCGATTTTCACTCCTGCCTCATCCGAGGGTGAGTTCTTGTATGGCTGTGCAAAGAGTATGTAGTCGCCCTTCTTGCGAATGAGTGAGCCTACACCTGCATAGCGTCCCGTGGTCATCATCTCGAACTCCTCCATCGCCTCCTCGGAGAGATACTCCGAATATGGGTCGGTGGCCACGATCATACCTGTGGTGGCTGCGTCGAGCAGCTCGCTGGCTGTGACCTCTTCCACATGGCCGCTCTCGAATTCGCGCATCACATTCGCCAATATCTCTATCGACTTGCCCAGCTCGAAGTCGCGGTGCATGCGCTCGGGGTGTTGTGCCGTTGCGCCCTCCACGAATGTGAGGATGCCCACCGCCACAATGCCTGTGATGCGTATTGTGCGCTTTATTATGCTACTCTCTATAATACCTTTCATTGCTTACTTGTTGCTTGTTGGGTGCTACTCGAAACGGCTGTTGTGTAGGTATGTCTGCAACTGGTAGGCTATGCGTGCTACGCTGCGTCGCAGACCCTTAATCTCGATGCCCCCATCTATGCTACGCACCTCTATCCTATCCTCAAACATGAGCATCAGACGGCGTAAAATGGTGTCAGCACCATATATTTTGATGTCGCCGCGCTCCTCGATAAGCTTAAAACCGTAGAGACGCATAGCATTGTCGATGCGTGCACCATCACGCTCATAGCTACACTCCTCTATGCGGCTGGTCATAAAGCCAAAGCGGGGATAGAGTGCCGATAGAACGATGATAGCCACAACAAGCATCTTGCCACGGTTCTCGGCGAAGCGTAACTGTAGAAGCTCGGTGAGGCTCAGCCCCTCGATGGTTGGGTCGGGGGCAAACGTAAGCATGAGCCACTCCAAACCTACATATAGAACGCATAGTAGAAGCAGATATTTCACTGCTCGGATAAAGTATCTCGTTGTCATAAAAAGTCTCATTATAGGGTAATACTCTTAACGGCGTCAGCCACCTGCTCCATGAGCCAGCGTGGGGTAGATGTAGCGCCGCAGATGCCCACGCTCTCGACACCATCGAACCACTCCTTCTCGAGCTCCGAGCCCTCCTCAATGTTGTAGCACTTCGGATTGGCGTTGCGGCATACCTCGTAGAGTACGCGACCATTCGATGACTTACGACCACACACGAAGACAACCACGTCAACGCTGCGTGAGAACTCCGCAAGTAGTGCCTCGCGACCAGCCACGCGGCGACAGATGGTGTCATCAATAGTGACAGCGACATCGCCAGCGCGTTGTTTGATATCCTCGGCAAGGGTGTTGAATAGACCTATGCTCTGTGTCGTCTGCGATAGGAAGTATATGGGTCGGCTATAGTCTATAAGGTTGAGGTCTGCCTCGCCCTCTATTACCACAACGTCGTCATCCGCCTGACCCGTAAGTCCAATGACCTCGGCGTGGCCACGCTTGCCAAGTAGTACCACGCTGCCACCCACCTCCTGCATCTTGTCATAGGCCTCGCGTAGGCGACGCTGAAGACGTGCAACAACGGGGCATGTGGCGTCGATAATGGTTATGCCTAGCTCCTTAGCCTTCTGGTATGTGCGTGGTGGCTCTCCGTGTGCGCGGATGAGTAGGGTGCGGCCCCCAAGGTTTGCCATATCGTCATGCGATACGGTGTGAAGGCCGAGCTGCTCGAGGCGCTGCACCTCCACGCGGTTGTGTACAATGTCACCCAACGAGTAGACATCACCCACTCTTTGTAGTGCGCTCTCCGCCTCGCCAATAGCCCTGACAACGCCGAAGCAGAAACCCGAGTTGTCGTCGATAATAACCCTCATAGTGCCCTATACTAAAGTGATGTCACGCGCTTAAACTCTCTGTCAAACCACATCATCTGCTCCTCGACAGTCATTGTTGAGTTGTCCAAGACGATGGCGTCGTCGGCCTTGCGGAGTGGAGATATGGCGCGTGTCATGTCAGCCTTGTCGCGCGATACAACATTCTCGTATATCTCTTCCAGTGTGACGCTATCGCCCTTGGCGGTGAGCTCCTTATAACGGCGCTCGGCACGCACCATGGGGTCTGCCGTCATGTATATCTTAAGTTCCGCCTCGGGGAATACCACAGTGCCGATGTCGCGACCATCCATCACCACGCCACGCTTGCGACCCATCTCCTGCTGCATGGCCACGAGCTTCTGGCGTACAGCGCCGATAGAGCTTACGGCACTCACGCAGTTGCTAACCTCGATGGTGCGTATCTTGTTCTCCACCAAGTCGCCGTTGACATAGATGTCACTGGCGCCGCGCGCAGGGTTAAATCTGAAGTCGATGTTGATTTCATCGAGCATATCTGTGATAAGCTCCTCGTTGGCAATGCCCGAGGGTATTGCCCCATGCTCCAGTGCGTAGAGGGTCACGGCGCGATACATAGCGCCAGTGTCGATGAATATGTAGCCGAGGCGTGCTGCGATAGCCTTGGCGAATGTGCTCTTGCCACACGACGAGTGTCCGTCGATGGCAATGATTATCTTTTGGTTCTTGCTCATAGTCGTTATATGTTGATGACGACGGATAGGAGAGTGTATGCTCCCAGCGCCGAGATGATGATGCCGGCGATGCGGTTAATCGTGATGAGGTGTCGTGGTCGGAAGTTGCGACGGAAGAGGTTGATGAGCGAGGTGAGGCTTACCCACCATATCATGGCGCCGAGCATAAATCCTCCCAGGATGAGTATGTTACGCACCATGCGTGGTAGCTCTATGCTTGACGATGCCTCCTCTATAGCCTTTGCTGCGCGCTCAGCCGCTGCAGCCTTCTTTTCGTTGTACTTCGCTTCGATGTCGTGGTAGTCGGTGATTATATCCTCCTCCTCGTGGCTAAGCAGCTCCGTATCTGCACTCACTGTGACAACCTCGGTGGGGTGTGGGGGTGCAGGCTCGGAGCTTGATAGCTCGATGTTAAACATGGTGAAGAATGCCAAGATGTAGGGGATGATTATGGCGAAGTTTGCCAGTGTGAATCCGAACATAGAGGCGAAGTCCTGCCACAGTTCATTCTTGCTTGTACGGTTTTTGCGGACCTGAGGCACGGGGTTTTTGAAGAAGATGAATATGCCAACCACGATGACAAATATGCCTCCGCATATCATGATGACGGTGTTGTAGCGGTCGATGTACTCCTTGAGTAGAGAGTAGAGCGTGAATGCCAGGATGGCCATCAGCGTGTCGGCGCTCGCAACACCCAGGCCTGAGAAGATGCCCGAGATGTAGCCGCGGCTCAAGGTGCGCTGTATGCACAGCACAGCCACTGGACCAACGGTTACTGATGAAGCCAAGCCTACGCAGAGGCCTCCGATAATTATTTTGATTATATCAACAATGTCAATAAACATAGCTCTCTCTTGCAATACCCGTCATCAAAAGCTCCATTTGCGACAGGTCAATAATACGCCACAAAGATACAACTTTTTACCAAATATATCTTCGTGCCATGTCATAAAATTAAGCAAATTTACCACCAAAATGTAGCCTCCTTTGTACTATAAAACGCAAAGCTGCATATCAAATTTGTGGATTGCTGAAATTTTTGTATCTTTACGGGCAGTAAAACATCTATTAAACATACAAAACTATGAACGAGAACAACAAGCACGGTATTGAAATACAGCTCGATGAGCAGGTAGCTCAGGGTAACTACTGTAACCTCGCAATCATTGCACACTCATCATCTGAGTTTGTGCTCGACTTTGCAACTATGCTCCCAGGTCTTCCCAAGGCTCGCGTTAAGAGCCGCGTGGTGCTCACCCCTGAGCATGCCAAGCGCCTGCTGCTATCACTCCAGGAGAATATCACTCGCTACGAGAGTAACGTGGGTAAAATAAACATCCCCACTAAGCATATTGTCGACCCCTTCGGCCATAAGGGCAACGCTTAATTTGTTGTGATAAGGGGTTATTCTCGACCTCTCAATCAATAGCCAGAATGGGAAATACGTCAAGTATGTCCCATCCTGGCTATTTTCATGTCGAGGCCAAGCCTAACCACTTCTGACAACAAATTGGTTGGGGTTATAAGACGGTAAAGGGATAAAAAGAGAGAAGGGACAGAAGTGAAGTCACTGTCAACCAAGTCCGCGAGGTCGCTTATGTCTCTTATAGTCCCTTACGTCTCTTTTGTCCTTGCCCTCAACAGCCCTGCTATCATTACCCCTATCATGATAACGAAAAAGGGACTGCCCATCGGACAGTCCCTTATGCTCCGAGGAGCAACACCCAATAAAAAACTAAAAAGATTTAATACATATCTAAACATGTGGCGCACAGTGCTGTAGCCGTGCCATCAAACTCATCAAATATGAGCGATTTTCCACACTGCAAAGATGGTGCATTATATCAAAACCGGCAATCACAAAAAATAGGTATTTTGTAAAATAGATATCCCCGATTATTGCTATTTTGCCAATCCAAAAATTATCGCTATATTTGCGTTAACTATGACTGCGTGCCAGCGCGGCAAACTAAAACGTTAATACACAATGACTATAGTAAATAATTCGACAGGGTCGGTGGTGCTATCTCCCGAGATGAAGATATACGAGCTCATAGATGCAGCCCCCGTATTGTTATCCCTATTTTCAAGACTGAACATACACCTGCCATTTGGTGATATATCCATCGACGAGATGTGCCGTCGTGATGGCTACAACACTCAGCTATTTATTGAACTGTGTGCTATGCACATAGACATGCGCCACCGCCCAGATGCAAGGATGCTGACCAAGGATATGCTCCCAGAGGTTATTGCCTACTTGCGAGCTTCGCACCGCTACTATGCCGAGCGCATGCTGCCTCACACCTCTCGTCACCTCGAGGAGGTGCTGTCGCACTGTGATGAGTTTTCGGCGCGCGTCTTGAGCCGCTTCTATGCCGACTACACAAGCTACATCATGAGCCACTTCGAGGAGGAGGAGCGCGAGATATTCACGCTCATGGAGCGCGGGGGTGAGTGCGATGCAAACTTTGCACTCTTCGACATGCCTCATGAGGATATCGACGACCGCTCGAACGACATAGCCTCACTCATCGTAAAGAGCCTGCCCGAGTCGGCACCCACGTCGTTGCGCTGCGACATGCTTAAGGATGTCTACGAGTTGCGTGACGACCTGCGCCGCCACAGCAACATAGAGACATTCGTCTTGCGCCCACTTGTAGAGATCTACCTTAACCGCCAGTAGCCATGAAGAGAGTCTCGATAGCCATAGTTGAGCCTTCGCCCATTGTTATGGAGGGTGTGGCAAAAATAGCAGCTCACAGCCATAATATACGTGTTGCTGGAGCGGTGGCCTCGCTTGCTGAGTTGCAGTCGCTGATGCGCAATGTGGAGGTAGATGTTGTGGTTGCTGCTGTGGGGTTAGCTAACGATTTAGAGGGTGTGACAGAGTTGCAGTCGCTCCCCGTGATTGGAATGCAGAGTGCCATTGTTGCGCCCTCAATACTACGTCGTTTTACGTCTGTGGCAACACTCTACACTTCGGAGGAGGAGCTGCACCGAATGATTGTTGAGGCGGCAGATATGCCCGCGGAGCATAACTTTGCGGAGAGCCACGAACTCTCGGAGCGTGAGCGCGATGTATTGGTGTTGGTGGCAAAAGGTTTGACAAACAAGGAGATAGCCTCGGAGCTAAACATCTCGCCCCACACCGTAATCTCACACCGCAAGAACATCGTGCATAAGACAGGTATACGTTCTGTTGCGGGTCTTACGGTGTATGCAGTGCTTAATAAATTCATTGATAGTGAACGACTTTAGAGTATGAAAACAGAACTTTGTGCCTATTCAGTTGATGCGTGCCGCATAGCTGCGCGCTTGGGTGTTAACCGCGTGGAGCTGTGTGCATCGCCTGCGGAGGGTGGTGTGACCCCATCTATGGCAACCATCGAGCGTGTTGCTAAGATAGAGGGTATAGATGTAAGTGTTATGATACGCCCCCGTGGTGGCGATTTCTTATATTCGGATGATGAGTTTGCGACCATGCTTAGTGACATAGCATACGCTCGTGAGGCGGGTGCTACGGGTGTTGTTTTTGGTATTCTCACGGCCGATGGCAGGGTGGATGTTGAGCGTACACGCCAGCTCGTTGAGGCGAGCCATGGCATGGAGACGACGTTCCACCGCGCTGTAGATATGACAGCAGACTATGAGGCTGCTGTTGAGGCTGTTATAGCGGCGGGTTGTAACCGTATCCTCACATCGGGAAGTTACGACAAGGCTATTGATGGCATCGAGAACATACGTCGTGCTGTGGAGATTTCGCAGGGACGCATAGAGATTATGGCAGGTAGTGGTGTGGTAGCTGCAAATGCTGCTCAGCTTGCTGCTACGGGTGTTGACGCCCTACATTTTAGCGCTAAGTGTATGGTCGCAGGAGCTATGGAGTATCGCAATCCTCGCATATCGATGGGTGGTAGCGACGCGGTGGATGAGTATGCTTTGCGTACGGTGGATGAGAACGAAGTCAAAGAGATACTTAAACTTATACGATAATGAATAGAAACAAGTACCTAATTTTGCTTGCCGTTGCTGTGGTTGCGGCATTTGCAATAACCTACTGGCCCAAGAAATCGGAGGCTTACAACCCTGACGCAGACAGCGCTCTGCAAGCGGCAATCGAGGCCTCGGAGCGTGGTGAGGAGTTGCGCAGACTCATTGCTGAGACCCCTGAGGCGGAGCAACGTGACATGGCATACCTTATCGTAAACATGCCTGAGCATGACCGCGAGGCTATGGACCTTGAGCTCTTGAAGGAGAATGTCACCTATGCCAATATGGCACGCAACAAGTATGCGTGGGCACAGGCGTTGCCCGAGGAGGTATACCTCTGCGATGTGTTGCCCTATGCTGTTGTGGATGAGGTGCGTGACTCATGGCGCAAGGATATATTCGAGTTGTTCTCACCCGCTGTAGACACGTGCAAGACCATGTATGATGCTATCTGCGCTGTAAATGCTAACATCCCTGCTTTCACAGGCGTGCACTATAACACCAAGCGCGAGAAGACCAATCAGAGCCCCAGTGAGTCTATCCGTCAGGGCATGGCGTCGTGCACGGGCCTCTCTATCTTGCTTGTTGATGCCTACCGTGCTGTGGGTATCCCCGCACGCTTTGCTGGTACTGCATCGTGGCATGACAACCGTGGTAACCACAGCTGGACTGAGGTGTGGCTTGATGGCGAGTGGCGTGTAACGGAGTACTACTTCCCTTCGCAGCTCGACCACCTATGGTTTATGGCTGATGTAGCAAAGGCTAACGCCGAAGACCGCACCTATGCTATCTATGCTACGCGCTTTGCGGGTGGCAACGACTGGTTCCCCATGGTGTGGGCTGGTGAGGAGGAGGGTGCTACTATCGAGGAGCTGCCCAAGTGGGTTGGTGCCGAGAATGTAACGCAGCACTACATCGACCTCGCTTATGACCAGTACACACGTCACCTCGAGGCAGGGACACATACCTTCCTCAGCATTGCGGGATATAAGGAGCGTGGCAAGACTGAACACTCTGACGACCGCGTGGCTATGGGCGTAGACGTCTTCCGTGGCACGGAGCAGATGGATGGTGGCCTCACGGCAGGTGAGCACCGTGATATGAACGACTATTTCAAGGTGCTTCTTCCCAAGAACACCGAGTATGAGCTTCGCTACTACAACGAGGCGGGAGAGCTTCAGACTCAGAAGGTTGCGCTGGGAGAGGATGAAGCGCTTGTTCAGATATATCTCAACTAAATTACATAGGCTACTTAGTGTAGTAAATATATAAGTATGAGCCACTCAGGGTATACAACTCTGGGTGGCTTTTCTCATTTTTTTCATTAAATATGGGGAGTGGACGTCGTCAATTTCCCAAAATCAGGCGATTGTCCAAAATCGCACGCTCTCGTACCTTTGCACCGAAGAAAAATGTGAAAACTATGGGTGCAATACAGCGATACACTATATTAATAATGATGCTCTTCGTGAGCGTTGTGGCAAAGGCGACCGAACCCCCTATGGGTGTAGAGGTGAATGGCGTGGTGCGTGATGGTGAGGGTAACGCTCTGCCCTATGTAACCATCTTCGTCGAGGGCACAACGCGTGGCACAACGACAGATGCCGATGGCTGCTACACGCTTGTCGTTGCCGAGAGCGATGCGAAGCTCACTGCGCAGATGATGGGCTACGAAACTGCGACCCGCGATATAAATGTGTATGGTAATGCGCAGGTAGACTTTCAGTTAGCGGAGTCTGCTATGGCGATAGATGCTGTTATGGTGTCGGCGTCGGGTGTAGGTAACATTAAGCGCTCGGCATTTAATGCTGTGGCCGTAGATATGCAGCCCCTAAAGAATACGACAAAGAACCTTGCCGATGCGCTCGCGAGTGCCCCTGGTCTAAAACTCCGCGAGTCGGGAGGTGTAGGCTC
>JAGCLX010000120.1 GCA_017646785.1 Alistipes sp.
CTCGGATATAAACTCTGTGGTTGTGGCTCTCGATGCGCTCTATGTGCAGTCGATGGGTAGGCGCAGGGTGGCTGTTATATCGGATATACGCCAGAGTGGCATGCCGAGCGAGGAGCTCTATCAGCGTGTTGCAGCAGCGGTTAAGAAGGCAGCGGTGGACCATCTTATAGGCGTAGGTGAGAATATATCGTCGTATGCACACCTCTTCCCACGAGGCTCGTCGTTCTATCTCAATACGGATGAGCTCATCGAAAACTTCGACCGTGAGCGTTGGGCAAAGTCGGTGGTGTTGGTTAAGGGTAGTCGCGATAGTAGGTTTGAGCGCCTCACGCGCCTCTTAGAGCGTCGCACGCACACCACAACTTTGGAGGTTGACCTGGCTGCGATGAAGAAGAATCTTAACTACTTCCGTCAGCACCTTCCTCAGCACCATCCAATAGTTGCTATGGTCAAGGCAGGTAGCTATGGCACGGGTGATGTCGATGTGGCACGCATGCTTCAGCATGAGGGTGTGCGCTATCTTGCTGTTGCCTTTGCTGATGAGGGCGTCACGCTGAGAAAGAAGGGTATTACAATGCCTATTGTAGTGCTCAATGCCGATCAGGATAGCTTTGATATGATGATTGCTCATGAACTTGAGCCAGAGATATATAGCTTCCACTCGCTGGATGCCTTTAGACGTGCTGTGCACCATGCCCACCGCGAGGCATACCCCATTCATATTAAGCTCGATACGGGTATGCACCGCCTCGGCTTTGTGGACGATGAGATAGACCTCTTGGGTCGCGCCGTGCACCTCGATACTACGCTCACTATAGCCTCAATATTCTCGCACCTCTCCTCTGCGGATGTGACCTCGGAGGATGACTTCACGCGTAAGCAGATTGAGGCGTTCGACTATATGAGCCAGCAGCTGACAGAGTGGTTGGACTACAAGCCATTGCGCCACATCGCCAACTCGGCAGCCATCGTGCGATTTAAGGAGGCACACTTTGATATGTGTCGTTTGGGTCTCGGCTTGTATGGCTTTGGCTTCGAACATAACGATCAACTCATCCCCGTGGCTACGCTCTCGACACGCATCGTGCAGATTAAGACCTTGGCTAAGGGCGAGTCGATAGGCTACGCAAGAGCTGCACGCACGGAGCGAGAAATGGTTATAGCAACCATTCCTGTAGGCTATGCCGATGGCTTGGATCGCCACCTCGGCAATGGTCGTTGGGAGGTTATCGTGCGTGGTGAGCGCGCTGCAATTGTGGGTCGCGTATGCATGGATAGCGCGATGATCGATATTACAGATATTGAGGGCGTTGAGGTTGGTGATAAGGTTACGATATTCGGTGCGGAGAGTGGTAATACGCTGGAGGATATGGCGCGTGTGCTCGATACCATATCGTACGAGATTATGACCTCTATCTCGGCGCGCGTAAAACGAATATACACAGAACGATGACAAAGGGTACTATATATATGATTCCATGCCCCATATCGGATGCTACGCCGGTGTGGGATGTGTTGCCTGAGGCTAACCGCAAAATTATGGACTCGCTCGACTACTTCATCGTCGAGAACACACGCTCGGCACGTCGCTTCCTATCTAAGGCGGGAGTGTCGCGAAAGATTGAGGAGCTTGAGTTCGTGGAGCTAAACGAGCATACGACAGATGACCGAGAGGTGGAGCGCATGCTTAAGCCCGTGTTGGAGGGTCGCTCGGCGGGCGTTATCTCGGAGGCAGGTGTGCCAGGTGTTGCAGACCCTGGTGCTGCCATCGCAGCTTTGGCACATCGACATGGTGTTCGCGTGGTGCCTTTGGTTGGTCCCTCGTCGATACTTATGTCGGTCATGGCGTCGGGACTTAATGGTCAATCATTTGCCTTTGTTGGTTACCTGCCCATCAAGGACCCTGAGCGTCAGCGTCGCCTGAGGGAATTGGAGCGCAGAGCCGTCGAGGAGCACCAGTCGCAGCTATTTATCGAGGCCCCGTACCGCAACGTAAAGCTCTTTGAGACACTCGTTAAGAGCCTGTCACCCAAGATGAAACTTACGGTGGCAACGGACATCACCGCCCCCGATGAGTATATCCGCACCATGACCATAGAGGCGTGTCGCAAGGCGGGTGTGCCAGCTTTTGAGAAGCGACCTACGATATTCCTATTAGGCATATAATTTGTTCATTATAATATGAAACAATTTAAATTTAAAGATTTTATGAAGGGTCAAAATACAGATACTGAGAAAGATATGAAGACAACTAGCGCTGAGGCTGAGAACGTAGAGAATACGGCTGAGGCAGCGGCTGCTGACAATATGTCAGAAAATGGCGCGACAGCTACTGACAATGTGTCAGCCGAGCCATCACTCGAGGAGCAGATTGCAGTGTGGCGCGATAAGTATATGCGTTTGCAGGCCGAGTTCGATAACTTCCGTAAGCGCACCATCAAGGAGAAAATGGAGCTTGTGGAGCGTGGCTCGGAGGGCGCATGGAAGGCTATCCTTCCCGTGCTTGATGACATTGAGCGCGCTGTGGCTGCCTCGGCAAAGAGCGATGATATAGTGGCTTTGCGTGAGGGTGAGGCCTTGGTTATGAAGAAGTTTGAGAGCGTGCTTGCTAGTGCCAACATCACAGCTATCGAGTGTGTGGGTAAGCCTTTCAACGAGGATGAGCAGGAGGCTGTAGCTCGTTTTGCTGCGGGCGAGGATAAGCGTGGCTTGGTTATCGACTGCGTGCAGCGCGGCTATAAGATGGGTGAGCACGTTTTGCGCTATGCTAAGGTCGTTGTTGGTGAATAATTAAGACTACTATGGCAGATAAGAGAGATTATTACGAGGTGTTGGGTGTCGAGCGCAATGCCGATGCAGATACCATTAAGAAGGCCTATCGCAAGGCCGCTATCAAGTATCACCCCGATAAGAACCCAGGCGACAAGGAGGCCGAGGAGAAGTTCAAGGAGGCGGCTGAGGCCTATGACGTGTTGTCGGATACCGACAAGCGCTCGCGCTACGATCGCTTCGGACACGCAGGCATGAATGGCGCTGCGGGTGGCCCTGGAGGCTTCGGTGGCTTTGGCGGTGCTGGTGGCTTCTCTATGGAGGATATCTTTGAGCAGTTTGGTGATATCTTTGGTGGTACGTTTGGTGGCTTCGGCGGCGGCCGTGGTCGCGGAGGTCGCCAGAGAGTTAATCGTGGTAGCGATGTGCGCATCACTGTGCGCTTGTCACTCAAGGAGATTGCTGAGGGTGTAACCAAGAAACTCAAGATTAATAAGGTCGTTGCATGTGAGAAGTGTGGCGGTACGGGAGCAAAGGATAAGTCGGCGTACAGCACCTGCTCGCAGTGTGGAGGCTCGGGCTATGTTATCACCGTGCAGAACTCGTTCTTCGGTCGCATGCAGACACAGAGCGTCTGCCCCACATGTCAGGGTGAGGGTCGCATCATCAAGGATAAGTGTACTCACTGCGGTGGTGAGGGTACTGAGCGTGGTGATAAGGTCGTAGAGGTTAAAATCCCCGCAGGCGTATCTGAGGGCATGGCTCTAACGCTTCAGGGCATGGGTAATGCGGCGCGCCATGGTGGTGTCAATGGTGACCTCATCGTTGTCATCAAGGAGGAGGAGCACCCCAACTTCGAGCGTCAGGGAAACAACCTTGTTCACAACCTTGGCATCTCTGTTACCACAGCAATACTTGGTGGCGATGCAGAGGTGCCCACTATTGATGGCCGTGTGCGCATATCTATAGATCCTGGTACACAGTCGGGTAAGGTGTTGCGCTTGCGTGGCAAGGGCTTACCCGACATCAATGGCCGTGGTCGTGGCGACATCATCGTTGTTGTCGATGTTGTGATACCTACAGAGTTGACTAAGGATGAGCGTAAGCTTGTTGAGGAGCTAAGCAAGAAGCCAAACTTCAAGCGTACGGATTTCCATGACAGCCAGGATATATTAACTAGAATGAAAAACTTCTTCCGATAGAATGTTGTGATAAGCAGTCATCTGCGATGTCTTGCTTGCCTTCGAAATCCTCATTTACTTCGAGTAAACTACGGTTTCTCAGGCTGCGACAAGCCACCACAGCTAACTACTTCTGACAACATTCTACCTGGGGTGATAAGCATCCGTCTGCGATGTCTTGCTTGCCTCGCTGGGTGCAGATAAACTTTTAATAATGTAAAGATGTCGATATTTAGACCACATAAGAGTAAGCCGCGACAGTTCAACTACACACCGCGCTATTACGACCCTCGCAAGGAGGCGTTGGATAGGCGTCGTCGTGAGTTGCATGGCACATCGAGCGATATGGATGACGCGCCATATAAGCCTGGCGACTATCTCCGCACGCAGAGTAATGCACGCCGTGAGTCGCGTGAGTCGCAGTCGCAGTCGGCATCGAGCAACCTGATAAAGTATGCACTGCTTATTATTGTTGTGGGCCTTGGCATATCGTATCTCATGCCCCGCATATTGGGTGTGCTGGAGCGCATAATGGCTGTGGAGCAGGGTGCAGAGGTGGTTGCCGCTGATACCTCGATGAGCTCGGATGGAGAGTCTGCACCGCGCAGTGTGCTACTGAATGAGCAGCATGGCGATATCGACTTCAGAGAGTTCGAAACCCTATCTCCCGAGATTATCAACGAGATAGAGGAGTATAATATGCAGACGCGCTCGGTGACCATCTACTCGGATGATGTGGAGATTGTAGATGACAAGCGCGTAGAAACCGAGGAGTAACCAAAACGATGGATAGAATAAAACTGCTACCCGAGATTGTTGCAAACCAGATTGCAGCAGGTGAGGTTGTCAATGCACCCTCGAACGTCGTCAAGGAGATGATGGAGAACTCCATTGACGCGGGGGCTAAGTGTGTGCGTGTCAACTTTCGCAACGGTGGCAAGGATATGATTCAGATAGTCGATGATGGCATAGGCATGTCGGCGATGGATGCCCGTATGGCATTCGACCGCCACGCCACGTCGAAGATACGATCTATTGAGGATGTCTACCAGTTGCACACATTTGGTTTTCGTGGTGAGGCGTTGGCGAGTATCGCTGCGGTGGCAGAGGTGGAGCTACGCACACGTCGCGAGGAGGATGAGCTCGGCACACTAACCGAGATATCGGGCGGTGAGTTCCGCAGCCAGACACCTGTGTCATGCTCTAAGGGCTCGCAGTTTGTGGTGCGCAACTTGTTCTACAATGTGCCCTCGCGACGTAAGTTCATAGATGGCGATAACTCGCGCCTTGCATCGCAGATAAAGAGTGAGTTCCAGCGCGTTGCACTATGTAACCCCGAGGTGGAGTTTGAACTTAGGCAGAACGATGCTCCACTATACATGTTGCCGCCAACAAATCGTCGTGGTCGCATCGTAGACATCGTGGGTAAGCACATACGCCAAAACCTATTGTATGTCGAAGTTGATACCTCTGTTGTGCGTATCGAGGGCTTTGTGGGTCGCCCCGCGGCAGCCAAGAAGCGTAATAACGAGCAGTACCTCTTTGTCAATGGACGTTACTTCTACTCGCAGGCCATGCAGCGCACCATTGTGCGAGCCTACGAGAAACTTATACCAGAGGGTTGCATGCCCTCATACTTCATCTACCTCACGGTTGACCCCGAGAGGGTAGATGTAAACGTGCATCCGCAGAAGACGACGGTGAAGTTCGCCGATACGGATGTGATACTCGAGATTTTGCAGGCCGCTATTCGTGAGACGCTTGCTAAGACGGGAGCTGTGCCCATGATGGACTTCTCGGATGAGGGTTCTGTGGATATCCCTGTTATGGCCGGTGAGCGCCAGATGTATCGCGAGCCACGTGCCTCGAGCAATGTGTCGTATAACCCCTTCTTGGAGGAGTATATAGACCCCACAGCCCCCATGCCTGATGTGCCATTTACGGGCTTTGATGTGCCATATCAGAGCAAGTCAAATAGGGGTGTGATGAGCAGAGCATCGATGGGTGCAGCGGAGAGTTTTATGGCACCAGAGCCACAGAACTATGATATGGTGCAGTCGGGTAGTGTGGTAGAGTTTATCGACGAGGAGCCCGCAGTGGAGGAGTCGCTATTTGATATAGTGTCGTCGTCGATGCAGGCCAAGGAGGAGATTACGTTTAGTGAGTGTATGGCGCTTGGTGGTGGTCATGCCATTGCGCGCTATGGCGCAAAGAGTGTCTTTGTGTCGTTGCAACGAGCTAAGGAGCGCATACTGTTTGAGGAGGTGCTTCACGCTATGAAGGGTGGTGCGGTGGCTACGCAGCGCATGTTCTTTGCCGAGGAGTTGCAGTTGTCGATTGCGGAGTATGAGCTAATGGAGGAGCATGCTACGGAGTTTGCAGCTATGGGCTTCGAGGTTGAGTATCGTGGTGAGGGTGCTATCTCGGTTGTTGGCCGCCCTGCAATCCTCGATATGGCGACACCGCTTGACGAGCTTATATATGAGTTGCTGCACGGTATTGAAGATGGCGATATGCCCATCGAGAGGGAGCGCGAGCGCCTGGCGGAGCTTATGGCACGCAGGGGTAGCGCGGGCTATGGACGCGGCGTGTCGTCGGCAGATGCGCTCGAGCTGTTGCACCGCTTGGAGAAGTGTATTAACCCCAGTTTTACGAACTCTGGAGCACCCATCATCGCGGAGTTGACGTGTGACGAGGTGCGCGCGAAGCTCGCTAAATACTAATGAAAAACAGGTAAATGTAGTATGTCTATATTTAGAACACATAACCAGACACCCCCTGTGGTGCTCAACCTGATGATAGCCAATGCTGTTGTCTTTTTGGCGACCATGCTCTTTGACGACAATGTGCTCTATAGCAATTTTGCGCTTTTCAATATCGATTTTCGATGCCTGGGTCAGGAGGGTATGACGCTCTTTGAGCCATGGCAGATTGTTACATATATGTTCATGCACGGAGGCTTTTCGCATCTATTCTTTAATATGTTCTCGTTGTGGATGTTTGGCCGCACGTTGGAGCTGGAGATGGGATGGAAACGCTTTCTTATATATTATATGGTATGCGGTGTCGGTGCAGCACTCTTCCAGATGGGTATCGCGCAGATAGACCTTGCGCACATGGATGTGGGCTCGGCTGTGTGGTATAGATATATGTCTACCCCCACCGTGGGTGCCTCGGGCGCTATCTTTGGTCTATTGTTGGCCTTCGGTATGTTGCACCCCGACGCAGTTATCTCTCTCATCTTCCCACCTATAGCGATGAAGGCAAAGTGGTTTGTCATCGTGTATGGTGTCTTGGAGCTCTTCCTTGGAGTGGCGGGAACAATGAGTGGCGTGGCACACTTTGCGCACATCGGAGGTATGTTCTGGGGATGGTTGTTGCTCGTGTGGTGGAGGTACCGCGCTCGCAACAGAAACTACTACTATTAGACTATAAATAAAGGATACAAACAAATAACAAACTTAAAGCCCAAACTATGGGTGAAAACACCAAGTAAGAAGTATGTCAAACAACAGCGAAACTTACAGTAGCTCGCCACTTGGAAGCTCCAAGCGTAAACGACAACCTCGTACCTACATAGGTACCATCATGTTTATCGTACATTTGGCACTCACCATCTCGTTATCGGTGGCTCTCATCATCTCGTACCTAACGCCATATATCTCTCCTAAGAGTTTTGGCTCGTTAACCATTATGGGTATCTTTGCGCCTATACTCTTTATGATGGTGCTTGTGTGTATGCTTGTGTGGCTCATCATGCGTAGGTGGAAGCTCGCGGCCATCATTACGATACTGCTTATTCCTGGTATGTTCCATGTGTCGCAGTTCTATAATGTGGCATTTATGCGTAAGGCAGAGCCAGTGCGCGTGCCCAAGAATACGTTTACGGTGGTTAGCTACAACGTGCGAGGCTTCCACAACGACGAGGGTGACCGCTCGGTGAGTGATTATGCCGACTACCTTGCGCAGTCAAATGTCTTTGCTAAGGAGCGTCGTGCTGCGGATGTTATCTGCCTCCAGGAGTTCTCGCTTAAGGCCGAGGGTGTGGAGCGCATCGACTCGATTATCTCGAGCGAGTTCCGTAATGTCTATGTCAGCGACGCTAAGGAGTCGGAGAATACGGTGTTGCGCACCTATAGCCGCTATAAGATTATCAACTCGGGAGATATCTCGGGTAGCGTAGATGGCTTCAGCCGCGGTACATCACAGTGGGTGGACATCGTTAAGGATGATGACACCATCCGCGTCTTCAACAACCACTTGTACACCATGAACATCAGCGAGGCCGAGAGCGAGGATATCGAGCAGGGTACTATATTGAGCGATGGCACTCGCGTGAAGAGCATCATCGAGCGCGTTGCCGACAACTCTACGGTGCGTACTGGCCATGTAGACTCGTTGCTCAAGGTGGTGGCTGCAACGCCCTATCGCCATGTTGTCGTTGGTGACTTCAACGACACCCCCATGTCTTATGTCTACAAGCGCATGACCGAGAATTTGACAGATGTCTTCAGTGTTAAGGGTAGTGGCTTTGGTTATACGTATCGTCCTATGTGGGGCTGGTTGCGTATCGACTATATCATGTACTCGGATGGCTTCGAGCCCATGAACTACAACGCCGATAGCGAAGTATATCTCTCGGATCATATCCCCGTAGCAGCGCAATTAAAGGTGCTCGACGAGTAGTTTGAGAGCCTTTATAGCGGATAATAGGGGTATAAATTGCAATTTTTAATTTCGATAATTTTGCAGTATCGAATTTTATGTTTACCTTTGCGCGCTATTATTAACTAATTTAACTTTTGTAACAATGCCAAAAATGAAAACAAATGCCGCTGCAAAGAAGCGTTTTTCTTTCACCGGCACAGGTAAGATCAAGCGTAAGCACGCTTATCACAGTCACATCC
>JAGCLX010000121.1 GCA_017646785.1 Alistipes sp.
ACATGAGAGTCATGGGTGGGAAACCGCTCGTGGCTCTTTTGTTTTTTGTTCACAAAATTGTGGCATAACGGTTTGCATTTTAGGCGAATTTTGCTACTTTTGTCCCAAATTTTCTTTTCAGAAACTACAACTAAGCAACAACAACTATAACATTATTAACCATAATTATGAGAAAGCTTTTTACTTTAATGGTTGCTATTTGCGGTCTTCTCCTTGCAGCGTGCGAGACCGAGAATGGCGTCAAGAAGGGTGAAATCTACATCACATCGGAGACTAACATAGAGATTGGTCTCTACGCTGGTGAGTTCGTAATCGACTACGCAGTAAAGGGTTACACTGATGTAGAGGCAACAATCACAACAACATCGGAGTGGCTCCGCGTAAAGGAGAACCGCCTCGGTAAGGCTACAGTCGAGTATGAAACAAACGAGACTGGCGGTATGCGTCAGGCAGCCGTGATGCTCAGCTATGAGGGCTCTACCGCTACTGTCGTGGTGTCACAGTCGAACGAGGCTGCAACTCCCGTTATCACACTCAAGAGCGAGGAGAACGTGGAGATTGACCGCTGCGGCCAGGAGGTCGTTATCAAGTACGCACTCGAGAACACAAACCCCGTAGACTATGTCTATGCAAAGACCTCTGCCGACTGGATTTACTCTATCGAGTGCAAGGGTGGCAAGGCTACACTCGGCATTGCGACAAACACATCGGGCAAGGAGCGCGAGACAGTTGTTACCGTGGGCTACGGCTCAGCATCGTTCACCGTGAACATCAAGCAGGCGGGCGAGGGTGAGATTAACTTCAAGGCACCTATGCTCTGGGGTGACTACTATGGCGATGCGCTCACACCTGGCTCTGCAAACTACTGGTTCTTCCTCTCGGATCGTGGCTTCGATGACGCAGGCAACTCATACCCCAATGCTACATACTACCGTATCGATGCGTATGGTCCCCTTGCAAAGACCTCAGGCATTGTGCCCATCCCCGATGGTACATACACATACGACCCCAACGACACATACGCACAGTGGACATTCACAGCAGAGTGGAGCGGTCACTGGGTAACTGATGCCAGCGCTCACCGCGATGCTATCCTCAAGTTTGAGGAGGGCACACTCGTTGTCGAGGGCAACAAAATTACGCTCACAGCAAAGATTAACGGCGAGGTACACAACGTGGTATTCGAGGGCGAGAACGCATTGCTCGACTGCCAGAACGATGTTGTGGTTTACACAACTCTCGATGGCGACTACGAGGCAGACCTCTCTGACCACTACATGGTCTACGAATGCTATGGCGACTACTACGACTATGGCGCATTCAACTGGATGTTCGTAATCATGCCTAACGATGGTTCGGGCGACTGCATGCAGCTCGATGTAATCACAGGCCACAACGACAAGGAGAGCGGCTTCGCAGGCGACTACGTAGCATCAGACGTGCTCAAGCAGTGGTCATTCATCCCCGGCTGGACCGATGGCTACAACATGCAGTGCAGCTGGTTCTTCAATAACAGCGAGAGCGAGCAGGCACCATTCCGTGGTGGCGAGGTATCGGTAGTAGACAATGGTGACGGCACATTGACCGTGGACATCAACGTGACTGACGACCGCCGCAACAACATCACTGGTACTTGGACTGGCGTGCCCGAGGCATACACAACACGCAGTATCGTATTCAACAAGTAACAACAACTAAAAAACAAATAACCGATGAAAAAGATTTTAAGCATCGTTGCTATTCTTGCAATCTTCGTGGGCGTGGGCTGCACGGAGAAGCCAGGCGAGAACAAGGGCAACACAACATTTACACTCGACCAGACCGAGGTAAATGCTACAGCTGAGGGTATGGATGTAGAGATTACTTACAACATCAAGAACCCAAAGAATGGCGCAGTAGTGCTCACAGAGTGCAAGGACAACTGGATTAAGAACCTTAGCACAGCGACCTACGGCATGGTTAAGTTCACCGTAGCCCCCAACTACAAGAAGGAGGCTCGCGAGACAAAGATTAAGGTGCAGTACACAGCCGTAGATACAAAGTATGAAATCGTGGTAAAGCAGGAGGCATCAGATGTTGAGGCATTCACATACGAGATTCTCACAAATGACGCTACAGAGCTCTCTATCGAGGTAACTCCCGCCGACAAGGAGACTGCATTCATCTGCCGCGCATATACCAAGGCTCACATGGAGGCATTCGGCCTTATCTACGACGAGGGTATCATCAACTACGACCTCGACGCTATCGCAAATGAGGCTTACGCTGCATCACAGACCCTGCTCAACTACTTGCAGAACATCGCTCGCACTGGCAAGGTTATCGTGGACTTCACAGAGCTCGTGCCCGATACCGAGTATGTAGTTTACTCTTACCACATCAACCTCTCTAACGGTCAGCCTACTGATTGGGAGGTATACACCGAGACTATCCGCACAGCACAGGTTCAGAAGATTGACGAGAACATCACTATGAGCTTCGAGGTTAAGGGTGCTCATGTTACACAGACTGTGACAACCCAGAAGCCCGACACATACTACTACACAGAGTGCTGGTCGATGAACGACTTCAATCTCTACTTTGGCTCGGACGCTACTCCCGAGGATATCTTCCCACGCCGCTGGAACGAGCAGGTTACAATGAAGCGCGACATGGGCTACCAGCCTGCAACAATCATCGCCGACCTCTGCCACCAGGGTACACAGACTATCGAGTACAACGAGCTTAAGGCCGACACAGAGTATGTATTCTACGTGTTCGCCGTAGACCCCGAGACTGCATTCACAGTTACAGACATCGTTACAGAGCGCGTGTACACTACAAACGCTACCGATTCGGGCGTGACAATCGCTATCGAGGTTAAGAACATCTTCTACACAACTGCCGACATCTACTTCACAGCAAGCGATCCTAACGCTACATTCCGCCGTACAGTCCTCACAAAGGCACAGTACCAGGCTTGTGGCTCAACAGACGCAGAGCGCTTCGCAGCATTCGAGGCTAATGGCTATGTAAACAGCTACACAGCTACAGGTTCTACCGACCTTAACTACACTAAGGGTCAGGCAGGCGTTACATTCGTTGCAATCGCATTCGGCGTTGAGGGCGAGACACCCAACACTCGCATCTTCACAAAGGAGTTCACATTCCTCTCTGACACACCAGGTACATCAAACATCTCACTCACCTATGACAAGTTCTACACTTTGTCAGAGGTAGCAGCAGTAGATACTGAGCACTGGGGCAGCTACACAGCATACGACAACGTCGCTCTTGTGCCTATGACCATCAACGGCGTACAGGAGGGTGACGAGGTTTACTACATGCTCGACACACGTCCTTTGGACTGGTACTCTAAGGAGTCACAGTGGTTGAGCGAGGTAGCACAGAGCAACCACCTCAAGAACCACTACAGCAACTGCTATATGCAGCTTGAGTATGAGAAGGAGTATATCATCATCGCAGTAGCGAAGGATAAGAATGGCAACTTCGGCCAGCTCTTCAAAGCGCAGCTCTACCTCTATAAGAGCGATGCTGCTGACGTAGCAAACTACTCATACGTTGAGGTTAAGTAGTCAGCTAATTCTTCGAGTGAATTAGCACTACCCTACCGTTATAAAACAAGACTCTCGTCATCCAAACGGATGACGAGAGTTTTGTTTTACAATAGCATACCAGTTGCCTATTCGTTAAAGTGGCGTACCGCAGAATATAAAAAGAGAAAAAGTTTCGGCCTTTTCTCTTTTTGTTTGAGATTATTCGTAACTTTGGAGTAAAATAGAACCTTATGACTCCACAACAATTTATCGAGAAGTTTCGCAAGGCGTTTGGCGAGGCTGTACCAATGCCTATTGCCTTTTGGTATGGCAACACAGCCGTTAATCCCGAGAGCCGTGTGCCACGATGCATGATTGGCGCTATTCGCAAAGTGTGCGATGGCACCCCTCTGACTCTCACTACCGAGAATGTGCAGTGTGGCGGTGGCGGGCTATATACTGCCTTTCGTCCGATGCCCGAGCGCGTGCCGCTCTTTGTCTCCGAAACGGAGCATTACAAACGTACTCCAGAGCAGGTGCGCCACTATGTCGAGAACCTCGAAATAGAGATTACCGACAAACCCTATCTCAACTTTATAAGTATTGATAAATTAGACAGTTGGAAGGGCATTGAGGCTATTGTATTCTTCGCTACGGCTGATGTATTGTCGGGACTATGCACTTGGGCGTTCTACGACAATGATGCCGATGATGCTGTTGTAACGAAGTTCGCATCGGGCTGTGCAGCAACAGTTTCGTTTGCCACGGTAGAGAATCGTAAGGGAGGCCGCAGTTGTTTTCTTGGTATGTTAGACCCCTCGGCACGCCCACTTGTGCCGAAGAATGAGCTATCGTTTGCCGTGCCGATGAGCCGCTTTAAGGAGATGCTGACGACAATGGCCGACTCGGCACTCTATCAGAAGGCTTTTTCGGTTGTTAAACGAAGAATAAATGGGGAGATAGGATAACTAATCAGATGTGACATGGAAGAGAAAAAACTGAAATATGGTGAACCATACTTAGGTGATTCCAAGTTTGTTGCCAAGTGTAGAGCATTGCAATCGGCATATAGAGTAGAGCGTGGTGAGGCGATACGACCATATCGTAGCAGGGATAAGGTCCACTATTTTGGCAACTACATCGAACGAGGCGAGGTGAGTGGAGTCAATTTCTTAGAGGACTACATCTATGTGTATGCACGATACCGCGTAGCATACAAAAAGCCGTTTGAGACAATAAATTCGGACCGATTGTTTAACAATCTACTATCGAGCCAGCCGATGGCATTCAATCTATTTTGTCCGTTGCGCAAAATGCTTTGCGAGTCTGTGGAAAAGGCTACGAAGGTGCTGCGCTATGCTTTGCCTAATTTTGATATTGGGCAAGTTACGGATGTAGATTTGGAGTTTATCCCCGATAACTATTCAGAACTTACTGGCGATAGAAGTGCTATGGATGCCATTATTCGCTATGTGGATAGTGAAAACCGAGAGAGTTTTATTGCCATCGAGACCAAATATTCCGAAAACCTTGGCACGAACGAAGCTTCAAACAAAAATAAGTCAATGCAACTTATCAAAGAACTGGGCTGTTTTAAATGTAATGTTGAGCAGAAAACAAAG
>JAGCLX010000122.1 GCA_017646785.1 Alistipes sp.
AACATCCCCGAAAACTACTCCACACCCTGGTATACGAGCGACCTCTCGCTCTCGCGCGAACTGCAGGTAGGGCAATATCCCTTGCGGATATCGGCCGAGGTGAACAACCTCTTCAACCAGCAGTACGAGGTGGTACAATGCTACCCCATGCCAGGGACCAACTTCAGAATCAAACTTAACGTAATACTATAACACTATGAAACCAATCATTCGCACCTTCACTGCCCTATTAGGAATAGGCCTGCTCATCTCCTCCTGCCGTAGTGGCGACGAAGACATTGTGCCTTCACAAGGCGTACCGGCCGACATGGGGAGCACCTCCTTCTACCTCCTCAACGAAGGCAACTGGGGACGCAACAAGAGTACTATCGACTACTATGATGCTGCCACTCACACTTACCACGGCACCATCTACGCTGAGGTCAACCCTGGCGTGACAGGTCATTTGGGTGATATGGGCAATGACCTGCAAATCTATGACGGCAAGCTATGGGCTGTCATCAATAACTCTCATCTTATAGAAGTAATGGATGTAGCCACAGCCCAACACATCACCCAGCTGACCATTCCCATCTGTCGCTATCTGGCCTTCGAGGGACGTCACGCCTACGTCACCAGCTTTGCAGGTCCTGCAGGTGTCGACCCCAATGCTCAGCGTGGCTATGTGGCTCGTATCGACCTCGACCTCATGACTATCACCGACACCTGTCTCGTAGGTTACCAGCCCGAGGGGCTCGTCATCAGTGGAGACTTCCTCTACGTCGCCAACAGTGGTGGATACCGCGCTCCTGACTACGACTACACCGTGTCAGTCATTGACCTCGAGAACTTCTGTGTTGTCGACACCATCAATGTAGCCCCCAACCTCCACCTCATCGAGCAAGACAGCCATGGCTACCTTTGGGTAACGTCACGTGGCGACTATGGTGCCATAGCTCCCAAGACCTATGTCATTGACCCGCTCACACGCACCGTGTGTGACTCGCTCAACCTTGCCATCTCGGGCATGGCCCTTGTGGGCGACTCGATCTATGCCTACAGCTCTGTGTGGGACTATGTCACAGGCGAGAATACCTTCGGCTATCACCTCATTGACACTCGTACTCGCGAGGTCGCAAGCGAGAGCTTCATCACCGACGCCACCGACATACGCACCCCCTATGGCATAGCCGTCAGCCCCACGACACGAGATATCTACGTGACCGATGCAGGCGACTACATCAACCCTGGCTATCTCCACTGCTTCACCCCCGAGGGTAACAGTAAGGACAAGGTACGCACGGGCGATGTTCCCGCAGATATTGCCTTCGTGCTACCCTAACAGGGAACTATTTATCCACCTTAACTTCTGATAGGCACCTAAGAAGTAACTTAAACGACAGACATATGAAACACAACGTTTTACGAGCAGCGCTGCTGCTTGTCTTCCCCCTTATTGTCTCTTGCCGTACCGATGACGAGCTCATCATTCCCTCCCAAGAGGAACAGGTAGACACCGTGCAAATAGCCTTAGAGGATACGGCAGCCATCAAGGGATTCTATCTACTCAATGAGGGCAACATGGGTAGTAACAAGTGTACGCTTGACTACTACGATGCACTTACGGGCAAGTATATCCGCAATATTTTTGCCGAGAGGAATCCCGGTGTAGTGAAAGAACTTGGAGATGTAGGTAATGATCTGCAAATCTATGATGGAAAACTATGGGCTGTCATCAACTGCTCCCACTTCGTGGAGGTGATGGACGCAGCCACAGCACACCACATCGCACAGATAACTATCCCCAACTGCCGATACATTGCTTTCGAGGGGCGCTATGCCTATGTGAGCAGCTATGCCGGCCCCGTACAGATTGATCCCAATGCCCGATTGGGTTATGTAGCCAAAATGGATATCGACCGCATGGAAGTCATTGATACCTGCACCGTAGGCTACCAGCCCGATGAACTTGTCATCTGCGACGGACGCATCTATGTGGCCAATAGTGGCGGCTATCGCTTCCCCAACTACGATCGTACTGTCTCGGTCATCGACATCGAGAGTTTCAGCGTGGTAAACACCATCGACGTAGCCATAAATCTCCACCGCCTTGAGGTAGACCGCCAAGGGTACATCTGGGTATCGTCGCGAGGCGACTACTATGGACGAGGGTCAAAGACGTATGTCATAGACCCACGCACCGATACCGTGTGCGACTCGCTCGACGTGCCCAACTCCGAGATGACCCTTGCGGGCGACTCACTCTACATCTATGGCACCGACTGGAGTTATGTGACCAACAACTGGAGAATAAGTTACCATATTGTCAATACGCGCACTCGCGAGGTGGTCACCGACAACTTCATCACCGACGGCACCGAGCAGAAGATACGCATGCCCTACGGTGTAGCAGTGAACCGTACCACACGCGAGTTCTACATCACCGATGCGGGTAACTACGTATCGCCCGGCTACCTCTATTGCTTCACCCCCGAGGGGACGATGAAGTGGCGTGTACGCACGGGCGACATTCCAGCACACTTTGCATTTACCACTATACCATTATCTTATGAATAGACCTCTTCTAACCATTGTAGCCCTGTTTGCCACGCTTGCAGCAGTTGCACAATCGCCCTACATCAGCAGGGTGTATGAGTATCGCCCTGCCCCGGGCCAGTTTGTCAACGAGATGCCCTACTACGATGAGGGCGACACCGCTGAGGATATGGCTCGCAAGGCCGAGGAGTGCATTGCACACGATGAACGCGTGCTCATCACCTTGGGAAGTTATGGAGGGTATGTCACCTTTGGCTTCGACCACCTGGTAGAGAACCGACCAGGCAAGATGGATATCCAAATCCTCGGCAATGCCTTTTACAGCAATGCCAACCCCAATGCGAGCGCATCGAGGGAGGGCGGCTCGTGTGAGCCGGGCATCGTGCTCGTGAGTTATGATGTCAACGATAATGGACTCCCCGACGATGAGTGGTACGAACTGGCTGGCAGTGAGTACCATAGCCCCACCACCATACATGACTATCGCATCACTTACTACCGTCCTGATGAGAATAAGGAGCGTACTCCCAATCCCGAGTATGCATTCATCAACGACACCTCCTATGTGCGTTGGGCAGATAACCTCGGTCAGACGGGACATGTATATCGCAATGTATATCACCACCAGAGCTACTATCCCCAATGGCTTGATGAAGAGTCGCTGACCTTCGAGGGTGCACTTCTTGCCGACAACTATGTCGACGAGAGCGGCACGGGCAGTTACTATGTGCCGTATGCCTATGCTTGGGGCTATGCCGATAACCATCCCAATACGGACGATCGCTCAAAGTTTAACCTCGAATGGGCGGTCGATGAGGCAGGGCAACGGGTGCATCTCCCTGGCATACACTTTGTCAAGGTCTATTGCGCCATAAACCAATATTGCGGTTGGCTTGGCGAGACATCTACAGAAATCATGGGAGCCTATGATCTACACCTATTGGGCGATGACACCGATGATACGACGAGGATGGATTATGCCGAATCTACGTCCCTCGGCCCTGTGTCTTATTACGACATGCAAGGCCATCGCATCAATGCGCCCACCACGCCAGGCATCTACATCGAATATTCTGCAAAGGGTATTCGTAAGGTAATCATAAAATAAGGAGAAAAGATAAGCGCTTATTATACTATTTATTCATTCAAAAATCTTCGACAACATGAAAAAGAGATTACTTCACCTGCTGATTCCGCTGCTTGCCGCCTCATCAGCTGCTGCAGCCGATGAGTTACATTCGCTCATCATCAGTTTCCACGAAGGTGACTCCGTGGCCATTGTCCTTGCCGACAAGCCGCGAGCCACCATTCACGACGACAGTCTGCATGTAGAAACTGCCGACTTCAGTGCCACTTACCTGCGTAGCGCCATCGCCGACTTCCACTTTGGATGGTATGCCCCTACCCCAACCTCCATCGAGACACCTCCCGAGCATATGGTGCAGATTGTCTATACTGACAATGCTACGGTACTAGTGCGCGGCATAGACGATGCGAGCCACATCGGGGTGTATGGTCTCGATGGTCTCCGCATCCCAGCGGCGCTCACCTCCGAGTCTGATGGTGTCGCCATCGACCTCACTGCCTGCCCTGCAGGTATCTACCTTATCCAAGTCAACGACAAGCAAGCCTTTAAAATTATAAGAAGATGAAACGATTAATCCTATCCCTGCTAACACTCATCCCCTTTGTGACAATCCATGCCCAAGAACTGACCGAGGTAATGAAGATAGAGTTGCAAGACACCGTGCTCACCTTCAAGGTGTCAGACATCAAATCCTTCTTTTTTGAAGAGATAGAATGTAACAATGAACCGTCTACTCCCGACATCCCTACCGATACTGTTCTCGGTGAAACTATCCCCAATATACCCG
>JAGCLX010000123.1 GCA_017646785.1 Alistipes sp.
CGGTTGCAACGACATTCGATGCACCATAGATTGAGCGAAGATATGGCACCAACTCAGATCCAATCTGACCACCGGCACCTACGACCAAAATGCGCTTCATTTGATTGTTTAACGTTAGTTATGTATTTCAGGTTCAATAATCTAAACACACGCAGTGGCAACTATGTACCACAATCAACAACAAAAATAGATATTTTTTTTCAATTTCGTACACTCCCACCCCACTTTTTTTACTTTTTTCTTCGTATCGGCACAATTATAGCATCGCATATCGTTTTTTGTTCTATATTTGCGAACACTATATTTAGCCGTATGGAGTGGTTAGAACAGATACAGACATTCCTGCTTGAGTGGGGTTACTTCGGCATGTTCTTGAGTGCCCTGCTGGCAGCAACGATACTACCCTTTAGCTCGGACCTCGTGCTGGGAGGGTTGGTGGCTGCGGGGTGCAACCCCATAGCTATAGTCGCCGTGGCAACAATCGGCAACTGGGCCGGTGGACTCATAAGCTACGGCATGGGCTGGCTCGGCAAATTGGAGTGGTTGGAGAAATACTTCAGGGTCAAGCCCGAGAGCATAGCCAAGCAGAAGGCGCGCGTGGATAGGTGGGGTCCACTCCTTGCGATAACCTCATGGGTGCCCTTCGTGGGTGACATATTCGCCATCGTGCTGGGCTTCTACAAGGCCAAGTTCCTGCCCACGGCGTGGTGGTTACTGGTGGGTAAGTTCCTGCGCTACGCCTGCGAGGCGATACTCATATACTATGTAGCATAAAAAATAGCGGACTTTTGCGGTCCGCTATTAGTTTTATATAGTGTGGGAGTGATTACTCCTCCACCTCTGCTACTACCTCCTCATACTGGATGTCGGCAACCTCAGCCTCTGCGACCTCAGCCTCTGCGACCTCCTCAACAGCTACAACAGCAGCTGCCTCCTCAACGGGAGCGATAGCCTCAGCCTCAGGAGTTGCTGCTGCAACGGCAGGGATAGCCATGAGCATGAGCAACTGTGCTGTGAGCACGCGCAAGAACATAACAACAGGGTATACTGTAGCGTAGCCCATAGCTGGCATGTCGTTACCAGACGATGTGCTTGAGAAGCCAAGTGCTGGGGGATCGGTCATAGCACCCGACATAAGACCCATCATAGTGTAGTAGTTGACCTTGAACTTGAGGCGGGCAAGAAGAGCGACAAGAACGAGGGGGATAACGGTGATAAGCACACCATAGCCTACCCACTTGTAGCCACCATTAACAACGGCGTCAACGAAGCCATCACCAGCACCGATACCTACGGCTGCGAGGAACAGAGCAAGACCCATCTCGCGGAGCATGAGGTTAGCACTCATAGTAGTATAGGTAACCAAGCCGAAGTGGGGGCCATACTTACCCAAGAGGATGGCGATGATGAGGGGACCACCAGCAAGACCGAGCTTAACGGGCTGGGGAACATTCATCAAAGGTAGAGTGCCGAGCAGCACACCAAGGGCGATACCCAAGAATATGGGCAACAGATTGGGGTGGTCGAGCTTCTTAAGTGAGTTACCCAACACCTTCTCTGCCTGTGCAACAGCAGCCTCGGGACCTACAACCATCACCTTATCACCCACCTGGAGCTCCATACCCTGGTAGGGAAGAAGGTCGACACCAGCACGGTGTACGCGAGTGATGTTGATACCGTAGCGAGTACGGAGGCGGAGGTCTGAGAACTTCTTACCGTTGATATCCTCACGTGTGATAAGAATACGGCGCGACACAAGAGGTGTAGACTGCATAGCCGTAGCGCCCCAGTCGTCTGCGCTCATCTCGATGGGGTGACCAAAGAAGGCAAGAATCGCCTCGCTATCCTCCTCCGAGCAGATGATGCGCAACTTATCGCCTATCGCGAGCTTAGAGTTACCATCAGCCATGACAATCTCACCCGATGGGTGCATGAGGCGTGACACAACGAACTGGCGGTTGATGAGCATGTGGGCAATAGCAATAGTCTTACCCTCGAGCATCTCGTTTGTGAACTCCACAGAGTAGCGATGGGGCAAGTTAGACTCGTTGCTCAACGCCTTGAGTGCCTCATCCTCCTTCTTGAAGTCTACGCGCAACACGTAGCGCATGATGATGATTGTGGCGATGATACCGACAACACCCAAGGGGTATGCAACGGCATAACCCAATGAGATGGAGTCTGCAATGGCGGGGTCAGCGATGCCCGAGTCGGCATAAGCCTGCTGTGCGGCACCAAGACCTGGAGTGTTGGTAACGGCACCCGACATGATACCCACCATCGTAGGCAATGGCTCGCCCGTGATGTAGTGGATGGCAAGCGTTACGCATGCGCCAAGGAAGATGACCAATGCTGCAAGACCGATGAGCTTCAAACCACCACCCTTGAGTGAGGAGAAGAACGATGGGCCCACTTGCAGACCGATGAAGAAGACAAAGAGTATAAGACCAAACTCCTTGACAAAGTGAAGGGTGTCGTGGTGGATAGCATCCGAAGCATCGAACATGCCGAGGAGGTGACCTGCGGCGATACCCGTGAAGAGTATCCAGGTCATACCCAACGAAATACCCTTAATCTTGATGCGACTCAATGCCAAACCCGAGGCAATGACAATCGCCAAAATAAATACAGTATGTGCTACTGAGGGTCCCAGGAACACTGTATCTAACCAAGCTCTCATGTTGGTAAAAAAATTAGGGTTAGTTATATAAATATGTGTGATTACTAAAAAATCAGGGCGCAAAGGTAATCAAACAAAATCTATTTAACAACTTTCCGCACACTTATTCGCGCTCTTTTATCGGCTTTGGGGTCGATTAATGACGTGCTCCATGAGTATCACCATGACAACACCCATAGCGAAGCCATTGCCCACAAGGGGCTGGATGACCTCGGGAGCAATACCCTTAGGCATGAGCTGGAAGAGCATGGCAACCATAATGGGGAGGCCTATAGTGAGGGCGTCGGCGAAGGTTGTAGCCGAGCGCGTAGACTGCATCATCTCGTATGACGCGGCGAGCTGTGTGCCCATCAAAAAGAGCAGGATAACACCGATGACGGGCGAAGGGATGGCCGTGAGCACCCAGATGACATCGGGGAAGAGAGAGCAGACAAGGAGCATGAGCGTAGCGGGGATGAGGGCGTAGCGCGAGGCACAGCCCGTAGAGGCGATGACGCCAGGGCTCATAGAGTAGTTGACAGGGCCGAGCACTCCCATAGCGCCAGCGACGATGTTCATGACGCCCGTAAGGCGCATGCCACGCTTGGCACGCACATCCATATCCTTAATGCCGAGCATGCCTCCGAGCGACTCCATAGAGCCTATATCATTGATGGCTAGGGCTATATAGCAGATGACAAATGCCACGACAAGGCTCCAGTCGAGGCTAAACTCGTCGAGTAGCATACCACGCAGTGAGGCGGCACTCGCAACACGGTGGGGAGCGTCGAAGAGGGCATAGTAGAGCGCACTGCCGACGACAAGCGCGAGGGGGATGACAAGACTCTTGGCAACGCCCCTAAGGCGGCGGTTGAAGATGACCATGAGCACCGAGCCGACAACGGCAAAGAGCAAACCGAAGATGTGTTCGTTGTGGCTGGCATGCGCGGGGAAGACAAGGCCCGTGATGGTGGGGGCGAGGGTGGTGGCGATGAGCATGAGTATCACCACGACGATGCGCGGGGTGAAGATGCGCTGCACATGGCGCATGACACCACCAAGCGTAAGCAACGCAATAAACACACCACCAATAGCAATAGAGCTATATATAGATGAGGTGTCGGCCTTGGCATTGAGCGACGCCATGACGCCCACGAGCAACACTGCCGCAGGGCCAACAACAAGGGGTAGGCGGTGGCCCCACACAACCTGCACGAAGCCCGCAACGCCCATAACGGCAAAGAGCCTCTGCGAGAAGAAGAGCCTATCCTCGGGGCTACCCGTAGCGACAAAGACGCTCGTCGATACAACAGCGATGCAGAGCACAAACCACTGCAAGGCATAGACGGCCAACTGACCTGCTGGCAGACGGTCATCAACATTATATTTTAGGTTCATAGTCTTATAAGTATTTGCAAATCAATACTCCACCTTATCAGTCTTATCCTCCCACTTGCGGAACGCGGCGAGGGCCTCGTTGCGCATGAAGTGTTCGCAGTGGATGCTTCGGCGGTCGTAGTCCAGGCGTAGCTGGTCGTAGATGAACGAGTCGTCGAAG
>JAGCLX010000124.1 GCA_017646785.1 Alistipes sp.
GCCCTCCTCACGAGTCTTGATGAAGTATGCGTTCTCAACGAAACGAGCTGAGTCGAATACTACACGCTTGCCATACTTGTCAGCGATAGCACGAACATCACGCAAGTTCTTCATAGATACAGGCTGACCACCAGCTGTGTTGTTAGTAACAGTAACGATGATGAAAGGAATCTTCTCAGCGTTCTCTGCCAAAGCCTTCTCCAACTTAGCGCAGTCTACCTCACCCTTGAAAGGAATCTCAAGCTGAGTATCCTTAGCAGCGTCGATAGTGCAGTCCAAAGCTACAGCCTTACGGAACTCGATGTGACCCTTAGTAGTGTCGAAGTGTGAGTTACCTGGGATGATGTCGCCCTCCTTTACAAGGTGTGAGAACAATACATTCTCAGCTGCACGACCCTGGTGTGTAGGGATTACATAGTTGAAACCTGTAATCTTGCCGATAGTCTCCTTAAGCTCGAAGAATGACTTTGAACCAGCGTAAGCCTCGTCACCTGTCATCATTGCAGCCCACTGACGGTCGCTCATAGCACCTGTACCTGAGTCTGTCAAGCAGTCGATATATACCTGCTCAGACTTCAAGCCGAAAAGGTTGTAGTGTGCCTCCTTGAGCCACTGCTCACGCTCTGCGCGTGTGCTCTTCTTCAAAGGCTCAACCATCTTAATTCGATACGCTTCTGCAAATGGTAGTTCCATAGTAGTTTTGTTTTTTTAGGTTATACTTATTTGTTTAATAATATATTCTTTTTTCACTTATATAAGATATAGTCGCCACAAAGGTATGCAAAAATATAGTCAAATGCAACAAATGACCTATTTTTTTGTTATATCGCTAACACCACAGCGTGTGGAGCTATTTCCCCTTTGTGAGTAACTCCAAAATTTGTATAGCGTTTAGAGCTGCACCCTTACGAATTTGGTCAGCAACACACCAGAAGCTAATACCTCGCTCCGATGTTATATCCTTGCGGATGCGACCTACATATACGGGATCCTTACCCTCGGCATAGAGAGGCATAGGGTAGTGCTTCTTGGCTGGCTCGTCCATAAGAACGATGCCCTCAGCCTTAGCAAAGGCCTCGCGTACAGCCTCCACGCTAAGCTCCTCCTCCGTCTCGACCCATATAGCCTCAGAGTGGGCGCGCATAACAGGTACACGAACACAGGTTGCCGAGGTGCGGATGTTCGAGTGCATAATCTTACGCGTCTCGTGGAACATCTTCATCTCCTCCTTGGTGTAGTCGTTCTCGGTGAAGATGTCGATATGTGGGATAAGGTTGCAAGCAAGCTGGTAGGCGAACTTCTCAACCTTAGGCTCCTTATCCTCGACAACAGCACGCTGCTGCTCCTTGAACTCCTGCATAGCCGTAGCACCTGCACCACTTGCCGATTGGTAGGTGGCAACACGGACACGCTCTATGTGCGAGAGCTTCTCGATGACATTTAACGCAACAACCATCTGAATTGTTGTGCAGTTAGGGTTGGCGATGATACGGCGGGGTGCGTTAAAGGCATCCTCACCATTGACCTCAGGCACAACCAAAGGTACATCCTCCTCCATACGGAAAGCCGAGGAGTTGTCAATCATAAAGGCTCCGTGCTTGGTGATGGTCTCGGCAAACTCCACAGAGGTAGAGCCACCTGCCGAGCAGAGGGCTACATCTATATCCTTGAAGTCGTTGTTGTGCTGTAGCTCGCGAACAACGATATCCTCACCACGAAAACGGTAGCTACTTCCAGCACTGCGCTTCGAGCCAAAGAGGCGTAGCTCCTCGATAGGCATTGGGTGATTCTCAAGTATTGATAGGAACTCCTGGCCTACTGCGCCACTTGCTCCAACGATTGCAATTTTCATAAGTTATGGGGTTTAATGGGTATTTGTTGATAATTATAAAGGGGTATTAAGGGGCCTAAAGGGGCAGAAGGGGAAATTAGAGATTAGTAAATTTCCTTAACCACCCTTAAAACTCTTCCCCTTTAGAAGAAGTCGTCTCCGCCGAAGAAGATATCCTCCTCGGTGGTGATATTCTCCTCTTCGCTCTCCTCCTCGCTCTTGTCGCAACTGTAGTCTGGCACCTCGTCTGAGCGTTCAAAGCGGTCGCTGCGCTCAACGCCCAATGAGCCATTGTTATAGACCTTAGTGAGGAACTTACCCGCGATAGGGAGGGCTATGCGTGAGCCATCGGCATTCTTGGTGAAGTGGATGCTATTCTCGTCACCACCGACCCAGACACCTATAACAAGGTTTGGCACAGCGCACATAAACCATGCATCGACATTGTCGTTTGTAGTACCCGTCTTGGCGGCTATCTCCACATCATTGAACTTGAACTCGTAGAGCATACGGCGGGCAGTACCCATAGTCACAACGCGCTGCATCATCGTAATCATCGTGTAGGCTACACGCTTTGAGAGTACATCCTCGGTCTTTGGGGTAAAGGTAGCGAGGAGGTTACCCTGGCTATCCTCGATGCGGGTGACAAATATCGGGTCTATATGCACACCCTGGTTCGCAAAGGTCGAGTATGCCGAGGCCATCTCAAAGGCGTTGCTGTCGTAGGAGCCTATACATAGTGCTGCAACAGGGTCTATGAAGCTCTTGATGCCTATGTCGTGGATGAACTCTGCAACGGCCTCAGGGCGTTTAGCTTGCTTCATAATCCACGCTGAGTAGTTATTACGGCTATTTGCCAAGCCCCAATAGAGTGGGTTGACACCTGTGTACTCAACCTCCGAAGCCTCCTTAGGCGACCATATACCCGCTGGGGTCTCAATAGAGACAGGCACATTGGCTACAGGTGTACAAGGCGATAGTCCGAGGTGGTCGATAGCAAAGGTGTAGATAAATGGCTTTGCTGTAGAGCCCACCTGACGCTTACCCTGTGTTGCGGCATCGTACTTGAAGTAGCGGTAGTCAGGACCACCGATATAGCTGCGTACATAGCCCGTTGTAGGGTCTATGGCTACGAACGAGGCACGCATAATCTTCTTGTAGTGGATAAGCGAGTCACGAGGTGTAAGCACCGTGTCACGCACACCCTTAAAGGTGAAGACGCGCATAGATAGAGGAGTTTTGAAGCTCGCCAAAATCTCCTTATCCGAGGCTCCCGCCTTGCTCATGCTACGCCAACGCTCCGTCTGACGCATATAGCCGTCAATCTTTGCATCCGACTCTGCCTTGTCGAGGTCGGGGAAGAGTGAGCCTCCACGGCTCTTTATCTGCGCCTCCATACGAGGTTGCACAAGCTCCGCCATATGCTCCTTAAGAGCCTCCTCAGCGTAGCGTTGCATACGGGCATCTACGGTGGTGTATATCTTCAAGCCGTCACGGTAGATATCGTAAGGCTCGCCATTGCTCTTGAGGTTCTTATGACACCAGCCATATATAGGGTTCTCGTTGTACTCTTTGAGTGCCTGCTCGTAGTCCCACTTTGTGTAGTAGTTGCGACGCTCAGGCTCCTTAGCCATCATAGTACGGCGCACGAACTCACGGAAGTAGGTCACTGTACCCTCGTTATGGGCATCGGCAGCACGGCGATAGCGACTCA
>JAGCLX010000125.1 GCA_017646785.1 Alistipes sp.
GTACATGAGCTGGAGGATAGTCTCGATATCCTTAGGTGAACCACCAGCGTTTACAGCGTGCTCGTATGCGCCAACACCTGCTGAAGCGTATGCGCTCTTACCAGAGAGCTGCTTAGCGAGCTCAGTAGCAGAGAACTTGCTGATACCAGACTGCTGCATAACCATTGCGAGGTAGTCACCGTGGAAGTAGTCTGCGTCGTTCAACATAGACTTACCACCCTTAGCAGAAGCATTGATGATAACCTCGTCAGCCTTCAATGTAGAGGGGCGAACAACAACCTTGATACCGTTCTTCAAAGTCCACTCAGTGTAGCCGAGTGACTCGTTTACAACTGTAGACTTAACCTTTGAACCCTTAAGCTTGAGTGCGGGGTTGAGAAGTGGCTCGATAACTGTGTTATCCTCGAAAGGAGCAATCTCCGAAGCCTCAACCTCAGCCTTGATAGCCAAGAGCTCAGCCTCAGTAGGGATAGTTACACCCTCCTTCTTGGGTGAGCGAGCAAGGATTACGAGGTTCTGGTTAGGAGCAACCATCTGCAAGTAAGCCTCGTTAATCTGCTCTACAGTGAGGCTGTTGATGAACTGCTGGTCGAGCATCCACTCAGTCTCAGCATCCATCATAGGTGTACCCTCAGCGTAGTTGTCGAGGTAGCGCTGTGCGTACTCTGCGTTGCTTACGTCATTGCGGTTAGTGTAACCACGCTCTGCCCAACGCAAAATCTCCTGCTTTGCACGCTCGAACTCACCAGCTGTGAAGCCATGACGGCGCATACGCTCCATCTCTGTGTACATAGCACGGAAAGCCTCTGTGATACGACCCTCGTGAGCTGTTGCAGAGAACATTGTAGACTCCATTGTGGGGCAGATGCCGATGCTACCCTCAGACATGCCACCACCAAGGAATGGAGCGTCAGCAGCCTGTGCAATATCCTCGAAACGCTCGTTCATCATGAGAGTTGCGAATGACTGAACAAGATCGAACGAGTAACCAACGATAGTATTCTTATACTCCTTAGGAAGAGCCTCACGACGAGCGAACATCATTACGCTTGACTGGGTCAACTCTGGATCAGAGAAGATAGAGATGATAGGCTCCTCTGTAGCAGGAACAACGTGCATAACCTTCTGTGCAGCATCTGCAGGTGATGCAGGGATATCAGCCATGAGGGCCTTGATCTTTGACTCAACCTGGTCAACATCGATATCACCAACGATTACCAACGCCTGGTACTCAGGACGATACCACTTCTTGTAGAAGTTAACCAATGCCTGCTGGTCGAAAGACTTCAAACCATCGAGGTAACCGATGAGGTTACGCTTCTCGTAGAGCGAACCCTTGAAGAGGTTACGAATCATGTCGTTCTGTGCACGGAGGCTTGCGCCATCACGTGTACGGAGCTCCTCCATGATAACGCCACGCTCAGAGTCGATCTCCTCAGGCTGCAAAGCGATAAACTGAGACCAGTCGTGGAGGATAAGAAGAGCGAGGTCGACGTTCTCCTCTGTTACAGGACAGTCCATCACCATGTACTGAGTGCAGTCCCATGAGGTGAATGCGTTAAGGTTGTTACCAAACTGAACACCGATAGTCTCGAGCTTGTTGATAATATCCTTACCAGGAAGGTTCTTAGTACCGTTGAAGGCCATGTGCTCGAGGAAGTGAGCAAGACCCTGCTGGTCATCATCCTCCTGGATAGCACCTACATCGTGGTAGATGTAGAAGCTTGCCTGACCCTTAGGCTTCTCGTTGTGGCGAATGTAGTAGGTCATGCCATTGTCGAGCTTACCTACGCGTACTGCAGGATCGAGAGGCAACTGCATCTCTGTAGGATCCTGCGCACAGATAGTCGTAACACCAATAAAGAGGGCTACGAGCGCAAAAAACATTTTTTTCATAGAAAAGTTTATTAAGTTAAGTTATGAATTTATCTCTGTCTCAACGCAATCATTATCCATGCAACGGATAATAATCCACGCAAATATACTATTTTTTGCCTAAATAGATACTTTATATCTATATTTTTTTCTGATTACGTGATAAGTATTACCTATACAGCAATGCACATACAGCTAACGCACGACGCTAAGGTTTATTGTATGCCTTACGATAAAACACTAAAGACCAAAACCTTACGCAGGCTTCGGTCTTCGTGTGCTGTTTGTTTAGGGACTACTCCTCGCGCTTCAGATCGAGCGTTGCATTAATAATCTCATTAGCAGTGCGCTGCGCCTTAACCAAGCTGTGGATGCCAAAGGCAAGACCGATAACAAAACCCACCGCGCAACCAATCATAACCGGGAGATTCTCCGCTTTCAAGATGTCGTAGGCCAATAGACCACCCCACACCAGAACAAAAGGGATAGAGAAGTATAGCCACCTGATATTCATTCTCTTGTAACGAACCATGGTCTCGGCAATCTCCACAATGGTGTAGCGCGAGAAGTATTCGTCGCGTAAACCCTTGCATGTTTGCCACTCGGCGACGGCGGCTATGATGAGGAAAATGGCAGCAGAGTAGCCATAGATAGGATTAAAGCCAAGGAAGTTCATCGCCCAAATTTCGTAGGGAGCAAAGAGCAGGGCTATCACGATGAAGAAGATGCTGCGACGCATAAGTTTATTCGCCTTCTCGGACATCGTTCTACGCATCATGCGCTCGGTAATCATACGCTCTGAGTTAAGCATATCCTTAAGCTTCGCAAGCTGATCGCGCATATCGCCAAGTTCTTGATAATCTGTATTATTATTCATACTGTGTCATGTTATTCGTTCGACATATTTTTAAGTTGCTCCTTTATGCGGTAGAGCTTCACCGAGACATTCTTCACCGATATACCGACTATGGCGGCAATCTCCTCGTAGCTCATATTCTCGAGCCACAGCATAACAATCGCACGATCGAATGGTTGCAAGCGATGTATGCGCTTATGAAGCATCTGCATCTGCCTACTGTCGCTATCCTCGGCGGTGTACAGGTTACGACTCATATCGAGTTTCAGCGACGATGAACGACGCTTACTGCGATCCATAGAGATGCAGGTATTGAGGCTTATGCGCCAAATCCATGTATTTATGTTGCTGCGGTGCTCAAAGCCTTCGAAGCCATGCCACAGCTTGATGAGCACCTCCTGAAAGAGGTCGTCGGCCTCGTCGCTGCACTTGGCGAACATGAAGCACACGGAGTAGATTGTGCTGCGATGCTCGCGAACGATATTCGTAAATTCTTTCTCCTTCTCTGTCATAGTTTTTCACTTGTGGTTAATAGGTCATTGTTGCAATCCATTTTACTCATTAGACGCACAACACACACTATTTACTACAAAAATACGAAAAAAAATTTTTTATTCGTAGAGTTTACCAATAGCAAAGTATGATCTATTGGCCGCTTTTCGCCATTCCGGGTTTTGCGTTTTAGGGGAATAATTCTTATCTTTGCATGTAAATAGTATAAGACTATGGCAGAGATCACGACATATAAGTATCGTGTAGAGCCACAGGACGTGGACTTTACGCTACGCGCCTCAGTAAGCGCAATTGTCAACTACATGCTCAATGTTGCGGGTCGCGATGCACACAACAAAGGTTTCGGTGTAGAGGTGCTTCAAGATAGCTCTCTCACGTGGGTATTGCTACGCCTCGCAGTAGAGATTGAGCACCGCCCCGAGCAGTATGCCGACGTCGAGATCGACACATGGATTAGCGACTTCAATCGCCTATCCTCAACGCGTAACTTCCGCATGCGCATTGGCGATAAGATCATCGCATCGGGCGTGTCGCAGTGGTGCGTGCTCAACATGGAGACCCGCCAGGCGGCAGACATGTCGATGATGAAGGAGGCTCACGACAAATTTATCGTAGCGGAGCCATCGCCCATCGCTGCACCCGCACGACTACGCCCCGTAGAGGCAACAGCAGCAGTATCTCGCCCCGTGGTATACAGCGACATAGACTTCAACCGCCACATGAACACCATGCGCTACGTCGACCTTATCTTCGACACGCTACCATTGGAGCAGTTCGAGAGGGGCAATGCTATGCGCCTTGACATAAACTTCTTGGCCGAGGCACGCTATGGCGAGGTTGTATCGGTGGGCTACCTCGACGCAGAGAGTGCTCGCCAGTTTGAGATATCATCCGATGCGGACAAGGTATTGTGTCGCGCAAAGATTGAGTTCAAATAGTCTACAACATGACACACAACAGGTTGAAGATAGCAATTGTAGGTCCCGCACACCCCTATCGTGGCGGCTTGGCATCCATCATGGAGACCATGGCGCGCGAGTATCAGTCACGCGGCTACGAGGTGCATATCCTCACCTTCACACTACAATACCCATCGTTCCTCTTCCCCGGAAAGAGCCAGACAGTGGACACCCCTCCCCCCGCAGACCTCAACATCAGCCGTAGGGTGTCTACCGTAAATCCATTATCGTGGTGGAGCGTGGGCAGAGAGCTCTGTAAGATGCGCCCAGACATCGTGCTGATGAAGTACTGGACCCCCTTCATGGCGCCATGCTTCGGCACCATAGCACGCCTTGCGCGCAAAAATAGACATACAAAGGTCATTTGTCAGATCGACAACGTCGAACCTCATGAGCACCACATAACCGACAGACCATTCAACCGCTACTACCTACGTTCTGTGGATGGATTCGTCTACATGTCGGAGCAAGTACACGAGGAGCTAATAGCCTACACCTCAGCACCCATGCGCTTCTCGCCCCACCCCATGTTCGAACATTTCGGCACGCGCGTAGAGCGTAACGAGGCGTGCAAGAAATTGGGCATAGACCCTAAGGAGAGGTACGCTATGTTCTTCGGCTTGATACGCGACTACAAGGGTCTTGACACCCTGCTCGATGCGTGGAGTGAGTTTAGACGTGAGGGAATAAAGTTGCTTATTGCGGGTGAGTTTTACGCCTCGCGAGAGAAATATATCGCTCATATAGAGCGACTTGGTCTTGAAAATGAGATTATTTTGCACGACTTCTTCGTGCCTGATGGAGATGTACGCTACTACTTTTCAGCTGCCGACTGTGTGGTGCTACCCTACAAGACTGCGACGCAGAGTGGCGTGACACAGATATGCTACAACTTCTGCACCCCCGTTATCGTTACTCGCGTGGGAGGCCTTGCAGAGATTGTCCCCGATGGTGTTGTAGGCTATGTCTGCGACCCTACAGCCGAGGGTGTGCGCGATGCCCTGGAGCGCATCTTTGAGGGCGACCGCATAGCAGAGTTCGCCAACAACATGATTGAGGAGCGCAAGCGCTTCTCGTGGAGTGCTATGTGTGATGAGATTGAGGCGTTGTATCGCTCCTTAGTCGAGTAGGAAGCGCATCGTATCTACGCCATCAGCATAGTCCATAAGCGCAGGATATTGCGCACGACCCAGGGGCTGTGAGCCCTCAATTCCAGAGTTTGACACTACACACTGTATATGCTCGGCATTGCCATTTAGCCACACCTTAACACACTCTATATCTGAGTATTCACAAAGTGTCACCACGGCTAATGACTGTGCGAAATTCTCACCTCGGCGCATGATGAATGCCCCAGCATCCCAAAACTCTGCACCCTCAATCGTAAGCGTAGCGCGCATAGCCTGAATATTGCGTCTAAGTTTTTGATTCTCTGCCTCGCCACGCTCAAAATTGGGCACATAACCCTTAGGCACAAAGAGCATCGACACCGAGCGACAACCAAGACCCGAATATGCCGTAATATCGTTATATAGTGCACACAACTCCTCAGTACTCTCAGCACCATTTAGTACCGCAACCGAATGGCGGCTACCACGCAATAACGTGCGCGTACTTGCAAAGTGCTCACGGAAATAGGCGTTAGCATCGTCACCACCCGTAGCGATAGCCATGTCATATTTAGCCTCTGCCGAGTAGTCATAAATTGCAATAGATGGCTCTATATCTCGCAGCTGCTCAATAATATAGAACATCAAAACGCTATCCTTACTCGAGGGCTTAAGGTAGCACTCGTGACCCGCAGCAAGCACACACAGCAGGTCGAAGAAACCCACCAATGGGATATTACCCGCCATGATGACCGCAACACGCTTAGGCTCTGCAGATTGAGCATAGCCACTTAGCCACGCAAGCAACTTATCTCGGTCGAGCATCTCGGTGCAAATGGCCTCCACGGCACGCAGTATATCTGCGCGCGTAAACCAACCATTAGCCGCGATAGCCTCCTCTATAATGCGGTTACTCTTCTCGGTGCTACCAAAGTAGGCAAGTCGCTCACCCAGAGCAGTGAATATCTCTAAAATAGGCTTCATCGTTACAAAATTTTGAGTGCTATAGCGGCGCACGCCTCGGCATCCGCGAGGGCATGGTGGTGCGCAGCAAGTTCAAAGCCACACGCCAGTGCCACGGTGGGCAAGCGGTGGTTGGGCAACTCCTTGCCAAATACCTTGCGCGCTGTGCGACATGTGCAGTGAAATGTATATTCAGGATATGGCATGTTGTATGCCTCGTGCACAGCCCTCAAGCAGCGCTGCTCGAAGGGAGCATTATGCGCCACGAAGGGCAAACCCGCAAACATCGGCTGCAACTCGCGCCACACCATCGGAAAACCCACTTGAAAGTCTGTATCTTTGCGTGTCATGCCGTGCACGCGCGTATTATGGAACGAGTAGTAGTTGGGTACAGGGCGTACAAGGCGATGCACACGCTGTTGTACCCTACCCTCGCGCACAACGACGATGCCCACAGAGCAGATGCTCGATGGGTCGCTATTGGCAGTCTCGAAGTCTATGGCAACGAAATCCCTCATGCTACATCGCCTCAAAGTACGCTATGGCATTCTCGATCTGTGCCACCGAAGTGCCATCCTTTATTATCACTCTCTTCTCGCTATCAAGGAGATAGAGCGAGGGTATTGCCTGAAGATTATAGCTTCGCTCCTGCGTGATACGCATGCCATCATCGTAGCCATTTATCCAACTCTGAGGAATATCACCTATATGGTCGCGCCACGCCTCAAGGTCCTCATCGGGGTATACGGCCAACACCTCAATAAGGTCATTCTCCATCATCTCGTTGATAAGCGGCGAAGCACCTATCTCCTCGATAATCTCACGACACATTGGACATCCTGGATTTGAGAACATCAAGATAACGTATTCGGCATCAATACTATGGAGTCTGCCCGTCTTACCACTTGCTAATGTATAGACGATGTCGTTTGCTACATTACCAATACGGTTCTGTCGCGCTAACTCAAGGTCATATGCAGGTGCTATGCGGTCATACTCATCGTATAGTGGCGACTCCACCAAGACCTCAAGGATGGGGATGTATAGCTCGTCGTTACGCATTGGCGAGTTGGGATCATGAAGCACGCTCTCGGCTACATATGCGAAGAGGTCGAGCACTTGACGGCTCTCCTCAGCGCGGTGCATAAGCGATCTAAGCAGTGAGTCGCACTGCTTAGGCTCCATGCCCACGTTGATGTATGCGACATAGTCGACAAAAGCCTGTGTGACACTCACGGTGTCGTACTCCACAACGCGCTCACCACACTCAAAGTCAAAGCCATCCCAGTAGCGACCAATAGCGCCATCGAACTCCTCCTTTGAGGTATAACGATAGATATCGAAGTCGACGTCCACCTGGCGTGTACCAGGCTCGTAGTGCTCTACGGCCACATCCTTTATCTCCTGCTTTTTGGTTTTCGCACCGCCGCACGACACCAACAACATCGCCACCAATAGAAGTATGTAATAGTTCTGCCTCATAGTCTTAAAAATAAGGGGGTTATCCAACGGCTATTGGACACCCCCACTTATTATATTAACCCAATTTGTTGTTAGAGTAGTGCAGATACAACGCTCGGCGAATTTCGAGGCGATGGGCTGTACTAAGGCGTACTGCCCATTGCTGAGATAATTCGTTAGCGGCAGTAGATGCGCTACTATCTCAACAAATTACATTCTTTCAGGTACGTTAATACCAAGCAAAGACATCGCCGAGCGAATGACGCGTGCCACCTCCGCTGCGAGCTTCAAGCGCAATGAGCGAACCGCCACGTTCTCCTCCTTGAGGATTGAGTGGTCGTGGTAGTAGCCATTGAACTGCTTAGCGAGGTCGTAGGCGTATGCTGCGATAACCGAGGGTGCAAACTGCTCACCCGCTGTGCGTACAACTGCTGGATACTCCGCTAACGCCTTAACAAGCTCAACCTCCTCGGGAAGGAGCGTAGCGTTGGTATATGTACTTGCATCGATGCCCGCCTCCTCTGCCTTACGCAAGATAGAGCGGATACGTGCGTGGGTGTACTGGATGAATGGACCGGTGTTACCGTTGAAGTCGATAGACTCGCGGGGGTCGAAGAGCATGGTCTTCTTAGGGTCTACCTTGAGTATAAAGTACTTCAACGCACCAAGACCCACCATCTCGCAGATTGCCGCAGCCTCCTCCTCAGAGCAGCCATCGAGCTTACCGAGCTCGTCAGACATCTCGCGTGCTGTGCCAATCATATCAGCGATGAGGTCGTCAGCATCTACAACGGTACCCTCGCGTGACTTCATCTTACCCTCGGGCAACTCAACCATGCCGTAAGAGAGGTGGAAGATGTTGTCGCTCCACTCATAGCCGAGCTTCTTCAACACAAGTTTCAACACCTGGAAGTGGTAGTTCTGCTCGTTACCCACAACGTAGATCATATCGTCGAGGCTGTTCTCCTCGAAGCGGCTGAGCGCTGTACCGAGGTCCTGGGTCATATATACCGACGTGCCATCGCCACGGAGCAAGAGCTTCTGGTCAAGGCCGTCAGCCTCGAGGTCGATCCATACGGAGTTATCCTCCTTGCGGAAGAATACACCCTTCTTCAAGCCATCCTCAACAAGGCTCTTACCCAAGAGGTAGGTCTGCGACTCGTAGTATACCTTGTCGAAGTCGACACCCATAGCCTTGTACGTTACGTCGAAGCCCTCGTATACCCAACCATTCATAGTCTCCCAAAGTGTGTAAACCTCGGGATCCTTAGCCTCCCACTTACGCAACATCTCCTGCGCCTGGAGCATGATGGGGGCCTGCTTCTTTGCCTCGTCCTCCGAGATACCCTTCTCCGCTACGATAGCCTTAACCTGCTCTTTGTAGTGCTTGTCGAACTCAACGTAGTACTTACCCACGAGGTGGTCACCCTTCATACCTGATGATGCGGGAGTCTCGCCACCACCGTAGAGCTGCCATGCGAGCATAGACTTACAGATGTGGATACCGCGGTCGTTAACGAGGTTTACCTTGATTACGTTGTGACCATTAGCCTTGAGGATGGTAGCCACAGAGTAGCCAAGCAAGTTGTTACGCACGTGACCGAGGTGGAGGGGCTTGTTGGTGTTGGGTGATGAGTACTCGATCATGATTGTGCGACCCGATGCGGGTGCCATACCATAGTTCTCAGTCTCGACAATCTCCTTAAAACGCGCAGCCCAGAATGATGAGTCGATAGCGAGGTTAAGGAAGCCCTTAATTACGTTGAACGACTTAATCTCGGGTGTTGAAGCAACGATCTTCTCACCCAACTCAGTAGCTGTAGCCTCAGGCGACTTACGCGAGGCCTTGAGCAAGGGGAATACCACTACGGTGTAATCACCCTCGAACTCCTTACGGGTCTTCTGTATCTGAATGTTGTCGCCTACGCCGTACAACTCCTCGGTTGCACGCTTCACGACGCTCAAAATAAACTCTTCTGCATTTATCATAGTTACCTATATTTATAATCGTGGGTGCAAAGGTACGTTTTCTTTACGAAATAATCACCATATACAACAAAAATTTAGTACCTTTGTCGAACAATTAATGCATTTTATGAAGATAGCTGATATAGAATTGGGCTCACAGCCCCTCTTTCTTGCTCCCATGGAGGATATCACCGACCCCTCGTTTCGCTATATGTGTAAGCGCTTTGGTGCCGATGTCGTCTACACGGAGTTCATATCGTCGGATGGTCTGATACGCGATGCGTGGAAGTCGCGCGCCAAGCTCAACATCGCCGACATGGAGCGCCCCGTGGGCATACAGATATATGGCCACCTCATAGAGCCTATGGTCGAGGCAGCACGCATAGCCGAGAGTGCAAACCCCGATATTATCGATATCAACTTCGGCTGCCCCGTCAAGAAGATCGCTAACCGCGGAGCAGGCTCGGGCATGATGAAGGACCCCGACCTCATGGTGGAGATGACACGCCAAATCGTCAAGGCCGTAAATAAGCCCGTAACCGTGAAGACACGCCTCGGCTGGAGCGACGAGATGAAGAACATCGAGGAGATAGCCCTGCGTCTGCAAGATGTTGGTATTGCAGCACTTACCATTCACGGTCGCACACGCTCGCAGATGTATCGTGGCGAGGCAGATTGGACGCTTATTGGTAAAATTAAGAACGACCCACGCATCACCATCCCCATCATCGGAAATGGCGATGTGGACTCTGCCGAGAAGTGCAAACTCATGTTCGACCGCTATGGTGTCGATGGCGTGATGATAGGTCGTGCAACGTATGGTCGTCCATGGATATTCCGCGAGTGTAAGCACTATCTCGAGACGGGCGAGCTGCTGCCACAACCCACAGTCATTGAGCGCGTAGCCATTGCCAAGGAGCACCTCGCAAAGTCGCTGGAGGTGAAGGGCGACCGCGTGGGCATCCTCGAGATGCGCCGCCACCTCACAAACTACTTCAAGGGTCTTCCCGACTTCAAACAGACACGCCTAAAGCTTGTGACCTCGTTTGACGTGGAGGAGATACTCTCAACGCTCGACTATGTTGCTGAGCGCTGGGGCGACTTCGACATGCGCGACACCGTTCCCGCACCCCTCTCGCACGATATTTAGTAACACATCGAATAATTCAAAGGACTGCCAAGCGACTTGTTTGGCGGTCTTTTTGTCTATAATGGGCTGGAAAGTCGCCAAAAGGTCGAAAGCGAGATTTTGGTACGCAATAATTTTTTATCACCAATCGTTATATTGGCACGAGAGTTGATATAAACTCATACAGCTACGTTGGCAACGAGACAACGTAGTTAGGTTTCTTCATTTATTTATAAATCGGGCAAAAGAGTAGTTTTGCACTGAGGGTATAAATGAGGAGTAAATAAAAGAATTATTTAGTCAAATACTTTGGCAAGGTATTTGCAAAATA
>JAGCLX010000126.1 GCA_017646785.1 Alistipes sp.
CCCGAGCACATCACCCTATATCGCGGACGTGAGGTTGTCGAGCGCAACATCCACCAGACGGAGGCTCTCGACCACCTTATCGAGATTATCAAGGCGGACGGCAAGTGGCACGACCCCGAATAGCATGGCACTAAAATCGTACAAAGCACGTGGCATTGTTCTCGGCACACTCAAGTATGGCGAGAAGGGTGTCATCGTGCACATGCTCACCGACACTCATGGTCGACAAAGCTATATGGTACAGGGAGTTAAACCCACGGCAAAGGGATCTAAAATGGCTCTCTTGCAGCCTATGTTTGCCGTGGAGTTTGAGGGTTTGCAATCGTCGAAGATGTCTATGCACCGCATGAAGGACCTTGTGCCAAGCATCGTGCTACAGTCTACGCCCTTCGACATCCGCAAGTCCACGATATCGCTCTTTATGGCAGAGGTGCTCTATCGCCTTGTCAAGGATAACGAGTCGGCACACGAGCTCTTCGACTTTGTGTGGGGCTCTGTGGCGGCACTCGACGCCATAGAGGAGGGCATAGCCAACTTCCACTTATGGTTTCTTGCCAACCTTAGCCGACCCTTAGGCTTCTCCCCCGACAACGAGTATATAGATGGTGCATGGCTCGACATGCGTGATGGTCACTTCACACCCCACGCCCTTATTCCAAGCGCGGCACTCACGCCCGAGAATGCCCGCATACTGCACGACATGCTCGAGTGTGACGTGCGCTACCTCGGTGAGATAGGTCTCAACCGCACCGAGCGCGTTGAGTTCCTCGATGCCATGCTCAAGTACTACGCCTACCACCTTGAGTCTATCAAAGCGGTGGAGTCTATTCGTGTTTTACGCGAGGTATTTTAGGCAATAGTCTTCCGCTCTGCTCGAGCATATCGGCAAGGCCCACGATATGACCATCACTACCACACAAGGAGCGTGCTATGTTGTAATGCACAGCATCGCGCTTACGCTCAAAGATTGTGATTGCCTCATTAAGCAATACGTCCGATCCGAGGTATACATCCGAGCTGGTAAAGAGTGAATAATCATCTGTGATATACGGCTCAAAGCCCTCACGGTTGTAAGACAACGCTGCAAGCATAATGCTTATTAGCGCAATGGGATAGTCGTCTATATAGGCATCGAAGCACTTACCCACACGCAGCGGATGGCTAAAGGCTGGCGTTCCCACCTCCTCAATATCGGCATCCACAAGGCCTGGCACCCACGCGGCATCGTAATCAATGAGGCCCATGCTGCCGTCGGGCGATATGATTATATTATCGGGCTTGATATCTCCGTGGGCACGCCTACCACGCAGCACATCCACAGCCATGCGGTCGAAAGCCCTCGACAGAGATGTGTAGTCACACCTTCGTGTGCGGAGGAGTGAACCGAGAGTGCAGCCATCAATCCACGGCTCCGCCACTATATCGAGATACTCACACCCATGATTAAGTGTGTATATGCCCACCTCATTGCGATAAAACGACTCGCCATATATTACTGGGGCATTGCGTCGTGGTCGAGGGTAGCACTTCAGCGACATCACCACGCCACTACCCTCCATAACAGAACGACACACCACAGCGTGATTACCGACAAAGACACTCTCTGGGGTAATACGCTGTGGTGTAAGCGTCTTGAATGTGACCATCGAGGCACGAAAAGCACTCAACACTTCGATAAGTGTAGCCACGTCATATGGGTATTAGTTACTCTACCACCTTCAAAAGCTCTACAAGCAACTTCCAGAACTTATCCACAGTAGCAATCTCAAGGCGCTCAGTGGGCGAGTGTACGCCACGCAAGGTAGGACCGAACGATACCATCTCGAGGTGGGGGTACTTCTCGAGGAAAAGACCACACTCCAAACCTGCGTGGATAGCGCGCACCTTAGGCTCAGCAGCGAAGAGGCGGCGGTAGCAATCTACAGAGGTCTTAAGCAACTGTGAGTCGGGGTTGGGAGCCCAACCTGGATAGCCGTCAGAGTGCTCAACATCGAAGCCAGCAAGATAGAATACAGACTCGATGGTCTGTGCAGCATAGAGCTTAGCGCTCTCAACAGATGAGCGCTGCGATGTAGTAACGGTAATTTTCTGCTCCTCGTGGTTGAACTTGATAGATGCGAGGTTAGAAGAGGTCTCAACGAGACCGGGCATAGCGAATGACATTGCCAACACACCATTAGGAAGACCTACGATGGTGAGAAGCAAGTAGCAGAGGTCGTCGTTAGACATAACAACAGCGGGAGCCTTCTCCACATCCTCAACAGCGAAGCGCATATCGGGCTCTGTGTGCTTGAACTCCTCCATCAACGCCTGGCCAAACTCCAAGTAGCGCTCCTCGAAGTCCTCCTTAGACTCTGTGGGCACACCTACGATAGCGTATGCCTCACGTGGGATGGCATTGCGCAAGTTACCACCGTTGAAGTCGGCAAGAACAACCTGGAATGTGTCGATAGCGTTGTATAGGAAGCGCGCAAGAAGCTTGTTAGAATTAGCACGACCCTTGTCGATGTCGTCACCTGAGTGGCCACCCAGCAAGTCACCTACCTCAAGGCGTACGAAGGTATAGCCCTCGGGAGCCTCCTCTGTCTCATACTGCATCGTAGCAACGGTGTCGATACCACCTGCGCAACCGATGAAGAGCTCACCCTCATCCTCAGAGTCGAGGTTGATGAGGTACTTACCAGTGAGCATACCCTCGCCAAGACCAAAGGCACCTGTAAGACCTGTCTCCTCGTCTACGGTGAACAACGCCTCAATAGCGGGGTGCTCCAAGCTGTTGTCGAGCAATACTGCCAATGCAGCAGCCATACCGATACCGCAGTCAGCACCAAGTGTTGTGCCCTCGGCATATACCCAACCATCCTTGATGAATGTGCGGATGGGGTCGTTCTCGAAGTCGAACTCCACATCTGAGCGCTTCTCGCACACCATATCCATGTGTGACTGAAGAATGACTGCAGGGCGGTTCTCATAACCTGCAGTGGCTGCCTTGCGGATTACGACGTTACCAGTAGCATCAGTCTCATGCTCGAAGCCATGCTTTACGGCAAACTCCTGAAGCCATGCGATAATCTTCTCCTCCTTCTTTGAGGGACGGGGAACACGTGTGATGTCATCAAACTGCTCCCAGATAAGTTTGGGTTCCAACTCTCTAATTGTCATAGTAGTAGTTTTTAAAGTGTTATACTTATGTTGTTTATATCTATATCTTCTCTCTGTCGAACAGCGTCACTCCCTTGAGCAAGGGGTTGCGGCGGCCGAGCACCACAAACTCCACAACAAGCAGCAAGAGGGCTACGCCCAAAAACCACATATACTCCTCGTCATACTCCTCGAAGTTACGCTGTGTGAGCTCCGTTCTCTCTAACTTATCAAGCTCTGCCACAACCTCCTCGAGTCCGAAACTTGAGTTTGTAGAGCGAATGTATATACCGCCGGTAGTCGAGGCTATATCACTGAGTAGCTGCTCATTGAGCTTGGTAACGACCATCTTACCGTCCTCATCCTCGACCATCTTGCCGTCAATCTTCAGTGCCGTACCCTCGGGTGTGCCGATACCAATGCAACAGATGATGACACCCTCCTGCTTAGCACGCTCGGCAACAGCCAACGCCTTGTCATCGTGCGCCTCGCCATCCGTAATCAAGATGATAACCCTGCTACGCTTAGTGCGCGTGTTGTTCGAGAAGGAGAGCAACGACGCCTCCAATGCCTCGCCGATATCAGTACCCTGATTAGCAATAAGCGCGGGGGTAAGGCTACGCAGCTTCGACTCTGCCATCTTATAGTCCGAGGTGATGGGCAACAGCACCTCTACATCGTCAGCAAAGGCCACAATACCCACGTTATCCTGCTCCATGTGGCGCGTAAGCTGCTGTATAGCGTAGCGTGTGCGCGCCATGCGGCTGGGCTCGGTATCCTCTGCGAGCATCGAGTTGGACACGTCAACAGCAAGCACTATCTCCCTACCCTCAGCCTCCACACTACGTAGCTTGGAGCCCGTCTGTGGTCGCGCGAGTGCCAGCACCGCAAAGCCAACAGCCACAGCAAATAGCGACACCTTTATCCAACCACGCACCTTAGAGCGCTCGGGCATAAGCTCACCCAGCGTCTTGCTATTACCCAGACTACGTAACTTATACGCTGCCCACTGGCGCGCAGCCCAATAGCCGAGCATAATCACTGGCACGGCAATGAGCCACCACAGCCTCTCGGGTGCTGCGAATTCAAATATATCTATCTCATTCATCATCATTCGGTTTTATGGCAAGCGGTTAAGCACCACCTTGTCGATTAAGAACTCCACACCCAGGAGCAGAAGACCAAGCACCAACCACATTAGGAATAGCTCCTCGTAGGTTTGATAGTTCGTCACCTGCACCTCGCTCTTCTCAAGCGTGTTAATCTCTGCGTATATCTCCTTCAGAGCCTCTTCATTCACTGCGCGGTAGTAGTTACCACCCGTCACAGAGGCTATCTCCTCAAGCAACTCCTCATCAATCTCCACATCGGCCATAACCGTGGTGTGGTTACCAAACATATCCACCGCAGGGTAGGGCGCACGACCACGCGTTCCGACACCAATGGTATACACCTTTATACCCATGTCGCGTGCTATCTCTGCCGCCATGAGGGGAGATACCTGACCGCGATTGTTAACACCATCCGTAAGCAAGATGATGACCTTCGACTTAGCACTACTCTCACGCAGACGGTTCACTGCCGTAGCCAAGCCATTACCTATGGCTGTACCATCCTCCACAACGCCACTGCGCAGGCGTGAAAGCATGGTCTCTATAGTCGCCTGATCCGATGTTAGCGGAGCCTGCGTAAATGCCTCACCAGCAAAGGCTACTACGGCAATGCGGTCACCATGGCGCTCGGCAACAAACTCAGATGCCAGGCGTTTTGCCGCCGTAAGACGATCGGGCTTGAAGTCGCGCGCAAGCATCGTACCCGAGATATCCATCGCCAAAACGATGTCTATACCCTCGGTTGTTGTCTCTCGCTCATTGCTCACCTCAACGGGGCGGGCAAGTGCTACGATAAGCATGAGGAGTGCCGCAAGGCGCAGTATGGTGGGCAGTGGACGCAACCAGTAGCGCAAAGTGCGGGGCACACGCTTACCACCTATGGTCGACACAGTGAGTGTGGCCTCACGTCGCGACACAAAGATGTAGTAGGCGGCAAGAAGCGGCACTATGAGTGCCAACCAAAATATGTTAGGATATAAAAAAGTCATACTACCAATTCTTCTTTCCTGGGATTATAACACCTCGCTTTTTATCATCGTTGAGCTTCTCCTGCGTCTTATCCTCCTCGGCCTGTATAGCATCGAGCATGCGCTCCTTCTCGGGGCTCAACTCCTTAGGCTGGGGAGCACCATCCTGCTCATCCTGACCACCCTTATCCTGCTGGTCATCCTGGCCACCATTCTGCTCATCCTGATTCTCATCACCCTGATTTTCATCCTGACCACCATTATCCTTGTTATCCTCATTCTGGTTGGGGTTCTGGTTATCCTGGTTGTTATCCCCCTTGCCATTCTGATTCTGATCCTGGTTCTGGTTTGGGTCTTGGTTCTGATCCTGATTTTGGTTCTCAGCAGCACGCTTTTGGTCAACGATGCGCTTGGTGAGCACATAGTTATATTTAACCTCCTTATCATCGGGGTTCAGGCGCAGTGACTCACGGAACGAGTTGAGCGCCGCCTCGTACTCCTGCTGCGTAAAGAGACTCTCGCCAAGGTTGCGATATAGCTCCGCGCGCTGCTTATCCGACAGAAGCGTGTCGGCAACAATCTGCTCATAGTAGGCGTTCGAGGTCTTGAAGTCGTACGTATCATCACCCTCTGCCTTGTTGGCTGTAGCCTGATAGTAGGCATTAGCGCGGTTGTAGAGCGCCTCGTAGTTGAGTGAGTCGTGGTCGAGGGCGTTGTTGTAGCTGTTGAGGCTGCGACGATAGTTGCGGTTCTTGAACAGCTCGTTACCCTCGCGCACCATCTTTCGCTCGGGGTAGTACTGCGCCATAACACTATCGGGCAAGACGACACCAAGGAGCATCATGCATAGAGCAACATATATGTAGTGAGATCCTCTCATTAGTCTTCGATGTTTGTCTTAATGTTAATATCCTGCTTACCCTCATTACGCTCCACGTCCACGAGCTTAGTATTCTCCACGAAGTATAGCGCGCGGCTTAGGCTCTCCTCATTCTCCTCAGCCTCGGGCTCAGCCTTGGCAAACTTAACCATGTCGGCAGTGCGAAGCGTGGTGATAAGGTCGGTACGGCTTGCTGACGGCATCTCGACATCGCGCAGTGCTGCGATAATCTCGTCAGTGGTCATCTCCAACGCTCCTATATCCCAACGACCCGAGATATAGGTACGCAAGATAGAGGTTAGCGCCGTGTAGTAGGCCTTGAACTTACCCTTCTGCCATAGCTTGCGATGTCCCAACTCCACGAGCGCCTTATTCGCCACCACATGGGGCGGTATCTTAGGTGCTGGGGGTGGCACGACAGCACGATTGCGCAAGTAACGTGCGATGTACCACGCGAGCAACCACACCACCAATCCGAGGAGTATCAGCGCCATAGCTCCATAAATAACATAGTCCTTAACCTCCGCGAAGATGAATGGCAAGTCCTTCTGCTCGAAGAGGCCTCCATCGCGTAACTTCTGACGCGCAGCAAGGCTGTCGACCACAATTCCGTTGGTTGCGGGGTCGAACTTGATAAAGAGCGTGGTGTCGAGCTCCTCATAGCCCTTGACATTTAGGCGCAACGTATCGCGCGAGTAGAGCGTATCTGCCACATCGCGGTTCTTCTCCATATAGGCGATAACGGGCACGAAGGGTATCACTCCCGTCTCCATGACAGCCATGCGGTAACGCTTACGCAGATGCAGGCGTCGACCATCAACCTTGAGCGTATCGATGGGGTAATCCTTAATCACCTCTAAGATGTCGTCGTTGTAATCCTTATAGGTCGACATCGTGCGCTTAGCCACGCTTAGACTATCTCTCTGCTCCTTGGTGAGCATATCGCCATAGACAGGTGGTGCCCAGAGCGTTGCCACGTCAACCTCAACATCTATCGTATAGTCGAACTGGTCACCCACCTCCACGCTATCCCTCGATAGGCGGCCACTAACGACAGGGGACTGAGCATGCGACTCTACGCCACACGCCACAAGCGCAGCAACCACCACGACAAGCGCTCTTACGCTATTTATAAGTCGTTGTTTCATCGTTGTTTAAACATCTTTATAAGCTCCACAACATAATCCTCTCCCGTGGCCACATCAGCCACATCGACACGATTTTGTTGCAACATAGAGCGCATTACAGCATCACGCTCGTCGTAGCTCTCCCTCCAAAAGCGACGCACAGCGCGCGACGAGGTATCGAGCCACTCTCTGCGACCACTCTCCGAGTCCTCCACCTCGACGATACCCACGTTGGGCAACTCCCTATCGCGCTCATCGTAGACCTTAATAGCCATGATGTCATGCTTCGACGATGCGATTTTGAGGGCATCATCCAGCCTCTCCATGTCGCTCTCGGCATTGATAAAGTCAGACAACAGGAAGGTCGTAGTTCGCTTCTTATTCACACCCACAAGGTAGCGCAATGCCTCAGAGATATTTGTTGAGGTGCCCTGAGCTTCGAAGCCTACAAGCTCGCGGATGATCATCATCACATGTGCTCGACCCTTCTTCGGGGGGATGAACTTCTCCACCTTGTCCGAGAAGAGTATGCAACCTACCTTGTCGTTGTTCTTAGCCGCCGAGAAGGCCAACGTGGCGGCAATCTCAGTGATCACATTCTTCTTTGTCAGCTCCTTGGAGCCAAACATGCGCGATGGCGACACATCGACAATGAGCATCATCGTGAGTTCACGCTCCTCCTCGAAGACCTTGACATGAGGACGCTCCGAGCGGGCGGTGACGTTCCAGTCTATATCGCGCACATCGTCGCCAATGCGGTACTCTCTCACCTCGGCAAACGACATACCTCGACCCCTGAAGGCCGA